>NZ_JACHCW010000008.1:0-316883 GCF_014200825.1 Pedobacter sp. AK017
CGTCCATTGCACCGGGGGATATTAGAATTTACAGGATTTTCAGTGTTGGAGCCCCATGTTGTCTACGGACCTGCACGACTGCCAGCGGATGATCTGGAGCGCGAGATCGAGAGATGGCGAATACGATTATCTCAAATAGAGATGGAAGATCAAATCCACGTTGGGAATTATTAAATAACTGTGACGCCAAAACAGGCCATACACAAAAACGGTTACGGATAGCGAGTGTAATTTAACCCACCAAATTAAATTTCGAAAACCCTTAAAAATTTAGTTAAATGAGCTGATTAATTTGAACGCTTTTCAGTCTTTAAATATCAATTCCTTCATAAATGATAACAAAGCAAACCAGCGGCTCTTAGTCAGGAAACAAAGGGTCACAGCGTCCAGATCAGTAGTACTGGCACAAAAAAAAACACCTGCCGAAAGCAGGTGCCTTATCAATTATAATTGAAATCTGTTTAGCTGATCTTAACGTTAATTGCATTCAAGCCTTTTTTACCTTGCTCGATGTCATAGCTTACGGAATCATTCTCACGAATGTTGTCCATTAAACCAGAAGAATGAACAAAAATTTCGCTATCACCATTCGCTGGCACGATAAATCCAAAACCTTTTGTCTCATTGAAAAATTTTACTGTTCCTTGTTGCATTGTATTATATTTAAATTATACACAAAGATAATCAAATAGTTGAGATATAAAATTTTATTTTAAATAATTAAAAAAAATACAATTATATTTCACAATACCCATATCAGTCAAAATAATTTTTTGAAAGCCAAAGCACCTCAAATATCCATGCTTAGATCAGTGTCCCTAACATTCCTGCAAGTAGTCCATATCCCATCACGCGGATCAGCACCAATGAGGTTTCTGCTTGACGTTACACCTGGTAATTGTTCATTAACTTTAGCCGCACTATTGACCAATAATTCTGCATCCTGCGAACAGGCATAGCGTTTTTTTGGCTTCCTTCAGCGCCAAATCATGCAGCCATTGAGGAGTGATGCTTAATTAGTCATGATCTGTTTTGCAAGAAATATTCAATAAGTTTGTCCTGGAATTTCTTTAACTTTTGTTTAGGATAACTTTAGTAGATGTCGGCTTTTAGCAAACTTACGGATCGGGAACTTACTGTTTTGCTGAAACAGGGTGACCGCCTGGCCTTTTCAGAGATCTATAGCCGGCACTGGCATAATTTGTTTTTGCATGCCTATAAGATGTTGGACAATGAAGATGAAGCTAAAGATGTCATACAGGAACTTTTTATTTCCCTTTGGTCTAAGGCTGCAGATTTGCAGATCAAAACCAATTTAAAAGCGTATTTATACGTCACCGCACGCAACAGGGTAATCAATCATATACGCAAACATCGGATCAATGATGATTTCCTGAATATAATAGCCGGGGAAATGAAAGAAGCTGATGACAATACGGTACAAACCATTGAAGAAAGAGATTTGATAGCCCTGATCGATCAGGAGATTAATCTACTGCCCCCCCGCATGAAAGCTGTTTTTGAGATGAGCCGCAAGGAATTTTTGAGTAATAAAGAAATTGCCGCCAGGCTGGGCACATCAGAAGAGACGGTGAAAAAACAGATCTCCAATTCCATCAGGACATTGAAATTGAAACTAAACCAGCATGCCGGTGCTGCGGTAATCCTCCTGGAACTCCTTAAGCATAGGGCATAATTTATTTCAACACCCAATACCACCTACCCCTTTCGGGATGTGTCTTTATAGTAATGGACGCATTATGAAGGATTCAAAACTTAAAGCAGCACAATTAATAGACCGTTATCTGGATGGCAACTGTACAGATCAGGAGCGCCGACTGGTAGAGCAAGTATATAATAAAGTGGCAATGGCCAAAATCATCAGCGCTAAAGATGTCGATTTTAACAGGATAGGCCGCGAGAGCTGGGCATACATTGCTGCCGAAACGGAACAAGGCGTTGAAGCTGGTTCCCATCCTAAGAACACGTTGAAGTCTTGGTCGATATTCAGACTGCGTAGAGCTATTGCTGCCGTAGCGGCGACAGCAATAATTGCACTGGGGGTATGGTTCTATACATCATCTATAAGCGATAATCCCGAGGGAAGTACTGTAACCAACAATCTCTTGAATGATGCCGACGACATCGCGCCAGGTAAAAACACTGCAATTCTTACTCTTGCAAACGGTAAAGTCATCACCTTAGATACGAACAAAACAAGTGTAGTAGTTGCCGACAGCGTTAAAACAATGACCACACTTGTCGCATCAACCCCTCTCGGTGGCACCTATCAAATTGTTTTACCTGATGGCACCAAAGCCTGGCTGAATGCCGCATCTTCTATCAGGTTTCCGTCCAGCTTTGCCGGAAATAAGTATCGCCATATAGAAATGACGGGCGAGGTTTACCTGGAAGTAGCCAAAGACAGGGCACATCCTTTCATCGTAAAAAGCCGCAATCAGGAAGTTGAAGTGCTGGGTACACATTTTAATATTAACAGTTATGAAAATGAAGGAGTAACAAAGACAACCTTGCTGGAAGGAGCTGTGCGTGTTACGGCATCTCCTACTTACGACGAAGGACTGCCCAAACAACATGGTAAAACTGTGGAAGAAACTGTGCTCAGGCCCGGTCAGCAGTCGGTCTTGACCGGCTCCAACCGAATAACTGTAAAAAAAGCTGACATGACCGAAGCAATAGCCTGGAAAGAGGGAAACTTTGTATTCAATAACGAAGACATTGAAACCGTTATGCGGCATATCGCCAGGTGGTATAATATTGAAGTAAAGTATGAAGGAAACGTACCTGCAGGCGAATTTTCGGGCAATGTATCCCGTTCGAAAAAGATAAGCCAGGTACTGCAGGCCCTGGAACTCACAAAATTGGTTCAATTTGAAATAAAAGGAAGGACGGTAGTGGTGACGAAGTAAATCAAAAAAACCAGATCCCGATTAGATCGGAACCTGGTTAAGTCTGGCCACGGCCAATATCTAGTATCAACTGTTTAGCGCAAACGCCTGTTCCCTGGAAAGTAGAGGCGGATGCATATCAGTGAAGTTAGCCATAGCTCCAAAAAGCAATAGCTACTCCACTATCAAACCAAACTACGAACGAATGTATCAAAAATTTACCAAACAAATAGGTATACACAAACAGCTATACCACAAAATTCTGCTAATTATGCGCCTAACCACCGTATTACTTATAGCATCCCTTATGCATGTCAGCGCTGCTGGTATAGCACAAAAAATTACGCTATCTGAACAAAATGCAACACTGGTCAGCATTTTTGAAAAGATAAAAATGCAAACGGGCTATGATTTCGTAGCAGACGGAACTTTATTGAGGAGCGCTCCGCTGGTAACCATCAATGTCAAACAAACTGAGCTTAAGGAGGTGCTCCCGCAAATCTTTAAAAACCAACAATTGGAGTTTTATATCAGAGAAAAAATGGTTATAGTTTCCAGAAAGGATCCTTCCATTTTGGAGAAAGCTACTCTTTTCATCCAGAGCACAGCAAAAAATATTTTTCAGAATATTGATGTTTCTGGTAAAATTGTTGATGAAAACGGAAGCCCTGTCCCTGGAGCAACTATAAAAGTTAAAGGGACAAACACTTCTGTTTTTTCGAGTAAGGATGGGACTTTTGTTGTAAAAAATGTAGATGAAAGGGCAACGATTGAGATCTCATATGTAGGGATGACCCCATTAGAATTAAAGGCAGCCACAGATATAGGTACGGTAAAATTACAGATTGCTGTTGGAAAGCTGGAGGAAGTGAGTGTGGTAAGCACCGGTTACCAGGATATTCCCAAAGAACGGGCTACAGGCTCTTTTTACCAATTGGATAAAACTTTATTGGAATCCAGAAATACGCCTGATCTTGTCAGTCGACTGGATGGTTTAACAAGCAGTTTACTGGTCGACCGCCGTCCTGGCGCGCAGCAAACGCTGCAAGTACGGGGCCTCAGCACCCTGACCTCCACTGCAGCCTCCCCGCTGGTTATCCTGGACAATTTCCCCTATGGCGGGGACATCACCAACATCAATCCGAACGATATCGAAGACATCACGCTGTTGAAAGACGCCGCCGCCAGCTCCATCTGGGGGGCCCGGGCGGGTAACGGCGTGATCGTGGTCACCACGAAAAAAGGCCGGAAGAACCAGCCCCTGCAAGTGAGCGCCAATGTCAATACGACGCTGTCATCGCGACCCGACCTATTCTCCGCCGGTCAGCTATCCTCCGCCAGCATGGTGGAACTACAGCGCTACCTGTTCGGCAAAGGCTATTATAACAACCAGTTCACCGCCCGCACGCGCCCCGGCATCCCCGAGGCGGTAGAGATCCTGCAAAAACAGAAACTTGGTCAGCTTAGCGCTGCAGATGCCGAAGCACAGCTTTCCCAACTTAAAACACAGGATGTGAGGAATGACATGCAAAAATACCTGTACCGTCCGCAGGCCAGCCAGCAGTATTATGTCAGCCTTAGCGGCTCCGGGCCGAAAGTCCGCTACCTCGCCTCGGCAGGCTATGACCCTGCGCTGGCCACGCTGAAAGGCAATGAGAACGGCCGGCTGACCCTGCGAACGAATAACGTGATCGACCTGACCAGCAAATGGCAGCTGCAAACCGAGCTGATCCTGACCAAGACGAAGGCGCTCAACAACAGCCCGGGCGGCTATGGTTCCTATACCAGCAGCAGTACTTCGTTGTCCCCTTACGCCCGGCTGATCAACCCGGACGGCAGTCCTGCCGCCGTCGACATCTACCGCAGAGGTCTGTATACCGATACCGCTGGCAAAGGCAAACTGCTGGACTGGAAATACCGGCCGTTGCAGGAATTGGATAACCTGGACCGGAGCACGAACATGACCGATATCCTGGGTAATCTGGGGATGAGTTATAAAGTCACAGACTGGCTGACAGCTGACATCAAGTACCAGTACCAGCAGAGCTGGAGCGATTACCGGGATCTGTCCAATCTGAACACTTACTATACCCGGGACTATATCAACCGCTTCACGCAGATCAGCGGCAATACGGTTACCTACATCGTCCCCAAAAACAGTATTCTTTTCGACCGTAATACGATCAACCGTTCCCAGTCCGTCAGGGGGCAGCTGACCGTCAACCGGAGATTTGCTACCGATCACCAGCTGAGCGCCATTCTTGGTGCTGAGCTCCGCGAAAACCGGATCGCTATAGACACCTACCGGACCTATGGATATGACCCCAATTCCCTGACCACGGTCAATGTCGACTACACCCGCGCTTATCCCAGCTATGGCAATATCAGCGGCACTACGTTCATCAGTGACGGTACCCTGTTCAAGCGCTACACGAATCGCTTTGTCTCCACTTTCGCCAATGCTGCCTATACGTTCCGGGAAAAATACACCCTCTCTCTGAGCGCCAGACGGGATGCCTCCAACCTGTTCGGCGTCGCTACCAACCAGAAATGGGTACCCCTTTGGTCAGCTGGCGGCCTGTGGCGCATCAGCGAAGAACCCTTCTATCACTTCAGCTGGCTGCAGCAGCTGAATATGCGCCTGTCCTACGGCTTGAGCGGCAACCTTGCGCCTAATGCCACCTCGCTCAGCCGCATCCAGTATTATTCCGCAGCGCAGTCCGAGATCAATGTGCCTTTCGTGGGTATCGATTCCCCGCCCAATCCCGACCTGCGCTGGGAACAGGTCAGGACCTGGAACGCGGGACTGGATTTTTCCCTGCTGCATGGCCGCATCAGCGGCAGCGTAGATGTGTATAAAAAACATTCACTTGACCTGATCAATGGTGTGCAACTCGACCCCACGGTCGGCTTTTCAACCAATGACCAGAACTCGGCCGACATCCGCTCCCATGGTGTCGACCTGGTGCTGAATACGGTCAACCTGAAAGGCGCGCTGAGTTGGCGCAGCATGCTCCTGCTGAACTATATTTCCTATAAAACCACTAAAAACCTTAACCCGCCGACCGATGAAGGTCTGGTGAGCGATGGCTTGTTTATTTTCCCGGTAACCGGTTATAACCCTTATGTGATCGTCAGCTATAAATGGGCGGGGCTTGATCCAGCCACAGGCGACCCGCAGGGCTATCTTAACGGGCAGGTGAGCAAGGATTACCTGGCTATGTCGCAGAACCCGGCCAGCCAGCAGGTGGTCAACGGCTCCGCGGTACCACCGCTGTTCGGTACGCTGCGTAATGCACTGGATTATAAGAACCTGGTGCTTTCCTTTAACATCGGCTACCGTTTTAATTATTTTTTCCGACGGCCGGCGATCAGTTATACCGATCTGTTCAGCAGGGCGATCGGCTATTCCGAATATGATCAGCGCTGGCAGCAGCCAGGCGATGAGGCCCGGACCAACGTTCCTTCACTGTCCTACCCGGTCAATACGTTGCGCGACAACTTTTATAAGTACTCGGAGATCAACGTGGAGAAAGCCGATAACATCAAGCTGACTGACATCGCGCTGGGCTACCGGCTGAAGAAACTGACTTTTAACGTGTACCTCAACCAGCTCAACTGGATCCTCTGGCGGGCCAATAAAAAAGGCCTGGATCCTGATGTGCTTTACGGCCTGCGGCCGCCCGCCACCTATGCCGCCGGTGTTCAACTTTCCCTTTAAATCCATAGCCATGAAAAACCATAAATCTATTCTCCCACTTCTCGGCCTTTGTGTCCTGAGCGCCCTATTGCCTTCCTGTAAAAAATATTTGGAAGCCAAATCCGATGCCTCCATCACCACGCCTTCCAAACTGGAAGACCTGGAAGGCATCCTGAACAACTACAGCTTTATCAACTGCCGCTATCCCTCCGCGCCGGAGAGTAGCGCAGATAACTATTACCTTACTACGGCGGACTGGAACAGCCTTGTGCAGCGGCAAAGAGATTTTTATCTCTGGAACAAAACCGCGGATATCGGCGGCGATTATACCGGCCCCTACCAGATCATCTCCTATGCCAATATCGTGCTGGAGGCCGAACCGAAAATGGGTGGCGAAACCAACCGGAAGAATGCTGTACGGGGGCAGGCCCTTTTTGTGCGGGGCAGTTATCATTTCGCGCTTGCCCAGCTGTTTGCCGGTCCCTATGACGCAGGCACAGCAGGCAACTCACCGGGGATACCGGTCCGCACAACAGCAGCCATAGAGGCCCCGGTCAGCAGGGCCAGCATCGCGGAGACGTATGACGCAATCCTAACCGACCTGAAGCAGGCAGCAGCGTTGCTCCCCCCGGTTTCGCCAGTCAAACACCAGCCTGGTAAAGCTGCCGCTTTTGGCCTGCTTTCCCGTATTTACCTGTCGATGCGGGATTACCGGCAAAGCGAACTTTACGCCGACTCCTGTCTGGCGCTGTACAGCACGCTGCTCGATTATAACACGCTCAGCGCCGCCGCCGCCATCCCTTTCGCGCAATTCAATGCCGAAGTGATCTATGACGCGCGCAGCCTGCCCCCTCCAACCCTGCAGCAATCGCGGGCAAAGATCGACACCAATTTGTACCGGTCTTATGCCAACAATGACCTTCGAAAAACACTGTTCTACCAAGCCAACGCGGACGGCAGCCAGGCCTATAAAGGCAATTATTCGGGAACAAGTGCCCCTACACTGTTTACGGGTATCGCCACCGATGAGGTGCTGCTGAACAAAGCGGAATGCGCGGTGCGAAACGGCGACATCCCAAGGGCGCAGCAAAGCCTGAACACCCTGCTGGCCAAGCGCTGGAAGAGCGGAACATTCCTGCCCGTTACGGAGAGCGATCCTAAAAAACTCCTGAATAGTCTCCTTGCCGAAAGAAGAAAGGAACTGGTATTCCGTTCGATCCGCTGGACTGACCTGCGGCGCCTGAACAAGGACATTGAAACCGCTCAGGTCCTTTACCGTAACATCAACGGCCAGACATCGCGGCTCGAACCCGGTGCTGCCCGTTACACCTACCTGCTTGACCAGAATGCCGTGCGGATCAGCGGGCTGGAGCAAAACCCATAATTTAATATTCTTGCAAATGAAATTAATTAAAAAACTTTTCCTGCCATTTATTTTAGCCCTATGCCACTTATTTTCAAATGTACATGCACAAGCACCCACCATGATAAAGCACTTGAAAATAGGAGATCAACTGCCCGATATTGAGATCACTAATTTTATGAATTCAACCATAGTTAAAGCAAAAGTTTCCGATTTTAAGGGTAAGATTTTGTTGCTTGATTTCTGGCATAGTGGCTGCTCAAGCTGTATTGATGCATTTCCGAAGATGGATTCATTGCAAAAAATATATTCCGGAAAACTTCAAATATTTTTGGTAAATCCCAAAAGCCTCAAAGACACCGAACGAAATGTTAAAATAGTGGTTAACAGGATCAACTCTTGGACAGGCACACCGTTTATATTGCCCATTTTATTTCCTGATACGGCAATTTCTGAGAATTTTGATATCAGGTCATTTCCTGCTGTAGCATGGATAGGCCCTGAAGGCAGGGTCCTTGCCATCACCGGATCCTCTGAAGTAACAGGAGAAAACATCAGTAATGCGATCAAAGGGCTTCCCATAGCCACTTCATTCCACAGCGTTAAGTAACATATAATTAAAAACCAAACCATCATGATCTTTGAAAAATTTTTAGTGGAACAACTAAGATCGTGGTGGTTTTATCATAAATAAACAAAATTTAACACGATGAAAAATTTATTTTTGTTGCTCATCTGTCTCAGCTTAACTGAAGTGACCACCGCACAGCATCGGGGCGTGTATGTATATGGGGATGTCAAAAATGAAAAGGGGCAACCAATAGTGGGTACGCTGGTAAAATTAAAAAAATCGCAAGCATACGAGCTCAGCGATAACAAAGGTAGATTTAGGATTTGGCTTCGAGGTGGATCAGATGAACTCTCATTTTCGCATCCATATTTTACGGCCCAGACCATACTCTATGGTGATACAGATGTATACACGCTGCATATTAAATTGAAACAGGATAAGTCGATAGCAAACAAAAAATCTTTCAAAAAATACAGCAGAACGCAAATTGCTGTAGGTGATTCCCTGCCAAATCTTTTATTAGAAAATATTATAAATTCGCCACATAGCGCTCGGTGGATATCAGATTATAAAGGAAAAATGCTCCTGCTCGCCTTCTGGTCAGTTAAAGCCGGGTTGAACGATATTGCCCGGATAAATAAATTAAATTTGTATTTTGGGAATGACATGGAAATCCTTTTAATCAATAGTACAGAGGATATATCTGCTGTTAATGACTGCCTGTCTGGCATTGGCAGAATTCAAACTCCGGTAGTTTTGGAAACAGGTTTGGCCAAATCCGGATTTCCAAACAGAAATTTGCCCTTTTGTGTGTGGCTGGATAGACAAGGCGTTGTCCAGTCAATTACCGGTCTGGAAGATGTCAATGACGAAAACATCAAAAGATTTCTAAATAAGTGAAACGATGATGAATTTGAAGACACTCTTCATACAAAGGCTGAAATGATGGCTCTATGGAACCATATATGGGATTGTCTTTTCAACGCCATAGAACCCCGATTAAAACAACGCTGCTTCGGTATTTCGTTTCCGAATGGCTTCTTCCGATCTTAGTACAAAATTCGTTTTTAGATTTTGCTCAGCCATGTTTTGTATTTCCTCAATATGAGGACGAAGTACACGCTCGAATTCGGCAAATGCTTCACGAAAATTCCCCTGGTTTTTCAATAACGCATCGGCTACCGCGGCAGCACCCTGGATCGCCAGCGATCCACCCTGACCTGAAGCCGGTGACGGGCAGTAAGCAGCATCGCCAATCAGCGCCACCCGTCCCTTTGACCAGGAAGGCATTTTTATCTGGCAAAACCTATCAAAATAAAAATCCGGTTCCTGTTGGATTTCCTGGAGTAGTTCTGCACTCCGCCAGCCGATACCGGAAAATTGCTCCTCCATTATTGTTCGCTGATGGGCCACATCCCGATAGTCATAAGGGATATCGTTGTCAGACAGAAAAATAAAAATGATGTCCGTCTTTCTATTATAGCTATTTAACATCACTGATTTATACGGTACACTATATGTTTGCATGTTCCGTTCCGGCACAAGGAGTTTGGGGATGATGCTGATGGAAAAATAAGCCCCAAGAAAATGGCTGTAATCAGTTTCAGGTCCGAACCAAATCTTCCTGGTGCCCGAATGGGATCCATCGCCACCCAGTACGATGTCAAAATCCTGGGAGCTGCTTCCTTTGAAACTAACGTTTATTCTATCTGAAAACTCTTTTAAACCGATAATACTGTCGTTGAACTTGAAATTGACCTTTCCTTGGAGTGCGGCCATCATGACTTCAACGAATTTATGCCGTTCGATCTCGATCTCGTCGTTTTGTGTCTCACCTCTACGATCAATTACAATACAACCTTCCGTTACGTTCTCCGCGTTTTTATATTCGATCTGATCGACACCGAGTTGGTGCGCCTTTAACTGTTCATACAGTCCCATACGTTTGACGATCTCGACCGTCTGCGCATTCAGATCGACAGCGGCCCCGTTAGTGCGTGGTAATGGTGCCAGTTCAACAAGGCTGACCTGATAACCGAGATAGTTCATCCACCAGGCAGTTGAAAGGCCTGCGATACTCGCGCCTGATACTAAGACTTTTTGATTTTTCATGTTGCAAAATTCCACAACATATCTTCAGGAAGATAGAACAATTGCGACAAAATCATCACCAAGATCCTCCCGGCGCACATTTATTTGACGGGCAAATGTAGTAGCGGTAATGCCGATATACCGTTTAAAGTCCCGGTTCAGGTGAGATTGATCCATCAGGCATTACTTCAAAAACGGATTTTACAGGACCCATATCTATATTCCGATACCAAAAACCGTGTATCGCGCTCCTGATTTCATGGGGTGTGTTTAACTCTATCTGTCGCATCGTTAAAGAATAAATCAAACCTGGTGTAAGGCTACATTATCAATTGATCTTTATGATATAGATACTTCAGCAATGGTAAACCTACTTATCAGACAAATTTAGCACTAGTTCATTCAGTTTATCAATCGGATTCATCATATAGGTTACAATGCTGTTGTCGTCCATCAGCTCCACAATCCGGTAGCCCTTATAAGCAGTACCCCAACTGCTGCCAATATGAGAATCGAAAAGGAACGTTATATTATTTTTCGATTTTACATCATCCTGGTCGTGGTCGTGGCCATGAAAAACTGTCCTTACGTTTTTATACTGGCTGATCAGGTCTATAAAATCCGGGCTGTCAATGCCATATTTTGTCCATTTAACCTGGGTAATGTGAACAAAAATAAATACATTCTCAGCTGCTTTATGCTTTTCCAGCTGGGCTTTCATCCAAATCAGGTCCGGGCAAAGGTAATCGCCCTTTTCATTCGAGGAACTGGCCAATATAAACACCTGGCCTTTCATCACAAAAGCATAGTTGAATGGCATATTCCAGGTATCTGTCCAAACTGCTTCGGTAACCATATCATGATTACCTTGGGTAACATAATAAGGCATTTTCAACTGATCCAGGCATTTTTTGGCAGGTGCAAGAAAAGAGGGTGAATTGTGAATGATATCACCGTTGATGATACAGCAATCCAAACGTTTCTTTTTATGCTGCAGATTGATCTGCTCCACTACTTGCTGATAGTTCTTTGCATATTCCGTGCCTGGCTGACCGTAATGCCCATCGGATGCCACTGCAAAACGAAGTTTGCTTTTTTTGCCGTTTTCAGCCAGGTATTTACCTGTACCCTGAACAATTTCCCCGTTTGCCAGTAGCACCAGCACAGGGATTGAAGTTTTTAAAAATTGTCTCCGTTGCATACCTTAAAACTAAATAAAATAATTCATCTATATCGTTGAAAATGCTTTTTGATTGGCAATATATATCAGAATTAAACCATTTTGATCAACCTATCCTCCGTCATGCTCAGCAATAGGTAGTTCGAAGTAAAACGTTGAACCCTTGCCCCGTTCGCTCTCCGCCCAGATCTTCCCACCATGACGATCAATGATCTCTGCACTGAGATAAAGTCCGATCCCAAAACCCGATATATTCGTATTGTTCTCTACACGATAAAAACGCTCAAAGAGTTTTTCAAGATCAGCCTGATCAATCCCTATCCCCCGATCTGAAACAGCAACCCTTACCAAATCGCCAACCGGAGCGCAGGATATCATAATTTTTGACCCTACAGGAGAATACTTCACCGCGTTGCTCATCAGGTTGTTGACCACCTGGGAAAGCTTTGCCCGATCAGCCTCCACATAAATTCCCGCTTTGAGATCACTGGTAATCTGATGCGTACTGTAAAGATCAATGTGCTCGGTGTAAACCTCCGCAATCATTTCGGCAATATCAAAACGGCTCTTCTCAATGTGGATCTTACCCGCATCCAGACGCGAGACATTCAGGAAACCATTGATCAAAGCTGTCAGCTGACGAACCTGCTTAAGTGGTTGCTCAAAGGATTGACCAGCAATCACCTCGCCTTTGCCGGCCTTGCGCTGCATTAGCTGCAGATAGGCATTGAGCGAGGTCAAGGGAGTCTTCATCTCATGGCTCACCATGCCGATAAAGTCGTTCTTTCTTATTTCGTCCTCTTTGATATCAGTGATGTCCATGATCACTCCCGTAAATGTTGTAAACTTACCCGATTCATCTACAGCAAGGTTGCCAAGGCCCCGCACCCAGCGAACCTTTTTGTCCCTGTATCCGATCACCTTATAGGAAATATCGTAGTTTCCACCATTTTGGATAGCATCATCGACTGCATGGGCAACCGCTTCCCTATGTTCCTCATCGATCTGTGCTATGGCGTGGGCCAGCTCCATTTCATCTTCCTGGTCATAACCAAAAAGCTCTTTCAGCCTCGGAGAAGCAATCATTTTCCGGGTTTCGGTATGTATATTCCAGGTGCCAACATTACCAGCCTCGAGCGCATGACGCAACATCACCTCTGCGTGTTCAACCTTTCTTCTGGCCTGGACCTGTGCAGTAACATCAACCGCTACTACAAGGATATCAGCGGTTGCGCCCGAAGCGTTTGCCACTGGCTGATACACCACATTAAAAAAGAATTCTTTCAGCTCACCATCATGCTCAAGCATTGCTTTGATCTCTTCGGCATGAAATGCAATGCCTGAAGTAAAAACTTCATCCAGAATACCAAGGAATTGCTGCCCCTGAAGCTCTGGAAGCGCTTTTTCCAATTTCATTCCCACAATCTCCTTTGTCTTGCCCCAAACCTCCAGTATCTTGGCGTTTGCGGACTCTACGATCAGCTCCCTGCCAGCGAGAACGCCGATTGCAACAGGCGCTTCCTGGATCACAAACTTGAACCTTGCTTCGGAAATGGCCAGTTCCTCTGCATATTTTTCCAGCATCCTTTTCGAATGAACCCTGTCTGTAATTTCAAAGGACATGACCAGTACACCTGTAATGTTTCCTTTAATGTCCGATAAGGGCTGATAGGTATAGTCCACAAACGTTTCGCGGATAGATCCATCAGCCATGGTAAACAACACAGGGCTTTCCTTAACATCCAGCACTTCGCCTGTGCGCATCACCTCGCGAAGCTGTCCGGCAAATGGCTGATCGGCAAGGTCTGGCAGAATTTCCAGGAATGGCCTTCCCAACACCTCTTCTTTGCTTTTTTTCCAATAATTGAGATTGGAGTTGTTGATCATTTCTACAATCAGGTCATCCCCCCTGATCACCACCACTGAGGCTGGAAGGATATCAATGATCTGCTGTAAATTATTTACCGCCTGCTCGGCTGCAAACTTGCTCTGCAGAATATGGGTAACCTCATAAGCGAACACAAAAATCCCGTCCACCATATCCTGTGCATCAAACCGCGGTACATAGCTAAAGGTAAAATACCGGTCCACTGTAGGGCCACCTTCATATTCATTAAATGGGACAAGAAGCTCTGAAAACTCTTTGGGCTTGCCGGTAGCATAAACTTCTTTCAGCACCTGTTCCAGTGGTGTACCGATCAGTTCCGGCACCGCCTCGAACATTGGCCGGCCCAGCAGTTCACGTCCCGGAAGCAGCGCCTGATAATTGACGTTAACCAGCTCATAGACAAAATCTGGGCCAGCCATCACACAGATCCCAGCCGGAGCCTGCCTAAAAAAATTGTAAAGCCTGTCGCGTTCGCGTTCGGCAGCCTCGCGTTCAGCAGTTACTTTCTGGCGCTCGTGTACCTGCGAAGTATGTTCAAGCACCCATACCGCAACCTTGGTTACCTGCCCATCCGTATTTTTTACCGGAGCATAAACAAATGTCACATAGATCCATTCCTGTTTGCCGTGCCGGACCAGCATGAGCTTAACCTCATCGGCATAATAAGGCTCACCTGATATCACCACCTCAGCTAAGGCCCGCTCAAAATATTCTTTTGCTTCGGCAAAAGCCTCCCAGTACCATTTGCCCAGGATTGCCTCCCTGGGCTTCCCCGCAATCTCCAAAAACTTATCATTTAGCATCTCCGCAACCAGCGTTTCTGCATTAAGGATACATATGCCAATGGGAGCACTATCCACGATCATCCCAAGCTGGGCGTTATCAGTTAATTTCATAGGTAAACAAAACACTAAGTTAGTTAAACATAAGCATCGCACATAAAAAAGCCGGCTCATATTTATGAACCGGCTGCCTTGATCCATCATAAGGCATGGTCACTTACGCGCTTCCAGATCTTTAATGCTAATGCTGATCATTTTCCCAACAGGCTTGTGCTTACGGTAGCTCACTACCCTGAACAAATCTGCTCCACGTGGGATACTTAACGTATCAGTATATTTCGACGAATACTGATCGGGATAGGTACCATCAAAACTATAATACAGGTCCATGCCCTTAACTTCCGCAGATAAGGCTATTTTCAATGGTTCCGGCCAGGGGGCCTTAACACCTTTTATGATCGCATCATACATACTGGTAGCATAATTGGTCCCCGCAATATCAAAGCGTTTAAAGTGATGTTCAACCCGTAATACAAAATTTTCCCAGTTTTTAGCCGCTTTAGGCGACCATAAAGATTCTGCTAATGCAAATGCCCTGGGCCAGGTCATGTATTCTGCATGCCGGATGTTAGGCACCGATTCGGTCCACAGGTTACCCTGGCCACCCAATATCAGGGCTGGATCGACACCTTCAGGTACCGGATCAAAATTGTACGCGCTATTTAAGCGTAACATGGAATAGGTTGGAGGTTCGATGATCGGGTCGCCCTGGTACAGATCAAGGTAACAATGGCCTGTAGGCGTCATCACTACTGGATGGTTCATTTTAGCGGCTTCAATACCCCCTTTAAATCCACGCCAGGACATTACTGCAGCTTCAGGTGCTAATCCACCCTCCAGGATCTCGTCCCAGCCAATAAGCCTTTTTCCTTTGGATATTATGGTCTTTTCCATCCGTTTGATGAAATAGCTCTGCAGCTCATCCACGCTCTTCAGATTTTCCTCTACCATCTTTTTATTGCATTTGCTGCAACCTTTCCAAAAACCCTTATAGCACTCGTCCCCGCCGATATGGATGTACTGCCCCGGAAACAGTGCCGCAACCTCCGAAAGTACTTTATCCATAAATGCATAAGTCTGCTCATTGCCCGCACACAGTGCATTGTCTTCCAGCGTATAAAACCTATTGCCAACATTTACCCGGAAATCCCCCCCTGTACAGGACAATTCCGGATAGGCAGCCAGCGCCGCCATGCTATGTCCCGGAACGTCTATTTCGGGCAATATGGTTACATAACGCGCACTGGCATAGTGCACAATTTCTCGGATATCATCCTGGGTATAGTAGCCTCCGTAACTCGGTTCCTCTCCTCCAAACTGCGGGTCCCTTGTCCACCACTTACCCATTCTCGGGGCCCTCCAGGCACCAATAGCAGTAAGTTTTGGCAAGCTTTTAATTTCTATCCTCCAGCCCTGATCGTCAGTCAGGTGCCAGTGGAAAACATTCATTTTATATTTGACCAGCTGGTCTATATATTTTTTGACAAAGTCTTTGGAAAAGAAATGACGGCTCACATCCAGCATCAGTCCCCGCCAGCCAAATCTCGGAAAATCGGTAATTTGAACACAGGGGATGTTCCAGGTGTTGTTCAACTTTAACGGGCTCACAATTTCATTGGGAAGCAGCTGCATAATTGTTTGCATACCGTAAAAAAGACCTGCAGGTGCATTAGCAGTAATTTCAATTTTTGAAGGGCTGATCGTTAACACATATCCTTCGTTCCCTATAACCGCATTCCGACTTTTGTTGAGGGAAAACGAGATCTCTGACTTCGATTTCCCCAACTGCCTCAACGCATATCCGGTTGATGGCCGAACCATCTCTGCAAAAAGCCCCGCAATTTCGCGGGCGGCTTCATTACTGCCCGTAACATTGGTCGCGCTGCTCAGCTTGAATACACCAGGGCCTGGTTGCACACTTACCGGTTGGGGGATGATCTTTATTCCGGGAACATTCGCATAGCCATCAAATGATGCGGCTAAACCGAAAAAAAAAGCAAGGGCAATTAAATATCTGTATCGCTTCATAAAGCTACTTTTATTGGTTTATAACTGGTGAAATTTCTGTTTGCCCGGGTAAGCCCTTAATGATGGTAGTCGTTACCACGCTGCGCTTCCCCGATGCAGTAATCACCACACATTTCACTGTTCTTTCCTCTCCTGAAGGTATTTTTAATATTACCGGACCTGTGTATAATTGGTCAATCGCACTGGGTTCAAAGCCGTTAAGTGTATAAAATACTTTCGCGTGTTTTACCGGCGTTTTGTAGTTAAGGGTAAACTGATTGGCAGATATAGTGGTATCTTGTGCTCCAATTGGTACTGGTACCCGGAACATAATGCCTTTGGCATCAAGTTTAGCAAGGTGCCTGGAAACACTTTGTTCAGAAAATTGCTTCCAGTTTTTCCGTTCAAGGGGCGTCCATGCAATTTCTGAAAGGGCAAAAAGACGGGGATAAAGCATATACCGCACTTTATCTGCAGTCGGCATATATTCGGTCCACATATTGGCCTGTACACCCAGTACAAATCGCTGTTGTTCCACATTCAGCTCAACCGGGCTGGGGTTATAGGAATAAACCTTTTCCAAGGGCAAAAAACTACCAATATTTAAGGGCTCTTCTTTTGATTTACTTTCCTGATGGTCAAAATACAGATGTGAGCCAGGTGTCATGATCACGTTATGATTTTGTTGGGCAGCAGCAATACCACCTTTGATACCTCTCCAGCTCATTACAGTTGCATTTGGCGCCAGCCCGCCTTCCAGAATTTCGTCCCAGCCGATGATCTTTCTTCCCTTGCTGTTCAGGTATCTTTCAATTCGCTGAATGAAATAGGATTGCAGTTCATGCTCATCCTTTAGCTTTTCATTTTTTATCCTTTCCTGACAAAACTGGCAGGCCTGCCATTTGGCTTTTGGACACTCATCACCCCCGATATGGATGTAGGGAGAAGGGAATAACTGCAATACTTCATCAAGAATATCCTCCAGCATTTTAAAGGTCTCTTCTTTACCAGCACAATATACATCATCAGCGATGCCCCAATTCTCCCTCGCTTTAAATGGCCCCGGTTCTTTTCCGCAGGCCAGCTCCGGATAGGCAGAAAGTGCCGCAACCGAATGCCCTGGCATCTCGATTTCCGGAACTACAGTCACATAACGTGATTTCGCATAAGCAACAACTTCCCTGATCTCATTTTGCGTATAAAATCCCCCGTAACGCATACCATCATATACCTGCGGACCGGTTCTGTGATGCCCGATCAATGTCTGCGCACGGAAACCACCAACCTGGGTTAGCTTCGGATATTTTTTGATCTCTATTCTCCAGCCCTGGTCTTCGGTCAGATGCCAGTGAAAAGTATTCAGCTTGTATTGGGCAATCAGGTCAATATATTCTTTAATAAAGGAAACAGGAAACAAATGCCGGCCAACATCCAGGTGAAGTCCCCGGTAAGCGTAACGCGGATAATCTTCGATAAGCACAAAAGGAAGCCGCCCACTCCCCTTTGCCAAAGTATCAGGCATCAGCTGAAGTAAAGTCTGCAAACCGTAGAAAGCCCCCCGTTCTGTTTGAGCGGTAATCCGGATACCAGCACTGTTAACAGTTAGCCGGTAGCCCTCCTCCGGAAGCGGCAATTTAGGGTCAAGTACCAGTGTTAGTCCCCTCCCTGCCTTAGGAGGGGATATCTGTTTAACATGTTGTACAGTTGTATTCTGGAAGATTTTCTTCGCGAAATTTTCCAGATTGCTTTTCGCTGCAAATCCAATAAGCTGGACAGGCGTATGACTATCGAACTGATAGCTTCCACTTCCGGCATTAAGTTTTACAGGAGTAGGTATAATGGTATAAGCAGTATGCTCCTGCCCGCTGGAAGCACTTCCACCGAGCAAGAGTAAAAAGATTAAGATTTTATGCATAAGAATATTAGTTTCCAAAATAATTTTTCATTGTTCCACCATCTTCCGCATAATTCCAGCGGATCTGATCGGCCTTTCTCAGCCCGGCAACCGGACCGCTGATATCTGCAAAAAAGAACTGGGTGTTGGCGCTCTGGGAAGTTCCGCGCAGTGAATAAACCGGGCCTTGAAAAGTATTATTGGCCTGGGCGAAATAAACCTTTAACTTTCCTAAATACTCACCGGGGTTCCAGTAAACTTTATCGGCCAGACCATCTCCATCTATATCCGCAAAATAGAATTTCGTATCGGACTGTCCACTTGTCGCGCCAGAACTAAAACCAGGTGAGGCTGTAAAAAAGCCATCTCCATTGGATAAAAATGCCATGGTCTGTCCCCCATTTGCCGTTGGGTGCCAAAGTATTTTATCTGCATAATTATCATTGTTTAACCTGGCATACCAGAACATGGTGCCCGCAATTTCGCTGGCGCCAGCAGTACCTGCCTGCACAGCAGTACTGAATTGCCCCCCACCAATAGCCAGATAAATACGTGTACGGCCCGAATCGAAGTTATGTCGCCAAAAAATCTTATCAGCCATACCATCACCGTTTACATCTGCAAAATTGTAAACAGTAGCAGCTACACCACTTGGTCCCGAGCCATTGTCAATAGCAGTAGCGCTAAAACTACCATTGCTGGTAGCAAGGTACACTAAAGTGTGTCCGGAATTCAGATCATAATCCCATTTGATCAGATCTGCTTTCTGGTCCCCGTTTACATCAGCAAAATAGAACCTGGTTGTAGTTTTTAAAGAAGCAGACTGCGCATGTGTTACTGCAGCAGCAAAAGTACCATTTCCATTAGATAAAAATACCCGTACTTTACCGCTGTCATAGTTATACCGCCAGAATATCTTATCGTCTTTCCCATCTCCGTTTACATCAGCAAAGCTATAGTCTGTTGTAGCAACCGCACTTCCTCCGTTGGCATCTGTATGTGTGCCACCCAGTACTGCAGGCACATAGGTTGCCATGATGGGCCAGTGATCAGAAGGCCATCTTGCTCGGCCATCAACTAAATATCTTGTTTTAATTACCTGCCAGGATAGGAATGCCATGCTCCTGTCACTCATCATCCAATCCGTTTTCTTGATCCCATTCCCTGTCCAGCCATGAAATGTCGGACCACCAATGTTCTCATTAAGTGCATCCACCAGGTCTATCCTGTTTTTTAAGGTATCGATCTCAGCAGTTCCGGGTACAGCGTTAAAATCACCAAATACGATCTTTGGTAAATTTTGCGTATTATAGGTATTGATTCCTATAGCCAGATTGCGCGCATTTGCTATCCTGACTGCTGCAGAATCATATTGCCAATGGCTGTTGCTCACAAAGTATTTTTTACCGGTCGTGTTGTCCAGCAATACTACCCAAGTGGCAGTATTGCCTCCCCCAATAGCCCAGGTACCATTACCCTCCATGGTAAACCTGCTGTTTTTAAAAAATATAACCCTTGGGTTTCCCGCTCCCGACGCAGCTTCATCAAAATAGACACCATACCCAAGCGTCGCCATTTCATTAGCAAACGGAAACGAAAAGTCATTATCGGAATATTCCTGACAGCCGAAAATATCGGGGGAATTATCAATTATAATTTGTTTGATCAGGGGAGCTCTTTGCAGAATACTCAGCGAATCATTTAGGTCATTGTGCCGCACATTAAATGACATGACTTTAAAAGGGTTGAGTCCGCTGATTGCGATCAACGGATTTGCATCTGATGTGGTATACGGCGACAAACGCTGGTCTGTAGTAACTTCCTGTTCAACCTTCCTGCATCCGGCAATACTTAGCACAATTGCAATATAGATTGCTGTTCTTTTTTGGTTTTTTGTGATCATTTTTTGTTAGTTTATATTTGGTGGATAACCCATACCTGTTCCAGCTCACCTATACTATAGGTGGCTTTGATGAATTGCTTAGCAGCGATGATTAGGGCTTGATGGCAGACCAGAAATGTCTCACCATTCTGATCTGTTTACAAGATTTCTGTTTCGTACTTATCGGATCATAATTTTCCTCCTTTCATAACCCTGACTATTTTCAACTTCTATCTTAAAATTAATTTTACCGGTTAACTCCAGCATCTTCAATACCTGAGATAATTTTACATCTCTGCGGATTGCACCATAAAACTCCTTATGTGGCATATTTACCATATCAACCTCTACATTGTACCAGCGCGTCAATTGCCGCATCACGGCATGAAGGTCTTCCCCATTAAACTGGAAATAGCCTTTTTTCCAGGCTACGGCTTCTTCCACATCAACATTCGGCATCAGGTCAAGTTCTGCATTACCAGACAATCTGCTTTGTTGACCAGGTTTAAGTAAAAGGGCATTCATATTTTTTTCAGCAATCACCTTAACACTACCCTCCAGCAAACTTGTGGTTACTGTACGCTCATCGGCATATGAATTTATATTAAAGTGAGTGCCCAGTACCTCTACCTCCTGCCCCCTGCTCTCCACCTTAAAAGGCTGCTCCTTATTTTTAGAAATCTCGAAATAAGCTTCCCCCTCTAAGCGTACCTTGCGCGTCTTTTGTTCGCCCAGGTTAGCAGGATAGGTTAAGCTTGATGCGGCATTTAGCCAGACTTTTGATCTATCAGGTAAAATCAGAATGTAAGATTCCCCTCTGGAAGTTGTTAAGGTATTATAAGCCTGTTTGCTTTCCTGCTCCATAGGAGATTTCATCTCGTAAATCAACTGCCCATCGGCAGTTTTAGTTACACTTATCCCCGCTTCTTTTGCAATTTCGCCACTCACTGCATCAGTTAACCTTATTGTTTTGCCATTGGCCAACGTAAGCGTAGCGCCCTGCCTGCCCGGCGACACATCATTGGAATAACCAGCGCCGTCTTTAAATTCAGGTTTATGGTTTATATAATAATAAAGACCGGCACCAAAAACCATTAGTATAACCGCAGCAGCAATACCAGCAAGCCGATACCATAACCGGGTTCTCTTTACAGGATGCAATCTTGCCTGATTAATTGCATGAAGCATATTTGCCCTGGCATTCAGAAAATCTTCATCAGACAATCCCGTCGGCCCTTCCATATTGTATTGATGAAGCCAGGCTTCAAGCAAAACTTGCTCTTCAGCAGAAGATTTACCTGATCTGACTTTGTCAAGTAACTGACCAATGTTTTTAATTTCCATATGTGAATTGTACAGCTATCAATCGATTAATATAGTATAAGACGACTCAGATCCTTCGATTGGCTATATAGAAGTAAAATAAATCATTTTAGAAGACGAGATTTAACGAGACAATCCTGATTAATTACTTAAATTCGAATTACCATTTATTATGAAAGACAGACTTAAACACTTACTGCTGCACCTCGCTGGTTTTAATCAAACAGAGCTTGAGCGCATCACTGAACTTTTCAAATTAAAGGTTGTAAAACGAAACACAGTCTTGTTACAACAGGGCGAAGTATGTAATGCCTTCTATTATGTTAACAACGGCTGTTTGCGTACTTATTTTCTTGACAAAAACGGAATGGAGAAAACACGCTTTGTAATGACTGACTGTAATATTGGAACTGCATTAACAAGTTTTATTAATCAAACCCCTTCTGCTGAAATCATTGAAGCCACTGAAGATACAACACTGCTTGCTATCAGCCACGCTAACTTTTTTCGGCTGAACAAAGAGATGGATGCCTGGAAATCTTTTTATCAAAAGATACTGGAAATGGCCTATTCGTACCAAAACCAAAGAATTGAACAGCTGGTTACACTTTCGGCCAAACAACGTTATGATCTGGTACTAAAGGAAAAACCCATCTTGATTCAAAAGCTGTCAAACAGATCATTGGCCTCTTACCTGGATATCAGAGAAGAAACTTTGAGCAGGTTAAAATCGAAGTAGAGCGATTTTGACCTATATCAATTCACAAAATGTAAATGTGGCTTATGTTTGTGTTCATTAAAATAGAACACTATGAAGCAATTTGCACTACTATTCAGAATGGATATCACCAATCCAGAGGCACAGCCTTCCAAAGAACAGATGAAAATTTACATGGAGCAATGGATGGCCTGGCTAAAGGGGATCGCTGCCACGCAACAGCTGGCAGATGGTGGAAATCATTTTTCACAGGATGGTGTTGTACTTAAACCTAAAGATACAACTATTGAAGGTCCGTACACATCAGAAAACCTATCCGTGGCAGGTTATATACTTATCTATGCAGATTCTTTTGATGACGCAATTATAATCGCAAAGAAGTGTCCGATACTTCAGGGAGAAAATACAAGTGTCGAGATTAGAGAACTTGCCTCACCTGGAACATAACAGACAATCTTTTACAGGATTTTGCAAATAATTTTACAAGAAAAAATGCATCAAAAAAAACTAGCAATCAATTATAGTGCTGTATTGGTGACTGGAATAACGGCATTTCTTTTAAGCATGCTTTGGTATAGCCCGTTGCTCTTTGGAACCATTTGGGAAAAATACAGAAGTGCCCCCAATCCGGCCATTCCTAAGTGGACCATCGTGTTCGCACCTGTCCGTGAAATTATTGCTGCCCTGGTAATTGAGTTTCTTATAATTTCGATGGCCTTATCAAACTGGAGATGGACCTCAGGCTTAATGTTTTTACTCTGGGTAGCATTTCATGCAGTAGGGATGGCCGGTGCAATAATATGGGACAATATGCAGTGGCAACTTGGACTGGTCCATGCTGGCGATTGGTTAATGAAAATGCAATATATGGGAATCGTATTAACAATCTGGTTTAATAAGAAATCGTAATAAGGAAATCCAGAAAACAGTGAACTTGTGTGATAACATTTTACAGCAACTTACACATTATTTTTATAAAACAGTCAGGGCGGAAATTCCGAATCCACCCTAACTGTAGGAAATCGTTAGTAAGCAAAATAATTACGGAGTTCTCCGGTATTTTCTGCATAGTTCCAGCGGATCTGGTCAGCTTTTCGTACTCCCCCTGCCTGACCACTGATATCAGCAAAAAAGAATTGGGTATTGGCACTCTGTGAGGTACCCCTTAAACTGTAATAAGGGCCTTGAAAAGCATTGTTGGTCCTGGCAAAATATACTTTTAATTTTCCCAGGTAATTATCAGGATTCCAATATACCTTGTCTGCACGGCCATCCCCGTCTATATCTGAGAAATAGAATTTTGTATTTGCAGATACACTCGTAGCACCGGAACTGAATGATGATGAAGCCGTGAAATTACCATCTCCATTGGAAAGATACGCCATCGTCTGGCCCCCATTTAGCGTAGGATGCCAAAGTATTTTATCCGCTTTGCCGTCAGCATTAAGATCCGCATACCAGAATGTGGTACCGGCTGTTGTGCTGGCCCCCACAGAACCTGCAACTGCTGTTCCATTAAATTGCCCTGAACCCGTAGCCAGAAAAACACGCGTTTTACCCGAATCAAAGGTTGAGTTCCAGTAAATTTTATCGGCTTTTCCATCACCGCTTACATCGGCAAAATGGTACTGGGTAGTTGTACCGGCACTGGTGCCTTCAGTATTATCAACTACAGTTGAACTGAAATTTCCGTTACTTGTGGCCAAATAAACCCTGGTATGGCCACTATTCAAAGTTGGGTCCCAGCGGATGAGGTCAGCTTTTCCGTCACCATCCACATCTGCGAAATAATACCTGGTGGTAGTTGCTGTTGAAGCAGATGCGGTATGTGTAACTGCTGGCGATGCAAATGTGCCATTTCCATTGGATAAAAACACCTGTGGCTTTCCGCTATCGTAGGTTGGAAGCCAGTAAATTTTGTCATCTTTTCCATCTCCGTTAACATCAGCAAAGTAAAATTTGGTATTTGCGTTCGCACTCTTGCCATTTGCATCGGTATGTGGTCCGTCAAATATGCCGGGAACATAAATTGCCATAACGGGGTAATGATCCGAAGGCCAATAGTTACCAAACTTCGTTTTAATCACCTCCCAGCTGGTGAATGCCATTTTCCTGTCGCTCATGATCCAGTCTATCTTTTTGATATCAACTCCATTCCAATTGTGAAAAGTGAAATCACCCTCACTATCACCAAGTGCATCAACTACATCCAGGCCATTTTTAAGTGTATCAATTTCTTTGGTACCTGGTTGGGCATTAAAATCGCCGAATGCGATTACAGGAAGATGATCGGTATTTACCGAATCAATCAATTCATACAATGCCTTAGCATTGGCAACTCTGGTGGTCTGATCATTATACTTCCAGTGGCTGTTACTAATTAGATACCTGTTGGAAGTAATTTTGTCCTGTAGCACCACCCAGCTAGCC
Source organism: Pedobacter sp. AK017 (assembly GCF_014200825.1). Classification (NCBI taxonomy): domain Bacteria; kingdom Pseudomonadati; phylum Bacteroidota; class Sphingobacteriia; order Sphingobacteriales; family Sphingobacteriaceae; genus Pedobacter; species Pedobacter sp. AK017. Next base: position 24,799 of record NZ_JACHCW010000008.1, read on the forward strand.
AAATCGTAAATGGGATATGGACCCAATTTTTTCATGCCACTGCGTTGAAGCGTAAATCTTGAATTTTTAAAAAAAATAGCTTTCGGAGTAGTTGTAGTTATCGTTGAGTCATCATAATATTCTCCATATCCCAAAGCAGACATTTCGTTCCTGAACCAGGTTTTAAAGAAGTCGTCAGAGAATTCCTGAACTCCGAAAACATCCGGGCTTTTGTTCACAATAATCTGGCGGATATAATCTTTCCGCTGCGACAGGCGCGTTTCTCCTTCCGCATCATGCTTTACATTAAAAGACAATACGGTAAAGGGATTCTCTCCAGCTAACATGGCCTGAAAATCTCCGGTCGACCTTGACACTGGACTGCCTTCCTCGTCTTGTAAACCGGTAAGTTCGGCTTCCTTACATCCGCCCATGCCAAATGATATGCCAAGTATTACCACAACACTTTTGAGCATTAAATTTGTTCTTTTCATATTAACCTTTATATAAATAATTTCTACATCGATAATGATTGATGATGTCGTAATAAAAATAAGGGGTGTCCTTACAGAATTCTTATCTGATAGCCATAAATTACTATTCTATTTTGTCATTTTTTGGCACGACGCTTTCATCCCATAAGCCTGTATCGCATCAGATAAAGTATTAGGCCAGTTCGTGTAAAAATTAGGATAACCATTCCGAAGATTTGGTAAGAATATGCTAAATTGACGTCCCGGATTTAAATTCAAAAATGATATGACAATAGCTCTTGCTCAGACAAAACCGTTTAGGGGGAATATCTCGCTAAATATTAATGCTCACATCAAATTTATAACCAGGGCAATTCAAATGGACGCTGATATCATTCTGTTCCCGGAACTTTCATTAACCGGATATGAACCACGAATGGCTAAAAACTTAGTGATTAAACCAGAAGATTCCAGACTAAAAATTTTCCAGCATATGAGCAATGCGCATAAACTCACAATTATTCTTGGTGCTCCGGTACGATGCATGGAGGGTATTAATATCAGCTTGCTGATATTTCAGCCCGACCGGTCAATGCAGATTTACGCCAAGCAAAAATTACATCCTGACGAATTACCTTATTTTGTAGCCGGACAAACACAAACAATTGTAGATGTTCACGGTAAAAATATTGCCCCTGCGATTTGTTATGAGAGCTTAGATAATATGCATTGCCAAAACGCAAAAAAATTAGGCGCAGATTTCTATTTAGTAAGCGTCGCCAAGTCTGAGGAGGGTTGTAAAAAGGCTGGACCAATTTACTCTTCCCTTGCAAAGCTTCACTCGATTCCTGTACTAATGGCAAATTTTGCTGGCACTTGCGAGGACTTTGATGCAGCAGGAACAAGTTCCATATGGTCTGCTGAAGGAAAGCTTCTTGAACAACTTAGTTCCACTAAGGAAGGGATAATTGCATATGATGTAGACAAACAGCTGATAGCTAAAACTAATCTTGTCGAAATATAATGCGCTGACCTATCTTCCAATATCCCAGTCAGTTTTTCGTTCTTCTATATTCCGCTTCGGTGTCTATTTTTACTGCTTCCCTACATTTATCATTGCTGTTAATGCAGGCGTAATTTTTCTTTGCCTCATCATCCATTTAAAAAATGGTTGAATTTAATTAATTATAAATGAGGATATGAAGTTTACATTTACTACAGTGATGCTATTGTTCAGCATTTTATTTTGTCGTGCTCAGATTACCCAGGTATCAGGACGAATAACCGACGCAGCAACCGGAGAACCCTTACCCTCGGTTACCGTTTCGGCCCTTGGTACTAGATTCAGCACGGCTAGCAACGCCGATGGTTATTTTGTGCTTACCGGAAATTTCGAAATTTTAACCCTGCGCTTCACCTGCATTGGTTATCCCGCTTTTGACCGGATTATTGGCCTGGCCGAAAACAGGCACAACCTTGACATCCGCCTTAAAACGAATAGCAGTATACTTGAGGAAATAAAGATTAGTGCCGGATCCGCGGCCCCTTTTAAGTTAAACCAGCAAGCTGGAATGATCCGTATGAACCCTAAATTGATTGCTTCACTCCCTTCTTTGGGTGAAAAAGATATTTTCAGGGCATTCCAACTGATGCCAGGGATAAGCGCCGGAAATGAGCAGTCGGCTGGATTATACGTGAGAGGTGGAACACCCGATCAGAATCTTGTTCTTTTCGACGGTTTCACGGTTTACAATGTAGACCATCTATTTGGGTTTTTCAGTGCTTTTAACGCCAACGCGATCAAAGATGTTCAGTTGTTTAAGGGCGGTTTCGATGCGAAGTATGGTGGACGGCTTTCCGCTTTAATGGACATCACCGGCAAAGAAGGAAACAAAAATACGTTTAATGCAGGCTTGGACATGGGACTATTGAGTTTAAACGGATTCATTGAAACGCCTGTCGGGAAAAAAATGTCAGCAATTTTTACTTATAGACGCAGTTTTGAAACCTCATTTTATGACAAGCTAAAAAACCAGGCTACAATTGACGACAAGCCACAGCGTACTGTTGGGGGAATTGGTGAGCGGTTCAGGGGAACATCTGAGGTCAAATCATTTTTTGATGACCTGAATTTCAGGCTTACCTACAGGTTAGATAGTGGTGACGTGTTTACCTGGAGCATATATAACGGCCATGATTATATGGATAATAATATACAGGCGGCTGGAGGTGGGCGTCTGGGCAGGCTCTCTTCTTTTTTTACCAGCAATACGGATGAGGCGGCCTGGGGCAATACCGGCACAAGCTTAAAGTGGGGCAAACAATGGAACCCAAGGGTATACAGCAACACGCTGCTCAGCTATTCCAGCTATTACAGTGAGCGTACCAATACCTTCAGCAGCGGCATTACTGACTCCCTGGGTGTGCAGCGGAATTTCCGGAGTGGCACCATTGAAGACAATAAGCTATACGATTATGCTCTCAGAACAGACTGGAAATGGGCGGTTTCGCAAGCACAACTATTGGGTTTCGGCATACAATACAACTATCAGGATGTTTCTTACAATTACTCCCGTAACGACACTACAAAGCTGATTGACCGAAAGTCTGCCGGAAGTACGGTTGCCCTGTACCTTGAAGATGAGATCAAATTACTTGACTATAAGCTTCATGTGGTTCCAGGCATACGGACAACCTGGTTTTCTCCCACCGGAAATTGGTATACGGAACCACGTTTGCGGGCACACTACCAGCTTACAGAGCTGTTGAAATTAAAAGGTACTGCAGGCAGGTATTACCAGTTTGCAAAAAGGGTCATACGGGAAGATATATTGCGCGGAAGCCGGGATTTTTGGCTGCTTACAGACAACGACCTGGTGCCTGTGAGTTCTTCCACACAGTATTCGGCAGGAATGAGCTGGGAAAACAATTCCTTCCTGTTAGATGCTGAGGCCTACGTAAAGCAAATGAATGGGCTATCTGAGTACACGATGAGGTTCCAGCCCAGTGCAGGAATAACTGAGGTTGCCGATCTTTTTTATGAAGGGACAGGCCTGGCGAAAGGGATTGATTTGCTGTTGCAAAAGAAAACAGGACGATATAACGGCTGGATAAGTTATACCCTGGCAGAAGTGACCAATAGTTTTGATATCTACGGATCTGGCCCTTTCTATGCTTCCAATGATATTAGAAATGAATTTAAAATCCTGCAGAGTTATCGGTTTGGCCGGTTTGATCTCTCGGTGAGCTGGATGTACCTTACCGGAAAACCCTACACAGCACCAACCGGAGGTTACCAGGTCACATTGTTAGACGGCAGCAAACAGACCTACCTTAATGTATCAGAAAAAAATGCGTTCAGACTACCAGACTACCATCGCCTGGATGCAGCTGTGACCTATAATTTTGGGAGGCCTGGCAAATTTAACGGGGCCCTGGGCATATCTTTTTTCAACTTATATAACCAAACCAATATCTGGTATAAAAACTATGACATTGTGGAAGACCAAATCGTTGAAACGGATGTAAAATACCTGGGATTTACACCGAATCTCAGCTTGAGTATAAAACTAAAATAATAAAAGATCATCATGAAAAACTATAAACCCTTTAAAGCAATAACATTCGCCATACTCATGTGTATTGCCGGTGTTTCCTGCACAAAAGAGAATAACACAGTACCAGATCCCTTAGCTGTAGTAGAAAGCTATCTTGCTCCTGGTAAACCAATAACAGTAAACGTTACCCGCGAAATTTTGTATGGCAGCACAGATACTCTTATGCCTGTTAGTGGTTTGCAGGTGCAGGTTATTCATTCCGGGAAGGTTGAAACGTTATCAGAGACCATGCCGGGCAAATATGAACTGCTACATGCTAATGTTGTTGCCGGGGATACCTACCGATTATCTTTTATATATAATGGCCGGGAAATTAGTGCTGAAACGAAAGTGCCCATGTCACCGGGCATAATAACAGCTACAGCCACTGAAATGGTAGTGCCACAAATAGGTCCGGGTATGCAAATCCCGGATCCTATCGTTTTCCGTTGGCAAAATCCAGAACAGGCCTATCATTTAATGGTAGTAAAGAATATTGAGACAAACCCGCAACCCATCACTTTTAACATTGGGGACAAAATCATTGAAAAACCCGCGCCTGTCTTTAGGCTACCTCCAATAAAATCCGGGCAGCAACAATTGGCCTTAGGCAGATTTTCATATTATGGAAGACATGCTGTGATCCTTTATCGCATACAGCCTGAATATGCAGCACTTTACGAAGACAACAGCAATCATTCGGGCAGTATTGTAACCGCAGCCTCCAATATTGAAAATGGCCTTGGGATATTTACGGCTGTAAATGCCGCCGATACGCTCTGGGTAAATGTGAGATGATAGGAATTGAGTTAAAATATAAAAACATGAAAAGATTGTTCATTTTACTGGTGATAGGACTAGGTCTTATTACCACTAAACTAAAGGCCCAGACAGTAGTTGTAAGTCACCCTGTCCGGCGCATAGTATTGGTACCGCCACCTGCCAGGGTAAAGGTTATCGTACCTGTAAACCGGTTGATTGTGCTGCGCCCACCGGTAGTTGTAACACGTACCAGAAGAACTATAATTTATCGGTAACATGAAATATACGATGACTATTGTCGGCGCTGCGCTCATGCTGGGCTGTACTACTTTAAGAAAAAACGAATTTACATACGGCGGTAGCTGGCCGGCAGTACACGCTGATGCCCGGAATTCGGATTATAGTAATATCAAGGCTGGATCCCAGGTATCACTGTTATGGCATAAAAAATTTAACGGCACCATCAATCTGGGACCAACTACAGATGCAAATGGCCGGGTATATATAACTACCAGCGCCCCCGGGTGTCATCTCTTCGCACTGGATTCCCGCAACGGTAAAGCACTTTGGTGCACTGACAAGCTGAATAAATTTGCGGTAGCATCAGCTGCACTGATAGATAAAAAGAACCATCTTTTTATAGCCGATGACAGCGCGATGTACGCCTTTGATGACAAAGGCAATCAGCTTTGGAAAAGGCGCATCAATGGTTTCCCTTTATCAGCCCAGTTTACCAATTCCGGACGGCTGTTGTTCATCACGCACATTGGCAAGATATATGTCCTGGAAAGAGAAACAGGTGCCCCATTGATAGATGGACAGCCACTTACACCTCAGCCCTTGCTTACAAGCAACTTCGATCCGGTTGCCTGTATGAAAGGTACCAGGGATTGCCCTTGCGCCAATACCCTGGCATACGACACCAAAACTGGAAACTTCTTTTTTACTTACTGGCAGCCTGGCACCTCAGCTGCGTCGTTATGGGCTATGAAATACAATGAACAAAATAGCAAAGCGTGGATCACCAAACTATGGGAAAATAAGGGATTATCCGGGGGAAGTGCTTCAAGCCCTGATATATCCGCCGATGGAAAAAAAGTATACATCAATGATAACGCCGGAAACCTGCACGCTTTAAACAGCGCCAATGGTAAACAAGTCTGGCAATATGAACTGGGATACAATCCCGGAGGAAGTCAGTCGACCTCACCCGAGGGATATATTATGCCTTCCGGGGCTAAAGACGCAAAGCTGATGTGCCTCAAAGATGAAGGAGATTCAGCCCGGTTAATCTGGCGTTTAGATACCATACACAACAGGGGGATTGCTACACAGACAGCCGGGCATCTGGCTTATCCCACATCAGCATCAAGCCAGGGCGCATTCTATAATGATCTTCTGGTGGTTGACGTGCGAACGGGAAAAGTTCTGGATAGAAAACCCCTCCCCGGTAAAACCTATTTTACAGTAGGCACTACGATTGGGCCTGAGGGCAACATATATGTACCTACGTTTAATGGCCATCTGTTTGCTTTCAAAAGCGCACACAATGAATAAGAAAGCATCATTTAACACAGGTATTTCGACCTGTGTAATTTCCGTTTTAAACCTGAAAAATACAGGCTCGGCACATTTAGGATTGTTAAAATATAAACTGATTATTTTCTTTGATAAAGTAAAAAAATAAAAAGATGAAAAGAAAACTGATATGCACAATGGTAATGGCGACAATGATTTCGCTGACAGGCTACGCCCAATCTAAACTGACGGAAACGCAGAAAAAAGAAATGAAGGAAAAGTATGAAGCATACAAAGCTCAGCTCAACCTTAATGAAGAACAGGCTGTCAAAATGGAGGAAATCAATACTGCTTATTTTGAAGGACTTGCCGGCCTGAAGCAATCCTCGGACTCGAAAATCTCAAAATACCGGAAATTTAAAAGCCTGAGCAGCGAACGGGATGAAAAGGTAAAAAACATATTGGATGAAGAACAATATAAGCGGTATAAAGCGCAGCAAAAAGAGATGAAGAGTAACTTAAAGTCTAAAAGACAGTAGCATGAAAACCTTATTTAAAACACTCGTTGCCGGAATATGCCTTGTTATTTTTTTAGGCTGTGCAAAAAATGAGGAGCCCGAAAAAATTTACCGGATAGCCGGAAAAATGAATATTGATAACCGCAACCGTACTTATCTGCTTAACCTGCCCCCGGATTATTACAACAATGAAAGCACGGTGCCCCTGGTCATTGCATTACATGGTACCGGGGGCAGTGCTGCTCAATTTGAACGTGACTACAGGTTTACTGACCAAACCAATCGCACCGGATTTGCAGTAGTTTATCCTGAGGGGGTAAGAAGCGATGGGGTGTTAAAACTCAGAACATGGAATGCTGGTACTTGCTGCCACTATGCTTATGAACAAAATGTCGATGATGTAAAGTATGTCAGGACACTCATAGATCATCTGATCAGCACTTATAAAATCAATACTAAAAAAATATATGTGACAGGTATGTCTAATGGTGGCATGATGGCCTATAGGTTGGCTGCTGAATTATCTGATAAAATTGCTGCAGTGGCACCGGTAAGTGCAACCATGGTTTTGCCAGGAGCCATTCAGCCCTCACGTCCTGTTCCAATTTTACATATACATTCTGTAAAAGATACCATTGTGCCTTATGCGGGGGGAGTCGGATTAGGTGGTTATACTTTCGCACCCGTTGATTCCGTCCTGAGGGTCTGGGCAGCCAAAAACGCATGTGCTGCAAGTCCGCAGGTCATTGTTGATGACCAGCATTATAAACTGACAGAATGGAAAGACTGCAGCAATGCCGCAACGATACGCTGCTACCTGACCAGGGATGGCGGGCATTCCTGGCCTGGCGGAAAAAAGAGCAACCCTCGTGGTGATGAACCCTCAAGTGCGATTAATGCTTCTGAGCTGATTTGTAATTTTTTTCAGGGCAACAGCCTGCCCTGAAAATTTTGTTCAAGATTGAAAATTCGTATATTTCTGAAGCATGAAATCAAGCCGTATATATCAGGTCCCTTCAAAAACGAAACTGATAGTTATCACTGCCCTGGCGATAACCATATTGTTCTCACTGCCGAGGCTGGCAATCTTCCGTCATATGAAGTACAGCCTGAACATGGATTTCAGATTTTACGAATTTATGGCCAGGTCCTTGTATTCCTACATCGTCGCCATCGCTTTCCTGGCATTGAATTTATGCAGCAGGAAACTGATATGGGGGCCAATAGTTTATGATCCGGCTAACCATTACCAGAAGGTAATTTATAATGTCATGCTATTGGCCATCTTTTATATTGTATTGGTCCCTATACACCTGGAGCTTTTTGAACCTTACCTGCAGGAACGGCTTTTCAGGTTCTTCTTTAATCTGCATCTTTTTTTGGAATTCATGCTAACCGTATTGATTTCGCATATTTACAGGCTCGTATTTTATAACCAGCAGATCAAACTGGCAAATGAGGCATTGTTAAAAGTAAATGCAGAGACCAGGTATGAGGTGTTGATGAACCAGGTAAATCCACATTTTCTGTTTAACTCATTTAATACAATTAATGCTTTGATCAACAGCAATAAAGAAGAAGCAGTTAACTTTGTAAATAACCTATCTGATGTTTACCGCTACGTATTGGAAAGCAGCAAAAAGAATTTGGTTACGGTTGCTGAAGAAATGGAGTTTGTACATATTTACGTTAAAATGTTAAAAGCCAGATATGGAAGTAAATTAACCATTGAATTTGACATAGATGATCATGCTTATGATCTGCTTATTCCTCCATTGGCCATTCAGATCCTGATTGAAAATGCAGCGAAACATAATGTCATTTCTACAAAATTACCACTCACAATTTCAGCATTTATGACCGATGAGACCACATTGACCGTCACCAATCCCATTCAGGAGAAATTGATGCGACAACCTTCTACGGGTATAGGGCTGTCCAATCTGGATGAGCGGTATACCCATTTGTCGGATAGGTACATTGTCATCTGCAAAAAAGATCAACAGTTTATGGTCACCATTCCTTTATTAAAAAACATGGAATAAGATGGAAATATTGATAATTGAAGATGAAGAAAATGCCGCATCACAACTATCCGCAATGCTGCTTGAATACTGTCCGTCGGCCAGTTTTGCTCCGGTAATTGACAATATCACCGATGCGAAAGCATACCTGTCATCAAAACCAGCAATTGACCTCATTTTTCTGGACATCAATCTATCCGATGGAATTTCTTTTGAAATATTCAAAGACGTTAAAATCGACATCCCGGTTATATTTACGACCGCCTACGATCATTATGCGGTACAGGCATTTGAACTAAACAGTATTGACTACCTGCTGAAACCGATCCGAAAAGAGAAACTGGTCTCCGCGCTGGAAAAATTCAGGCGCTTAAATAACAGACAGCCGATACTTTCCAGCTCCATGGCTATTGAAAAAATAACAGCGCTATTGCAAGCTCAAATGTCCTATAAACAGAATTTTTTAATTCCTTATAATAACAGGCTGGTTCCTTTAAACGTAAACGAGATCTCCTGGTTTGAATTGTGTAATGGCCTGGTAAAGGCTGTTACCTCAAATCACACCACTCACATTCTGGAAGAGAAAAGCCTGGACGAACTGTCAGACCTGCTTGATCCCAGTATGTTCTACAGGGCAAACAGGCAATATATGATCAGCCGCAAAGCAATCCGGGATGTACACTATTATTTCAACGGCAGGCTACAGGTAAACCTAATTCCTGAACCAGAAGATAAAGTCGTAGTCAGCAAGGCTAAGGCCATGCACTTTAAAAACTGGTTAAAGGCCTGATTAGGCAACCAGACAAATCCGCTGCATCTACCTGAGTACCAGTATGCACTTCAGAATCTCCTCTTACTACTGTTCTTAAACGAATCTGGCACCAGTTCACGGACAGCACTTACCACAATATCCTCCACAACCTCAGACAACGGGGCAGGCATATTGTACCAATACATACTGGCATCAGCCTCATATCCTCCCTCCTTTAATATGCGGCGGGAAGGAATGTAACAGGATACATCATTTGCATAGGCATTGATCCAAAGCCGCTCTGCGCCCAGCTCACGCTTCAACCGGATAGCATAATCCACAACCAGCTCACCACCCATATTCAGCATTAACAGCTTATTATCAAAATTCCATACCTGAATCGGGTAATCCAATGATGCAGGAAGCTTTTCTCCCCTGATTACTCGCTCCAACGCAAGCCGGGCATAATAACCTTTAACAGTCTTGTCTTCGGTCATTTTCATCAGCTCTGCAACGGTTGGTATGTTAGAAAAAGGCAAGCTTACCCATTTCATCCTCCCCACAGGAGCTGACTTCAATGGCTGCAACTTTGATTTGAACAATTGTTCCACATTATTGGCAATCTCTTGCCCATGAGCCCGTAGATATTCGATCTTTCCCTGTTTACCGGGATGTGCATCCCCACCGCAACCAACAGACACCATGGCTATTGCACCCGGATATTTACTTTCAAGCTGATGCTGTACTTCTCCCATCCAGTCTCCATGAACTTCATTTACTTCTGGTCCAAGTGTGATGCCATGGCAGGCATAATTTACAAAAATAGCCTTTACCTTACCCTCCAGATCTGTAACCTGTAAAACTGGTAACGAATGATCAACAGGTCCGCCTTCAGGTCTGCGGTTTACTGCAAACGAAGCTGTCCCCTGTCCCCAGGATACCAAAGCCGGCTTCCGGTTTTTGAGTGCAGCCAGGGCTACTTCTACAAGTTTAACGGTTAATTGTTCACTAAACCGGGCAATATGCAGCAATTGATCAAGATTTATTAACGAATCGTTGAATTTGAAATCGTGTGGATAATCTCCCCTGCATTGTAAAATATTGATCAGGTTCCCAACTTCAGGACTGCCATGGGTATGAGATGCACAGATAGCAATATGGGCAGGGTTAAGCCCTGTTTTTTTGGAAAGCTGGTCAACAACCTGCTTTGTTACCCGCCAGTTGATGCCCACCAGATCTACAGTGATGAGCAACGAAGTTTGTTTTGGCCCGGAACCAAAAGCCAGGGCTTTGGCAGATAGCCCACTGAGTACTTTCGTAGATTCCTCTTTCCCGCGTGCGGCATAGCCGGTAAGACGGATCGGTCCTACCGGGCTAATGTCTACGCGAGCTACTCCTGCTTCCATTGTCCCTGGCAAACGCTTTGTAGCCGATTGGGAATAAGAAAGCTTTCCAGCCATTGAGAGCGTAATAAGTATGACAATGTTTCTTAGCATCATTAAATAATTATTCCAGTTTATTTTAATATATCAGCCAGGTTCCTTTGTATCCATGCTTCTGATTTTGGGTAATCAGCATAAGTTCTCAGTTCAGCAAAACGTTTATCATCCTTATCAATACCTGCTGTCTGTAGAATAGCGAAATCCTGTAAAGCTTCAGCAAAAACTTCCCAGCGGATAGAACTTATTGGTCCGTCTGGTCCCGGGTACACTACGAAAGGATCACCGAAAGGTATTTCAGGATATGCTCCACCGTCGCCGTTCTTAAACGGATCTAATATTTCTTCTGATTCCACTTTGTTCCAATAATTATATCCCCAGTGTAAAAACCCATCTGCTTTAAGGTGATAAAATAAAAAACCGGCCATTCGTAATTTCGCCAACGGGGTATCAAAGAACCGGTTCAGATAATCTCCTTTCGGAGATGTACAAAAATACACCCAATGCGGTATCTTTTCATCATAATATGCTTTTGCACCCGGAAGCTGCGGAATAGGTATATCCACAAGTTTCTCTCTGCCATACTTAATATTACTTAAAGCATCCATTATCGGATGCATCCATGGGGCGAGTTCATTAAGTACCTTTTGGGCTTTACGATAATTTTCGATATCCCTTTCACCGGGTTCATCGGAAAGATGGAAGTAAGAATCATTAAGGACATTGTGTTTAAGCAGGAACTTGTGAAATTGTGGTAAAAACTGTTTAAGGAAGTTTATAAAAGTATCCGAAAAGCCCGAAATATCTGGTGGCCAAAGCAACACATATTCATTGTTTACTTTTTTATAGATACGTGAAGGGTTTTTTACCCCCCAATATACCCAAAGATGAGACCATTCAAATTTTTTATAGCCTAGCTCTTTACACATAAGTAAGAACTTTTCAACTCTCGACCAGTCAAATACATATTTTCCTGGTGAAGGCTCATCTATGATCAGTAACTGACATGGGCGCTTAAATACCGTCTTGATAATGAAAAGTACCGGCACAGAAGCCACATCTGTACCATGGTCTAAAAGATCTGCCAGTTGGGCCCTGGTAAGCTTCCACCACCTGTCATCAAACATTTCCGTTTTATAATAGTTCCAGGTAGCCTCGTGGCGCACCCAATGTATTACATGAAAATTCTTTCTGGGTTCTACAACCATTTCAGCAATATTAATCTCCAGGGGTAATTCCATCCTTCCTTTTTTCCCCTTTTCTATGCCAAACCAGACGTTTTCCCAATCCACGGTTACTTTAAGCTGGTGTTTACCAGGTCTCATTCCTTCAGGAATATTTAGCGTTATCCAAAAAGATCTGCTAGAAAACGGAGCAGCATCTAACTTCTGCTCCGGCAGCAGCGGATCTGGTGCCATCCCAGGATAATGGCCAACTCCATCTAATTCTTTAAGATTTGTAATTGGGGTAAATTTTGGCATTGGCACCAAACCTACTACACGGATAACCGGTTTCAGGTCGTCCGGACCATCTATACTGCACGCTACACGCTTAACTCTGTTTGTATTATTGCGAAAACATACCTGAAAAGACACCCTGCTTTTGCGGGCGGCTAATAACTCAAATGCTGCTGTTTTTTTGGGTTGAGATTGTGGAAATACCCTATTAAGAGAAGTTTCAAGCCAGTAGCTAACTTCTTCATCATCGGCGTAGCCCGAGGCCATTAACTCGTTTTGTGACATTGCAGATGCAGGTGGTCCCCAGGCTGCAAGCGCTTGTGGTAATACCGTAGCACCAACGCTACTGATTGCTGCTTTCTTTAAAAAAGATCTGCGATCGTTGTTACTTTTCATATTAAAAATGGTTTATAGGTTAATATTTCATTTGTGTTTCTTTACATGCAATATCATTAATAATCAAGGTGTTTTAACAGTAGCACTATAATTATAGTACTTGCCTGCGTTATTGCTCAACCCGACTGCACGGACGTAATATTTTGTTCCCGCCACAAGACCGGTAATGCTGATGGTCCTTTCACCACTGCTCAGGTTAAGCGGGGTAACCGTTTCCATCTTTTGTCCGCCACCAAAAAAAGTGGTGATATTGGGGTTGTCTATCGTGCTCCAGACTACCCCCAGTTGGTTCAGTACTTCAGTATTATGGACTTTCTCATAGGCTATTTTAACAGACCCTGTAGTTCCTGAGATGGTCAGGTCATTTATTTTTAACCTGATGTTTGGCAATACCCTGACTTCAGTGGTCGTTTCACCCGAGATCTTTACCCTGACCGTATCTCCTACAATTTTGAAAGCACCCAGCGGATACAGTTTATAATTGCCAGCAAAAAGTGCCGCATTTACAAAACGACCGTCTGGAAAAGAATTGGATAAGATGGGCTGCTTGCTGTTTCCTTCAAACAACTGGATACTGGTGCCAGTATTTACGCCTGCATTTTGCACCGTTTCGTTTGTAACATGGTCAACTACGGCTCCGGATAATGTTGCACCTGGCGGCTCAAAATTATCCAGTTTGTTGCAGGCAGAAACTACTATTGCCAGGATAACATATAGGAAATAATATATCTTTTTCATTTTCATTTTATTTATTGTACACATTACCATCCTGGATTATTTATGATATTACTGTTGGTACTGATATAACCAGAAAGGTTACTATAATAATCTTTTTCTTCGAATGTTCTTGTCAAGCCCTCGTCTAAAGGTGCACCGGTAATTTTTTTGAACTGATATTTATAGCCGGAACCTGTGTATCTGAGATATGGATATAACCCATGCATAAAACTATTGTTAAATATGCTTTTCGCAATTCTCCACCGTTTCATATCCCAGAACCGTTTATCTTCAAATGCCAGCTCTACCTTGCGCTCATTGCGCAACCTTTCCATAGTAAGCTCCCCTACAGTAAGCGTTTTAATACCAGCCCGGCTCCTCAGCAGGTTAATTGCCGTGAGCGCCTCCGGTAAACTGGTTCCCAGCTCTAGTGCAGCTTCTGTGAAATTCAGCAATACCTCAGCATACCTGATATCAATATAACTCTGGTCGGAAAGATTAGCAGCATTTATTATCTGATTTTGATTGATATACTTTCTGATATAAAACCCTGTTTTTGTATAGCGGCCTCTGGAATGTGGACCATCTAATCCAACCTGTAAAACATTATTATCTTTAGGAAATTTCTGGTCCGGAGTTTGGTAAAGTTTCCCATCAGTATCGTAAATCCCAGCCCACATCTGAATAGGCCGACCTATAAACGGTGATCCCGATCTGAATATGCTCGCTGCAAAACGCGGATCCTTATTTTTGAACAGTTCATCGGGCGAATCAAATTCCCTGCCGTCCACATTTAATATACCCGGTGTACCATCTACATATTCGTAAGATTCCACCAGTTCGAGAAGGGGGCAGATTAAAGAACCGTTACTCGAAAGAAAAGCAATTGGCAAATTATCAAAGTCGTAACCATGTGCTTTATCTGGAACAATATAGGCCCGCTGAAAAATGATTTCCTTATTGTTCTTATCCAGAAAAATGTCGGTGTAGTTTTTAACCGGGTCACCCGTTTGGGTAGCTGGATTAAAAACTTTGTCATAAAGCGCATATTTATTACTTTGGATAACTGCATTTGAAGCGTTTAACGACTCAGTAAAATAAAAATTTGCTTTTGATGCCGGAATGCCGATCAGCCCGTTCAATTGTACCGTACCATACTTCGCAATAGAACCTGCATACAGCATGGCCCTGGATTTTAAGGCCTGGGCTACCATTTTAGTGGCACGATTCGCATTTTTGGCCTCCCGGGATTCAGGAAGACCGGCAATCGCCTCATCAAGTTCCTTTAAAATAAAACCATATACTTCATCCTCTGTATTTCTCGGAACTTTCAGTTCTTCGAGATTATTACCTGTAAAATCCTGTACCTGCTCAATAATAGGCATACCGCCATATTTTTTTACCAGATCGAAATAATAGTAAGCACGTATAAAGTGGCACTCTGCAGTATACTGCGTAATATCATTGGCTGGTATAGTGGCTGTTTTGATACGTTCTAAAAAGTAGTTGGTCCTTCGGATCCAGAGATACTGTGTAGTATTCAGAAAACGATTGATCGCTCCATAATTTCTTTGCAAAACAGGGCTAGCTTGCAGTGCAGTTGCCGCTTCATCTGTAAAAATACTTTGGTAATTCTGACCGGTATGACCAATTTGTATATTATCGTAAAGCGCAGCCATATATATATCAACCATTGTAGTGGATACCCAGATATCAGCATCCGAAATCAGGTTCAATGGCTTTCTGTCCAGTGTATCTTTAATACACCCTGATAGAAATATTGCTATCGAAAAAAATAAAATAATTATTGTATTTTTCATCATCTTATATTTAAAATGTTATTCTTGCACCAGCATTGAATGTCATCATCTGAGGATAATTAGAGCCGCTCGCACTCCTGTTTTCAGGATCTATCTCTCCTAAACCAGAAAACGTCAGCAGATTCTGGCCACTCAGCATAAGGTCAAAACTTCCTATCCCAAGCTTTTTCAGCAAATTGTTTTGCAGGTTATAAGTTATACCTGCCGATCTCAGCCGCAGATAACTTGCGTCTTTTATCCAGAAATCAGAATTCAGCAGGTTATTTGCTGCCCCCCCAATAACAGTAGACGGATATGTACCGGCAACCCATGCAGAATTTGGATTTGTAGGATCAGCACGGTGCCAGTTGTCCAGCAAATAGGCATTGGCGCTTCTGCCATCTTTAAACGGAGAGGTTGCATTGAATGATAATTTCGAATATACCCAAGCCGCACCTGCCCAGTTCATGTCCAGGGTAAACCTTTTCCAGCTAACATTGATTCCCAGGCCAAAATTGAGCAAAGGGTTACTTTCAAACACCGCCGACGGCCCGGAACTGGTGTCCCAGCCCCTTGAAATGGGCTGAATATCTCCCCCATCTATCACACCATCACCGTTAAAGTCCTCATACCTGATGTCCCCCGGTCTCAGCGTAGAATTTGCACGGGCATCCTGTATAGGTGAGGAATAAATGTCTTCATAAGACTGGAACTGCCCGATAGACTTATATCCCCAGTGGACGCTGCCTTCCCTTCCCTCGTTGCTGTTTCTCCAGCGATCATAGGAATTGTTAAATCCCCTTTCTTCGACATGGTCATTTCTCAGCCTGGCATAGGATACGTTCGTATTTATGGAATAGCTGACGCTTCCTATCTTTGAGCTGTGCCCAAAAGCCAGTTCTATGCCTCTTGAATTCAATGAATTCAGGTTTTCCTGTGCCAGCCCCGAGCCAAATGTGCTGGGTATGGCATCAGCCCTCGTGGCCAAAATCCCTTTGCTGGTTTTGTAAAAAACACCAGCTTCCATCGTAAACAAACCCTTCCACATGCTCATGTCAAACCCCAGATCGAAACTTTGGTGGTCTTCCCAGGTAATATTCGGATTTGGGATTACGTTTGACGTTAAGCCAGGACTTAATACACTACCGCCAAAAATATAGCTTCCTGAAGGATACGTATATCCTGTCAGATACTGGAAGTTAACCGAACCATCATCTCCAAGTTTACCCCATCCACCGCGCAATTTCAGGTTGTCAACAGCTGAAATTTTGTTCTTGAAAAACTTTTCCTCAGAAATTCGCCAGGCAGCAGATACCCCCTGAAAAAAGCCCCATCTTTTTGTTGGGGGAAATTTCGCTGAGCCATCAAAACGAAACATATAGTCCAGCAGGTACTTCCCGCTGTAATCATAATTTAAACGGCCAAAGTAACTTGCGCGCCCACCATCAGTGGTAGTGCCCGTATTGTTTTTGGCCAGGTCAGGACCTGCGAACAACTGGTCAATAGTGGTCACGTAATTTTGCCTGGTTCCAGACAAACTGGTACCCAGCATGTCACTTACCTCATAGGCAAGCAATCCTTTAACATGGTGTTTTCCGGCAAAAGTCTGCTCATACGTCAAACTTGGGTTTACATACATGGTTGCCTGTTTTTCTGCTAAAACAATCAGCCTGCTCACGCCGCGGGTACTCGCCTGGGTTGAAGTCTGTGTAGTTTCGTTCCAGGTATAGAGTCCAAATATCTTTTCCCAGTTTTTATTATCTTCAAATACCATATCACGGGACGCCAGTAAATTGAGCCCAAGTCCGTTTATAAAAGGGACCTTATACTTAATATTCAGGGAACCTTCAAAGATATTACGGTCGTTTTTAACATAACCTGTTAAATCGCGATCCAGGTAGGCCGAAAGCCCGAAATTTGTAGAGGCAATTGTTCCATCTGGATTTCTGGGTCTGTATATAGGTGCTTGATAATACAGCCAGGCAGCCATCAGGTATGGCGACTGTACCATATTGTTACGGTTCTCGGTACGTGCACCCAGATTAACCGAAATTTCCAGATTATCAGTGATATTTGCACTGATATTTGTCCTGAAATTATATTTCTTAAATTCCTGATTGCCACCACGGAATATAGAAGCCTGGGTAGACTGGCCAAGCAAGAAAAAATATTTTATTTTTTCACTGCCACCCCTGACAGATATGTCCTGTTGCATTTGTGGGGCATAATCGCGCATCCAATAATCGTAATAATTAAAATTTGGATATTTAGGATCTGTCCCATCCCTGAATTTTTGGACCTCTTCCTGAGTATAGGTTGGTGTACCTCCAATATTTACTGCAGCCTGGTTCATCAATATGGCATATCCTTCTGCATTAACCGGCTCCGGAAACCTGGTGATATGTTGTACACCAAAATTTGTGCTATAAGAAAATACTGGTTTTCCAAGTGTCCCCTTCTTTGTGGTCACTAATATCACACCGTTTCCACCACTTACTCCGTAAATGGCAGCCGAGGCTGCATCCTTCAGTATGGTAATACTCTCAATCTCATTTGGGTCCAGGCGTGTAAAATTCCTGTTCTGAATCCCGTCAACAACAACCAGCGCGCCGCCCAGGCCCCTGATCTGCAAAGCAACGTTATCATCGCCAGGTGCGCCACTCCGCTGATTGGGGCTTAATCCCGGAAGTTTACCGTAAAGCAGTGTTGATACATTTGGCGTAGGAACAGCGGTTAAATCCTTTGCGGTAACAGTAGCTATTGCTCCCGTAAGGTTCTCCTTTTTCTGGGTTCCATAACCTACTACTACCATTTCGTCGAGGGTTGAGATAGTGCTTTCTAAACTCACATCTACTTTATTGCGCCCATTGATCGGAATCGTCTGCGTTTTATAGCCTATAAAGGAGAAAGAAAGGGAAGCGTTTAAATTTACCCCGGTCAATTGGTAATGCCCTTCCCCATTTGTAGTTGTCACCTGTTTGCTTCCAGGAACGAATACCGTGACACCGCTTAATGGCTGGTTATCTGCTGAGGAACGTACCAGTCCTGAAACAGATTGTCCTTGCACACTTTTTACAGAAAAAAACAGTAAAAAGCTACCCAAAAAGGTGAGCAATAGCTTTGGTTTTTTTAAAATTCTTTTGGTCATAGTTTGGTTAAAAATTGGGTTTATAAAAAGGTTATTTCACAACAATAGCGATAGATGATCTAATCATTTAATAAAATTAGTCAACAGAAATCCGGTCTTTTTAACCGATCTGGACAAATAAATACCTTATTTTGTCATTTTGTTCACCTCAAAAGACACCTCTCATCAACACAAATTTTATTTCCTAAAAGAAAGTTGAAAATTATTCATGCTTTAAAATATTTGGCATAACGGCAGCCGGTATTGATGGTGAGTTAAAGCACTCCGTACCTATCGTATACCGCCCTTAAAGTATCACCTTTTAGCAGGTCTGCCCTTGATTGGTTTTCTTTAAAAACTTTTTCATATGCCAGTTCCAGCACCCTGTCTTCAACTTCCTGAGGCACAACAACCACACCGTCAAAATCTGCATAGACCAAATCGCCGGGTTGCACCACCACATCGCCACATCTTACAGGCACATCATAAGCCATCACCTGCCCCCGCCCCAAACTATCTACGGGACGAATACCTGTATAAAACAAGGGATAACCCATTTTTATGATTTTACTGCAGTCCCTGATCATGCTGTCACATATAGATCCGACAGAGCCGTTACGCTGCGCAATTGTGCTCATCAGTTCACCCCATGGTGCATTGGTACAGGCGAAATCGCTGGAATGCACCACTACATCATTTTCGCTAAGTGAATCGACCGCCTCAATTTCCAGGTTGTAGGCCCCCTCTTCAATATAGTCCGTCTCCATCCATCTAAAGGTTCTTGCCCGCCCGGCTATGATGCAGTTAGCGGGATCCAGGGGCCTTAAACGCTGGTGCATTGCACAGTTTCTGTATCCCAGAGCATCTAAAACATCGCAAACAATGGGCACGTACAGATTTTCTTTTATCCAGTTAAACTTTTCAGTATCGTTTGCGAACGAAATCATTTTTGAGTTCATCATTTTAATTTATTTGAGTTGATTAATAAGCTTAAATTTTATAAGTGGATTATTGGTCCCATATATAAGACTGCATCCTAACCGGTACAATGCATTGGGTATTCATTTTTTTTTGCATGCAAAACCATTTGAAAATCTCAGGATTTTCAGCATTTAATTCCATCAGATCGTAATGATTGGGCAGCGCATATGTAGGTTGTACTGCATGTATAAAAGCTGCTGCTTCTTCTGGCCCGGGGTTGCCCCATTTCCCATTGATGGGCACCAGCATCACTTCAGGATTTCTTGGTGCTGCAGCAACTACCAGTGGATGAAATTCGGTATCACTGGTGTGATAAAAATTTCTGCCGTTCCCAAACTTTACAAAATAACCTGTAGTATCTAATACATCTGCTCCCGTTGGAATTGCAAATACACCGGTTATTTCCGTTGAACCAAAACACCAGGTATCACCAGCGTGCAAGACCACGATTCGGCGGGCCGGAATACCCAGTGACCTCAGCTTTTTAGCAGCCTGTCTTGGTGCAACAAACCAGGTTTCGTTCTTTTTTTTGTAAGGTAAAATGGTATCAGGATCAAGGTGGTCCAGGTGATCATGGGTAATGATGAAAATATCAGCGTGCAATTCGTCCGGAGGTATAGGACTTGGATAGAGACGCGAAAATTCGGGAGCATCTTTTGCCACTGAATCAGAAAGGTAAGGATCGATCACCACAGTAAGTTCTGCTACCCTTATTACATATCCGGCCTGCCCTAGCCACCATAATGCGGCTTCCGATTCAGCAAGTGTATGATCTAGTATCGTTTTCATTTCAGCGATCTATAGGTTTACCGAAAATTTCCGCACTGCCGCTTCATTGATCTCTATACCCAATCCTGGGCCCTGGGGAACGGGGATATAGCCCGAATTGTCCATTTGAACAGGATCTTGGATCACCTCGCGCAACATCGGACTGTCGCTTACATTATATTCTAAAAATAGCGACCTGGGCAGCACTGCATTGATGTGTAAGCTGGCAGCAGTATTCAAATCGGTAAGCCAGGCATGCGGACATACATCTACGCCGGCATGTTCCGCTTCCCACATGATCTTTCGCGCCTGGGTGAATCCACCACAACGGGTAAGATCTGGTTGTACCACATCTATCCCACCCCTTTGTATCAGCTCGCGGAAACCCCAGCCCGTTGCCTCCTGTTCACCGGCAGCCAGCCGGGTCTTCACACCGGCAGCTTTAACCTTCCCATAACCTTCATAATTTTCGGGATGCAGAAAATCTTCGAGCCAGTAAATGTTGTAGGGTTCCAGGTTACGGCAAAGCTGCACAGCATCATAAGCACTGCGGTTAACCATCCATCCTGGATCTACCATCAGTTCTATATCCGGCCCCAGTGCCTCCCTGGCTGCGGCCACCAGTTTGATGTCCTGTTTAGGATCCCGGCCAAAAACACCCCAGCCGAATTTAACTGCGGTAAAACCACGTTCCATATAAAAGGCGCAAGCCTCTTTCATTGCCTGTGGTGTGGGTCTGAAAAGCGTAGAAGCATAAGCCCTCACCTGCTCACGTCTGCCACCTCCAAGTATTTTATGAATGGGTTTCCCGATCGACTTTCCGATGATGTCATGACAGGCAATGTCAAATCCGGATAGCATCTGCATGGCCACACCTCGTCTACCGTAGTAAATAGAGCCTCTGTATATTTTGTCCCATAACCGCTCCACGTCAAAAGGATCTTCACCGATTGCCAGTACCTTCAGTCCTTCAAAAGCACCGGATCCGCTATCTGGGGCATCTACTACAGCCGCGCCAACATGTGAGGAGGTTTCTATATCAGACCAGCCGGTAATTCCTTCGTCTGTACTTACCTTCAATAAAAAACAGTGCTTTACACCCCTTGCTTCTTCACTACCTTCCGGCGCATGGTTTTCATAAGGAGATTCAAGAATAAATGCCTCTATATTAGTAATCTTCATATTTAATAAGTTTAAAATCTATTTCAGTTAAATGTGATAGCGACTTTCAATGCTTTGTCGTGTCTGTCCCTTGCCAGATAAAAGGCTTCTTCCCAATTTTCAAAAGGGACACGATGTGTTATGAGTTCTGAAAGGTTTAGAACAGGGTCTTGCAAACACGCAAGCGATTCCTCTATTTTATCCTCATCGTTACAACAGCCAACTATTTCCAATTCGGAAATGTGCAGATCAAACAGGTCTACAGGAACGGCGTCTTTCAATAAACTGAACACAACCAGCCTGCCCCTTTTACGCAAAGCGGCCATACAAGAATAAAAAGCATCTGCAGCACTTACGGCCAGTATGGCTACATCAACTGATGCTACAGGATTACTATCCACAACCTCTGCGCCTGGTATCATACCAAGCCTGAACGGCTCTTTTCCTGCAACCATTACACGGGCTGCTCCGGCCCTTAAGGCCAAACGGGCGATGATGTTGCCGAACGGCCCATCCCCTACCACAAAAACAACCTTTCCTTTAATGTCACCTGCACGTGATATGGCTTGCAAACAATTTGCAACCGGTTCCAGCAAGGCACCTAACGGAAAAGAGATATGATCAGGAAGTGCTTTTACCCGATCTGAACGCTGAACGAAATATTCTGCAAAAGTTCCGCCCCTGTCTATTCCGAGATGTCCCATATTCAAACAAAGATGCCCGAAGCCACGCTGACATTCCACACAGTAGCCACAGGGGACTACAGGGTGCACCGCCACATGCATGCCTTCAGAAAACTGCTTTACAGCTGCCCCGCACCGGACCACTATACCCGCACCTTCATGCCCCAACACACCCGGCAGTTTAATGCCGAATGGGTTGCTTTTAATATCATGCAGATCGGAAGTACATATTGTTGTGGCCATGGTACGTATCAATACCTCATCTGCCTTAGGAATCGGTACCGGTAATGTTACAGGTACCAATTGGTTGATACCCTGCAATTGTAATGCCTTCATTGTTATTGGTAAATTCATTTTTTAAATAATTTTGGATCTGGTAGGCCCGGCAGCGAAAAAAATACGGTTCTACAAATACATAAATATAATACAATTATACCTGATCCGTTTTCCAGTATTTTAACCGATATAGCCAAATCATTACCCTATTTTGTCTTTTTCCAGCAAGCAACAATCATCACAAACTAAAAAATTGTATTTTTAAGTTATGAAACCGAACTATAAACCCATTCCTTTTGTTGAATCGAACTTATTTAATGTCGTTTCTCAAGAGAATAAGAAAGAATTTGACTATCCCTGGCATTACCACAAGGAATACGAACTGATTTATATTCCCGCCGGACAGGGTCTACGATATGTGGGAAATAGTATAGAAAACTATTTTAATGACGACCTGGTATTGGTAGGTCCAAATCTACCACATTGCTGGATTGATGAAACGAATCAGGAAAAAAGTACACCTAATGCCATAGTCATTTATTTAAAAGAAGAATTTTGTGATAAAACCTGGATGCAAAGTTATGAATTTACTACCATACGTAACCTGCTGGAATTGTCAGGCAAAGGAATCAAATTTAGTCCATCAGTTGCCAACCAATTGAAAGATAAATGCCTTAAACTAACTAAGCTGCCTCCGCTGCAAAAATTGATCTTGTTGATCGAGGTCCTGCAAGAACTGAGTCAAGCTACCGAGTATAGTTTGTTATGTGAACAAGGCTTTTCCTGTGAACTGAATAATTTCCACAACGAGCGCATCAATACCGTTTATAAATATATTGATGCGCACTATCAGGAAAAGATATCATTAAGCGATGTGGCTGCACAGGTTTACATGAGCCCCGAATATTTTTCAAGATTTTTTAGTAAGGTAATGAAGAAATCCTTCTTTGAATTTCTTAATGAATACAAAATCAGCAAAGCCTGCAAATTACTTATTGACACAGACAAGCAAATAGGTGAGATTTGCTATGATTCAGGCTTTGAAAGTATTCCTTTTTTTTACCGGCAGTTCAAGAAATTCAAGAACTGCCAACCCAAGCAATACCGCATTAACCACCTTAAGGCGTTAAATTAAATGCTTTACCCCGGCAATTTAACAATACAGTCAATTTCAACCTTAATGCCCTTACCCATTACAGATTGAACCGTAGTTCTAGCAGGCCGTACACCAGTAAAATATTGAGCATACACCTCATTATAACGGTCAAAATCATTGATATCACTTAAATGTGATGTGCATTTCACTACATCATCCATTGTGGCACCAGCAGCCTCAACAACAGCTTTTATGTTTTGCAGGGTTAAATGGGTTTCTTCCTCTATTGTTCCCAATACAAATCTTGAAGTTTTAAAATCAACAGAAGCCTGCCCGCTTACAAATAAAAAGCCATCAATTACGACACCATCAGAAAATGCCCCTGTTATAAAATCAGCCCTGTCTGGATGGTTAATTTTAATTTTGCTCATAAAAAAGAATTAAAGTAAATAGTATGTAGTTAATATAAATCAAACAATTCTTATAATAGATGCCCATATCGTTTAACCCTTAAAGCCGCCTGAGCTTCATGAGCCGCAAATCCTTCCAGTTCACACAAACGAACTGCATATTCCCCTATCATTGCACTAGCTGCCGGAACACATCTTTGAAATGTACAATTTTTAAGAAATTTCCCTACCCAGAGTCCCCCTGTGTATCTAGCCGCTTTCATTGTCGGCAAAATATGATTCGTTCCAATCACCTTATCCCCAAATGTAACATTGGTCTCCGGCCCTAGGAAAAGCGCTCCATAGTTTGTTAAATTATCTAAATAGAAATGTGGGTCTTTAGTTAATATCTGCACATGTTCATAAGCCAAACTGTTAGCCTCAATTACTGCTTCCTGATCGCTATTAACAATTATAATCTGGCCATTATCTTTCCAGGCAATTTTAGCGACCTCAGCAGTAGAAAGGAGCTTTAATTGTCTCTCAATTTCAGATACAGTTTCTTGTGCAAGTTTTTCAGAGGTAGTTATTAATACTGCTGCTGAAGTAGGTCCATGTTCAGCTTGACTAAGCAGGTCGCAGGCCACCATTTCAGCATCGGCAGTATCATCAGCTATAACTAAAATTTCCGTTGGTCCTGCGAACAAATCAATTCCTACTATTCCAAAAAGTTGCCTTTTAGCTTCAGCTACGTAAGCATTCCCGGGGCCGGCAATCATATCTACAGCCTTTATGGACTCTGTACCAAAAGCCATAGCAGCTAATGCCTGCACTCCACCAGCAATGTATATTTCATCTGCACCTGCAAAATGCATGGCACATACTGTTGCCTTGGGAATAGCACCATTGATGGGTGGTGTAAAAGCAATTACTCTTTTTACCCCGGCCACCTTTGCAGTTACTATGCTCATGTGTGAAGAAGCAACCATAGGATGTCTACCCCCAGGAATATAGCATCCAACATCTTCCACAGGAATATTTTTATGGCCGAGAAAAACACCAGGTAGTGTCTCTACTTCCAAATCTAAAATAGTAGACCTTTGCTTTATGGCAAAATTTCTGACTTGTTCTTGAGCAAATAGAATATCCTTTCTTGTGCCGATAGGCACTTCTTCAATAATCTCTGCTATCTGAAGATCAGAAAGCCGAAAATTATCAGGAGACCAGCTGTCCAAGGATCTTGAAATTGTTCTCAATGCATGATCACCTCCTTTTTCTATTTGACTAAGAATTTCTTCAACCGTTTTTTTAACCTGCTGATTTGAGTTAATTTTTTCAGGCGTCTTCACCCCTTTTTTAAAATATTTTACCATATTACCAATTTTATAGATTTAACGTTTATGAACTTATCTGAAGGACCAGTAGACAATGCCCCATGTTATGGCATATAAAAGAAACCACCACTTAACATGTTGGTACCATGGTCTTTCAGCCCCGTCATCGAGAACTTTAAGCCAGGACAAGTTCCATGTGTATGGTTTTGTTTGTACAACAGGTGGTGATTCTGAACGCAGTGATACAAGGATAATGAGGACAATTGTCAGGACTTCTGCAATAGCGCCAATGTATAACCAATGAAGCTCAATGTCCAGGAAATAAAAAACCAATACAATAATGATTTGAATGATTACACCGCCAATAAGTCCATAAATTGCGGCCTTATAACTGGTTCTTTTCCAGAATATCCCCAATAACATTACCGAAATGAATGGTGTGGCGATATAGGTTACGCCCATTTGGAAATAGGTGAAAAGACCTACTGTTCCGGCCAGCGGTGATATCAAAGTTCCAACTAACAGCGCGGCTGCTCCCGATATCCGGCCAGCTTTAACCAAAGTTTTGTCTTCTGCATTTTTCGATATATATCCTTTATATACATCTAATGAAAATATGGTAGAAATGGAATTTACCAGTGAACTAATGGAAGCCATAATTGCAGCGAGAAAACCTCCCAGAACGATACCTTTAAGTCCAGAGGGTGCAAAGGCTTTTAAGGCTACTGCAAAAGCGTCATCCGGATTAGTCAAAGGTGGTCCTTGACGCATTACAACCAACCAATGATACACAACCAGACCAAGTAAGCAAGTTATTGTGGGGCGGATCAAATTAACAAAACCCGCAAATATAACACCCATCATGCCATCCCATACAGATCTGGCTGAGAGGATACGCTGTATCATTACCTGGTTAGAAGATTGATAAAACAAGAATACCCCAAAAGATGCTACAGCAAGTCCCAATAAGGGTGAATTAGGATCTGAAGGAGGATGGACCAAATGAAATCGTTC
This sequence comes from Pedobacter sp. AK017, assembly GCF_014200825.1. Taxonomy (NCBI): domain Bacteria; kingdom Pseudomonadati; phylum Bacteroidota; class Sphingobacteriia; order Sphingobacteriales; family Sphingobacteriaceae; genus Pedobacter; species Pedobacter sp. AK017. The sequence continues at coordinate 51,057 of NZ_JACHCW010000008.1, forward strand.
CGGAGTTGCGGTAACCATTGCACTCCAACCTCCTGGAATATGATTAAGTGCAACGAAATAGAATACTATTCCACCTCCGATAAGAAAAAGAAGTTGAATGGCATCCGTCCACATCACTGAAGTCAACCCCCCGAGTAAGGTATAACTTGCAGTGAGCAGCACGATACCAGCCATAACATAATTTATATCCCATCCGGTAAGGTCACTAAAAGTGATACTGCCTCCCCAGATAACAGGAGGAAGGAATACAAAAATATAACCAAACAAGATCACCACACTATATATATTGGCGCAAACCGGACCATACCTGTTCTTCAAAAACTCAGGAACGGTAGAAATTCTATTGCGTAAATACATTGGAACAAAGAATATAATTAGCAGTGAATAAGTGGGCAAAGCCCACCATTCCCAATTAACGATCCCTAAACCATGTTTATAAGTAGCACCAATCGATCCAACCAGGGCCTCACTTCCTGCACTCGTGGCCACAAAGGCAGCCCCAATAAGGTACCAGGGCATCTTTCCCGTTGCTAAAAAATAGCCGCTCGATGTCTTATTGGTATTTACAGCTGCGATTAAGCCAATTACCACAACAAATAATGTCATTATTATTATGATAGTCACATCAAGTGCTGATAAATGAAAATTATCCATAAACGATAATATTAAAATTGAGGTTTTGAGTTAGGGTAATATTCTTCGGGTTAGTCCTCTCTGATAAGCATCTACGCGAGTAAATCCTTCAGCATATTTACATCCGGCAGCCAATCCGCGAAACCTGGACTGAATTTCTATCATTGCCATCATATCCGTATTCGCCATATCCTCGAATGCAGCAGCCTGACTTATATGGCAAGCTAACATTTCTTTTTTCGTTTCAAATGTTTCGGTTATGTCAACATATTCCGTAGGATTAAATCCTATTCCACAGAGATTATCCATGTAATAAAGTTGCGATTGCCCGAAACGACAAGCGGGAAGATTTTGATTAGGCATAGATGGCAATCCTTTCTGGAAGTAAGAATCGAATACCAATTGGCTTACATATTTGTGGTCCGGATGATAATCATTAGGGGCATGTGTGAAGATAACATCAGGGTCAGCTTCTCTGAGAATGTCAATCATTCTGCGCCTGGATTCCAAATCGGTAAATACATGCTCATCAACGATGCCTCCCCAAATAAAATGAGCACCAATAACATCCGCGGCATTTTTGGCCTCCTGCTTTCGCATAGCAGTAAGTTCAGCAGGCTTAATTACCAGATCCCCCATACTTCCGTCTGTAAAAACGGCAATCGTAACATTGTGCCCTTCTTTGGCATAACGCGCCAGCGTACCGGCACATTGAAGCTCCGTATCATCTGGATGCGCAGCAATACATATTATATTCATATGTTAAAAATTAAAGTGTGTATTTTTTTATTATTTGTGATTAATAAGGCCCCAAAATTTTGGTATCACTTAAAGAAATTTTGGATTGGGCAGTCCCAACAATTCTAATGAATTACGGTTAATGATGTTTTCTATAACCTCCTTTGGAATTGATGGCAATCCACTTTCGCCAATTACGGCATTTACGTTCCTGATTCCATCCAACGATCCCTGAGTAGTAGTAGCCGGGAAATCGGAACCAAAAAGAAGTTTATGTTCTGCACGGTATTCCACCAGCAGGCGCATAGAATTATAAAATTGCCATGGGCGGTAATATAAAGCTGATAAATCCGCATATACGTTGGGATTACGTCTGATAACTGAAATGGCTTCACCCTCCCATGGATGACCTAAGTGAGCAAGAATCATCTTTAAATCGGGAAAATCATGGGCGACCGCATCAAAATGAACGGGTCTTGAATACTCTAAAGGAACACCGCTTGCATAAGTTGTCCCTGTATGGAAAAGAATTGGTAAGCCATGTTTTACGCAATACTTATATATGTTATAACATCTGGGGTCTCCAGCAGGAACATTTTGATATAGCGGTCCCATTTTTATTCCCACAGCACCCAAATCCTGATGACATTTTTCCAATTCCTCCATATAGTCGGATTCTGAGGGATCGATTGAAGCGAAAAAAAGTAAACGATTTTTTGCTTTGGCGACATGTGCTGCAACATCTTCATTTGGAATATTCCATCCTGTTGCCCTAGCCTTCAACCCAAATACTACAGCCACGTCAGCGACAAGGGTTGATTCCAAATGCGCTTGTTTAATATCCCCCCCCCAAGGAGCCGGATCTACACCAACGTTCTTCATGTCAGCAAGCAGTCTCGGACCTAAATCTTTCTTTGGATCAAAAACATGGGTGTGAATATCTACAATCATAATTAAAAAGTGTTTAAGTTAAATCTGTATTTTTTCTTGTCGTTATGCAATACTAAAGCAAATATATTCTCATTTGCTACCATGTATTTTAACCTATTTAGTTAAATATATATCCTATTTTGTTTTTTACGTTTAAATTTTATCTTATTCATTGTTTTCGAGTTATTACTGCAAAAAAGGAAGATCTGCTATACTTCATAAGAGGTAAATTAGTGCATTCAATTTATAACATTATACAATAATAGGTTGGAATGCTGCCGTATTACTACCCGATATAGATAGATTTACTATCCTATTTTGATCTTTTTATTAATAATGCGTTAACCGTTAATAAAGGTGTAGCGTTTGGAAGGTAATCCTCGTTTTATGCAAAAACAAATAATTCACCTTTAAACCTAAACCAATGAAAATTAATTTACGCTACATTATCCTGATCGCTGCAATTGCAATAACATGTTTTTCATGTAAAAAATCATCAGAAGATGCTGAAATGACGCTCGATAAAAACCTGCTGAAAAGTGCTGAAAAGTATGCCGCTTTAGTTGAACAAAGAACTGATGGCGAAGGCAAATTTACTATAGAGAACATCCATCGAAACGGCGATATTCTAACCCTGAATGTAAAAGGAGGATGCACCGAAGAAGACTTTCAGGTTATATGGGATGGGGTTATTTTATTATCTTATCCAGGTCAGATAAAATTGGTATTGAATAACGACAACGCCGGAAACTGCGCCCCTGACACCCCGCTCTCTATTGAGGTCAATTTACGTAAAATATTAGGCAAACAGGATCCTAAGGATTTTATATTCCATGTTGCTAACGGCTCTGTAAAACAAAACAAATCTTTAAATCCGGATGGAACTGTTTCATCAAATTAAAATTGCCCCCCATTTCTACCTATATATTAGTTTAACGATACCCGGAATAGTTGCAGCAACAATTCCGGGTTTTTTGTGATATACGCTCAGCCGATCGTATGGCGTCACTACCCAAATTTTCTTTTTTAATTAAAGATTTCTTAATATTACTGTTAGTTTCATGTATATCATTGATTTAAAGCGAATCTTTAATGCCAAATGTTGCTTACCATAATCTTTCTGATTCACAATTGGCAAAATTGCTAAAGCAAGGCGAGGGGTATGCTTTTGATGAAATTTACCATAGATACTGGAAATTACTATACAGAAAAGCCTATTACCTGCTTAGCGAACAGGAAGTTTGTGAAGATCTGATCCAGGATATCTTCGCTTATCTTTGGCTGAAGAGGGAAAAGCATCAAATCGAAAATTTATCAGCTTACTTAAATGCGATATTAAAATTTAAAATAGCTTCAATCTTCCGTAAGGTCAAAGTGGTTTCTAAATATCTTCAACAACTTCCCGAACAGGATCAATCCCCCGATCCAGTGCTTGAAATTGAATTGAGGAATTTACAGGCCATCATTTCAGATTTCACTTCCAACCTACCCGAACGCTGTCAAATGATATTCAAGCTCAGCAGGTTTGAGGGATTGCCCAATAAGGCAATTGCCGAAAAACTACAGGTTTCAGAGAAAACGGTTGAAAATCAAATATCTATCGCCCTTAAAAAGCTTCGTTTATCGCTTGACAGGTTGAATACACTATTTCCGTTTTTCTAAATCGAATTAAATTTCCAAACCCTTTGGGGGCTGGCCATCAGCAAATCGACTGAGTCATAAAGCGGCTAAATAAATTCGATGGACATTAAAGAAATTGCAGATAAAATAGTTAAAGGGGAAGCATCCGAACAGGAAATCAGGTTTTATCAATATCATCTGGAAAACCTGATGAAGCAACACACTTCTGACGAAACATTGTTACCCTCAGATCAGGATTTGCTGAACAAAATCCACCTGCTTATCGAAAGGAATGAACGTAAACTGAATGCATCAAAACAATGGTATTTGCCCGCAAAAATTGCTGCATCAGTTATACTGTTCATCACTGTAGCATGGTTTTCCATTAATTACCGGAATCAAAACCTGGCCCCTACCAGTCAAAGATCAGGAGCATCCGCAAAACAGCTGATTAGTTATACCCCGGGGAAAAACAAAGCTATGCTAATACTCGGAGATGGACGCACCATGTTTTTAGATTCGATTCAAAACGGCACAAATACATTAGGCAACAGTAATGTAATAAAAAATGACAGTAGCCTGAACTATTTACCTGTTGCCGCAGGTCTTGCTTCGAATCAAATAAATACACTTTACACGCCACGAGGTGGCCAGTATAAATTGACGATGGCAGATGGTACAAAAGTATGGCTAAATGCATCCTCCTCCATAAAATTCCCGGTGCAGTTTGATAAAAATAACAGGACAGTCACGCTCAGCGGTGAAGCTTATTTTGAAGTAAAAAAGAAACCACATCAGCCATTCCTCGTTCAGTTACCAGATGGAAATACCGTCGAAGTTTTAGGAACACATTTCAACATCAAAGCTTATCCCCATGAAATCAGTAAGACCAGCCTAATGGAAGGAAAGATTACCTTTAGGCACAAAGAACGCACTTATTTATTACAACCAGGAGAGGAAATTTATGCCGATTCTACGCATTCACCCGCTCAGGTCCTGAAAAAATTTGATGAAAATCAGATCCTGGCCTGGAAAAACGGATTCTTTCATTTTAACAACACACCGGTAGATCAGGTATTACAGGAATTCTCCAGATGGTACAACGTGAATATCGAATACCGTGGAAAACTGACCAGCAAGCATTTTGATGGAGTAATTTCCAGAAATATAAATTCAGACGAGCTGATTAAGATGCTGTCTTATTCCGGTTTAAAATTAACCACTCAAAAAAATAAAATTATAGTAGAATAAATCAAATTATAAAAAAGGGCCTATGAAAAAAAAATAACCTAAATAAATGGCTAAAAACCGGGGAAAGTTCCAGCAATCCCCGGATAAAATGAGCCTTGATTAAGTAACGAACCTAAATGTCAACTCAAACTATGTAAAATTATGAATTTAAATTCATTTTTCAGGGGGGCGTACCCTCCTGGGCTATATCAAGTATTGCGAATTATGAAATTAACCTGTTTATTAATTTTAATATTACTTACGCAGTTAAATGCTAAAACCTATAGCCAAAAAGTATCCATCCAAAAACGGAACAGTACTTTTCCGGAAATTTTTAAGGAAATCTCCAGTCAAACAGGCTATCATTTCTTCTATAACCGGGATGAAGTTCTTAAACAAGGAAAAGTCAATGTCACACTTCATTCCTTACCACTTGAAGAGGCGATCGGTCAGTGCCTGAAAGGTACGGGCATGTACTACAAAATCTTCGACCATACCGTAGTCATCAAGGTCACAGCACCTGGAGACTTAACGACCATTTCCCGAACGATAGCCAATGCCGTAATTACCGGAAAAGTTACAGACGAAACCGGCAAGCCTTTACCAGGTGCCGCCGTGAAAACAAAATCTGGCTCCGCGTCAACAGTCACAGATGAAAAGGGATATTTTAAACTCACCGTAAACCATACACAGGAAACATTGGTTATCACTTATGTAGGTTACCTTACTAAGGAAATCGCTTTAGCAGGAAAATCCGAAATTGAAGTACAGCTCCTGTTAAACAATGAGCTGCTGAACGAAGTTGTGGTTACTTCATTTGGAATTACAAGGAATAAAGAAAGTACCTCTTATGCCGTTCAAAAAGTAAATGAACAGGCCATTCAGGCTTCCAAACAATACAATATCGGCAATGCATTGCAGGGCAAGGTTGCAGGACTACAAATTACCAGTTCCAGTGGAACCCCGGGAGCATCGGCAGACATCATACTTCGCGGCGGAACCTCACTTGACGGTAACAATCAGCCACTTTTTGTAATAGATGGAATTCCTGTGGATAATAGCACTATTGCCGAACCACAAGGGTCAAGCGGTCAGCTGGCCAGAACAGTGAGCAACAGCAATAGGGCGGTCGATATCAATCCGGATGACATCGAATCTGTGACCGTATTAAAAGGGCCGGCTGCCGCGGCGCTGTATGGATTAAAAGCTGCTGCCGGAGCTATTATCATCAGCACAAAAAAAGGAGTATCTGGTCAAGGTAAAATTACGTTCAATAATGATTTTGAACTTCAGGAACAAAATCGACTGCCGGATTTTCAAAATGTATATAAAATGGGTACAGGTGGTCAGGATGTGAATTCCAGATTATCCTGGGGGCCATTGTCTGGCGAAAATGCTACCCTTTACAACAATGCAGAAAGTTTCTTTCAAACAGGCCGGATCTGGACAAATAACCTGTCCTTCTCTGGCGGCACAGATAAAACAACATTTTATGCCAGCGCAGCAAATACAGACCAAAAGGGCATCGTACCTCAAACCGGATTCAAAAAGAAATCATTTCGTTTAAATTCAGACCTTAACGTGATTGATAAGTTGAAAGTTGGCTTCACTTCTAATTACATCCATACCCTATCTCAGCAAGCTTTACAAGGACCGGGTGTCAATAACGGATCAGGAGGTGTATTTGGAAGTATTGCCTATTGGCCGCTCAGTGATGACATGAAAAATTACCTGAATGCCGATGGCACAAGACGGAGATTGGTATCCAATATCAATGAAGATATCGACAATCCATACTGGAGCGTCCATAACAATCCTGTCAGTTCAAAACTGGACAGGTTTATAGGAACGGGGCAGGTTAAATATGAACCACTTTTATGGCTGGATTTCACCTATCGGATCGGTGTAGATTTTTACAGGGAAAACTATCAGAGCTTACGTTCGCCCGGTACTTCTTTAAACCAAAATAGCAACGGCGGGTTATTGGAATCCGAATATTTCAATAAAATACTTACTTCTACCTTTCTGGCCAATGCACATACAAAGATCGGGAAATCAACCGGCCTAACTCTGTTAATAGGGCAAAATTTCGAACTCAACAATTACACCAATAATACCGTTTTTGGAACCAACTTTCTCAATCCCGGATTTGTAAGTATGAACAATACGGCAAATAAGTTCAATACTCAATACCTTGCCGATAAAAAACTGATCGGCGTTTTCGGAAACTTCCAAGTGGATTACAAATCTATCTTCTTTTTAGATGTTACAGGGAGAAATGACTGGTCATCTACCCTTCCGGAACAAAACAGAAGCTTTTTTTATCCTTCCATAGGTGGAAGTGCCGTCTTTTCAAAATTATTAAACATGAAATCAGCTGTATTCAGCTATGGCAAAGTAAGGGCTACCTATGCTAAAGTCGGAAAAGATGCCCCGCCCAATAAGTTGCAAACGCAGCTAACAACAGATCCAGGCATCGTTCTGGGAAATGGATTTGGTTATGGCTTTTATGCCAACAATTCATTTTTAAGGCCCGAATATACCAATTCACTTGAAATAGGTACAGAACTAGGCTTTTTTTCCAACCGTCTGAACTTCGACATCACCTACTACCGTATAGAAAGTAAAGACCAGATCACACAGCCTAGGGTAAGTCAGGGTACAGGGTTTATATTTAAACTGATAAATGGCGGTACTATATTGAACAAAGGGTTTGAGCTCTCATTAAATGCTATGCCGGTTAACCGCAATGATTTTAAATGGACTGTCGACCTGAACTGGAGCACAAATAAAGCTACAGTAACTGAATTACCATTGGGCACAAGTGTATTTAGAAACAGCAATGCAATTGCGGTTTTTAATTTAGCAGAAGGCAGCTCCTTTTTAAACGGCAATTTTTATGGCATCAGGGGAACTACCTATACCAAAAACGAGAATGGACAGGTAATTATCGGGGACAATGGATATCCCACTGTAAATACCAGCCAGCAGGTTGATTTAGGTGTAAGCAGGCAACCAGACTGGATCGCGGGCCTCAGCAATTCCTTTACCTATAAAAACCTGAACCTTTCCTTTTTAATAGATGCCCGTAAAGGAGGTACAATTTTTAACGGTACTGAATACGAACTGGTAAAAAGTGGATTAAGCACAAAAACTTTAAACCGCAACCAGATGGTGGTTTTACCTGGTGTTACAAAAAACGCGGATGGATCCTATGTGCCGAATATGAAACAGGTTTTATTGGACCAGAATTACTATACCACAATCTATGCGGCCAACGCCGAAAACTTCCTGGAAGATGGCACCTGGTACAGGCTACGCTACCTTTCCCTTTCTTACACACTTCCACAAAAGTTGCTGAAACAAACACCGGTAAAAAAGCTGAGCCTTAATCTAACAGCTAAAAACCTGGTTTTAATTACCAACTATTCTGGTTTTGATCCTGAGCTCAGTTCGGGCGGTGCCGGAGTGGGGGGAACAGGTACTGTAGGCATAGACTATTTAGGTTTTCCCTCTACCCGGGGTTTCTCCTTCGGAATTAACGCAACTTTTTAACTAAAAATCAGCTCATCATGAAAAGATATTCCATATACATATTGATCCTCATCATAACTGGTATTACCAGTTGCAAAAAAGGATTTTTAGATATAGAAGACCCAAACGGGCCAGCTAAAACCACACCTGATAAAATGCTCACTAATGTCCTTCGCCAGGCTTTAGAATTGCAGGCAACCGCAGGCCTGCCTACAAGCACAATTACACAACAATTGGCTACCAGCCGCTTAACTACTCCAAATGTTGATAACTGGGTTGATCTGGGAGCAGTGAACTATGAATTTCAAAATAATTATTTCTTTGTAGCTTCTAATAACGAAGCGATGATGCAATGGGCAACGGAAGAAGGATCATTCGCTTACGTAGGGATAGGTAAGTTAATCAAAGCACTTTGCTATGCTTATACAACAGATCTTTTTGGTGAAGTATACTACGATGAGGCAAATAAAGAAATTGCGCAACCTAAATTCAATACACAGGATTATGTTTACCAGCAAATCTTAGGATTGATTGACGATGCGGAACAGCAATTCGACAAACCTTCTTTCAGAACGGTAGGTGATGAGGATATTTTCTATGGTGGTGACCTTAACAAATGGAAAAAATTTGGTTTTGCACTTAAGGCGAGATTATTAAACCATTTAAGTAAAAAACCTAATTATAACCCTCAAGAGGTACTTTCTCTCATTGACAAGTCATTTCAGGACCGTTCCGGAGAGCCCATATTTATATATCCGGGCCCCTATCCGGATGCACATCCATGGAGCCCCGATGGAAACCTTCCAAGTTCAGCTAAAACCTGGAACAAGTATTTCGTGAATTTATTAAACGGAGAGGGCATGAACGGCGTAAGAGACCCAAGGTTGGAAAAGATCGTAAATCCTGGAAGCGATGGAGTGTACAGAGGGGTTACCAATGGTATTACAAAAGATGGCCTCAACCCCGAGCTGATCGGGTCGCTCTGGGGTAAATTCTATACCAGTGAAAACAGCGAGTATTGCTTACTCACATTTGATGAGCTGAAATTTATTGAAGCAGAAGCGGCTTTCAGAACAGGAGATAAAATGCGTGCACATACCGCGTACAAAAGTGCAATAACCAATAACCTGCAACGTATGGGGGTGGGTATTGCTGAACAAAATACTTATATGCAAAGCGCTGCAGTTGCACAGAATCCTGCCAGTCTTTCACTAAAAGACATCATGATCGGAAAATATATTTCCTTAGTTTTTCAGCCTGAAATTTGGGTGGATATGCGGCGCATGGATTACAGCCCTCAAATTTATCCCGGATTGGCACAACCTCCAGGCGCTAATCCCGCCTTGAAGGGCGCCTGGGTAAGAAGACTTCCCCCCTTTTCAACCGAGATCGACTATAACAAAGCTCAGGTTGAAGCTATCGGCGGCCTGGCTCCGGATTATACAGGAAAAAAAGTTTGGTGGGATTCCGCCAATTAAAATGAATTAGCGTAGCAGATCGGGGGTATATCCCCGATCTTAACAGATCAATTAAATCACCAAATACCCGAAAATGAAAAAGAAACTTATTCATATCATCCTAAGTTGGTTGATCATTTGCTCATCCTGCAGCATTAAAAAAAATCAAACAGCTGATGAAAAACTATTCGCTAAGGGAACATGGACCTCAGCGCAATTGGGGCCAGGTGTTGTTTATACTAAATATTATACTGAAAACCTTTTTGGAGATAAACAAAGATTACACATCATCACAATTAAATCCTTAAGAACATTAAACCTGGCCATTGGCTGGAGTGCCGATTCCCTAAAAAAAACCAGCACATTTGCAAAATCAGCTCAGGCAGATTTTGCCATCAATGGTAGCTTTTTCCATCCCGAAGAAGGCGGCCCAGTATGCTTTTTAAAAGTAGACGGTAAAATTATCAGGCAAACCAGGGAAGAATTGGGAGAAGACTATTTTATTAAAGGACTGGACTCTGGCGCCCTGATAAAGACAAGAAAGGGAAAATGGAAGCTTGCGGTAAAACCACAAGGGGGTTGGAATACACTTCAATCTACCCCAACCATATTAAGTGGGGGGCCGGTATTAATCAACAACAATCAGATCATATCGCAGTTGAAACATAGTTTTAGTTTAAAGAGGTTCAGTCGTACCGCTATAGGAATCACAGCTTCCCATCAATTCATATTTTTAGTAGCCGATGGTAATTCTCCAAGTTCAGCAGGGCTAAGCATTGCCGAACTTGCAGTAGTGATGAAATCACTCCATTGCACTGATGCATTAAACCTGGACGGCGGCGGTTCATCCAGCATGTACATTAACGGGAAACCACAAAACGGAATTGTTAACCAACCCACGGATTATCATTACTATGATTTCCGTAGCGAACGGAAAGTAGCAACGGTACTAATGGGGCAGTTCAGGTAATTAATTACAAGTAACGTTTCAGCATTCCGATATGTGGTATCCCATCCTCCATATACATATCTCCAACAGTAACAAATCCAACACAACCATAGAATTTTATCAGGTGATGTTGCGCACTGATCCGGATATCAACTTTGCCAAATTTTTCATAACAGCCCTCAATAGCCAGTTCCATTAACTGTTTACCGAAGCCATTTCCGCGAAATTGCGCAGCGGTAACTACACGTCCAATGGAAACTTCAGGATAGGAAAGCCCAGCCGGGACTAATCTCGTGTAACCGGCAAGCAAATTATCCTTAAATACCATCAGATGAAAAGACGATTGGTCTTTATCGTCAGTATCCAGGTAAACACAATTCTGTTCCACTACAAAAACCTCATTTCGCAGTTTCAGGAGCGTATAAAGCTCCTCAATAGTCAACTCTTTAAATGCCTTTATAATTATATTTATCTCCATGGGCATAAAGTTAATCTATAATCTCATTTATACCTTGTTACTTCAATTTCTCCAGTCCGTCTTTCATGGCTTTAAGCTGATCCGGTGAATGCCCCTGCCAAACACCAATCTCGCCAATAACTTTAACCTATTAGTTTCTTTGATTCAGCTTGAAAGTTTTCATCGGGATTAAGAGGTGTAAAAAGCGATCATCTTGTTTACTTTTCCCTGATCATTAAAAAACATGACTTCTATTGCCCTCTTGTTCATCACGGACTTATAATAAATAGCAACAGAATTGACGCTTTCAGTCACTTCAATTAACTCAAAATGTAAATCCGGAAACTTCTTTAACGCAGCTTGCCAATAGTTAGCTACAGTTATTTTACCTTTCAAAGTACCCGTTTCCGAGCCGAGCGCAATTTTAATCATCGGGGTAGTTATTTCGAGATCATCTGAATAATGGGACAAGATTTTTTCAAAATCGTGGCTGTTCCAGTCATTAATCCAATTGGTTGCAAATTCAGTCAGGCTCATGTAATTCATGCTAAGATCCTTACAATTTATATATTTTTTTATTACTTGTCCAAATCTGTAGAGTTATTTGTGCTGCAAGCGGATGAATTCAAAAAACCACGAATAGCTTCCCCGATTTCAACCGGTGAATCTTCTTGCAAATAGTGAATGCCCTTAACAGTAATTTCCTGCTGATTCTTCCAGCTGCGGGCAAATTCAAGATTACGTCCGTGTAATAATGCCCCCGGCTCTGCAACAATTAATAGCTTCGGGATATCAGAATATTTAAGCCATTTTCCATAATCATCTACGATTTTGACTATATCTGCCGGCTCTCCTTCTATAGGAAGGTCCCTGGCTAAATCCAATGTTGTTTTACGGCTATTTTTACTGGTAAATGGCGTTCTGTATACATCCATTTCTTCCTCAGTAAGCGGTCTGATGATGCTTTTCGGTAAAACTGTTTCTATAAAGAAGTTTTGCTCATAGACTAAACCTTCACCGGCTTCAGATTTTAACATTCTAAATATTTTGTCCCTTCCATCCGGGAAATCTGACCAGATTCTTGGTTGAACTATGGCTTCCATATAAACAATTGCTTTAATCTTGTCAGGGTTTATGTAAGCCCAATGAAAGCCAAGAGCGGAACCCCAGTCATGTAATACAAGCGTAATCTGATCTTCAAAATCCATGTTTTTAAACCATTCATTAAGATATCTGAAATGATCATGGAATCCGTGATGATCACCGGACGATTCGCCCGACTCGCCCATCCCGATCAAATCCGGAGCAAGGCACCTGGCGGTCTTGCTGACAATTGGAATAATATTTCGCCACAAAAAAGAAGAAGTAGGGTTACCATGAAGGAACACTACCGGGTTTCCAATGCCTGATTCAATATAACTAATGCTGCTGTCCAGGACGTTCAGGTACTTTCTATAAACACCTGATTCTTTTAATTTTGCGTTATTCATCATTTTGTTTTTGTACGTTTTAAAAAAGTTCAATATAATTTCTAATGGGACGGCCTTTTTCTGTTAAACAGTCACATCGAAAATTCCCTTCTTTCCGACGTGACTGTACAATCAGTTACAACCACCTCTGTCCTGTTAATAGGCAAAATAATTACGGAGTTCTCCGGTATTTTCTGCATAGTTCCAGCGGATCTGGTCAGCTTTTCGTACTCCCCCTGCCTGACCACTGATATCAGCAAAAAAGAATTGGGTATTGGCACTCTGTGAGGTACCCCTTAAACTGTAATAAGGGCCTTGAAAAGCATTGTTGGTCCTGGCAAAATATACTTTTAATTTTCCCAGGTAATTATCAGGATTCCAATATACCTTGTCTGCACGGCCATCCCCGTCTATATCTGAGAAATAGAATTTTGTATTTGCAGATACACTCGTAGCACCGGAACTGAATGATGATGAAGCCGTGAAATTACCATCTCCATTGGAAAGATACGCCATCGTCTGGCCCCCATTTAGCGTAGGATGCCAAAGTATTTTATCCGCTTTGCCGTCAGCATTAAGATCCGCATACCAGAATGTGGTACCGGCTGTTGTGCTGGCCCCCACAGAACCTGCAACTGCTGTTCCATTAAATTGCCCTGAACCCGTAGCCAGAAAAACACGCGTTTTACCCGAATCAAAGGTTGAGTTCCAGTAAATTTTATCGGCTTTTCCATCACCGCTTACATCGGCAAAATGGTACTGGGTAGTTGTACCGGCACTGGTGCCTTCAGTATTATCAACTACAGTTGAACTGAAATTTCCGTTACTTGTGGCCAAATAAACCCTGGTATGGCCACTATTCAAAGTTGGGTCCCAGCGGATGAGGTCAGCTTTTCCGTCACCATCCACATCTGCGAAATAATACCTGGTGGTAGTTGCTGTTGAAGCAGATGCGGCATGTGTAACTGCTGGCGATGCAAATGTGCCATTTCCATTGGATAAAAACACCTGCGGCTTTCCGCTATCGTAGGTTGGAAGCCAGTAAATTTTGTCATCTTTTCCATCTCCGTTAACATCGGCAAAGTAAAATTTGGTATTTGCGTTCGCACTCTTGCCATTTGCATCGGTATGTGGTCCGTCAAATATGCCGGGAACATAAGTGGCCTTAACTGGGTAATGATCCGAAGGCCAATATTCACCAAACTTTGTTTTAATTACTTCCCAGCTGGTGAATGCCATTTTCCTGTTACTCATGATATAATCTATTTTTTTTATATCAACTCCCTTCCAACTGTGAAAAGTAAAATCACCCTCATTGTCACCAAGTGCATCAACCACATCCAGGCCATTCTTTAAAGTATTAACCTCAGTTGTTCCCGGTATCGCGTTAAAGTCGCCGAATACAATAACAGGTAGGTTGTCTGTATTCTGACTGTTCACCATAGCAACCAGCGCGTTGGCATTTGCAATTCTGGTAGCTACCGAGTCGAACCGCCAGTGGCTATTGCTAATAAAATACCTGTTGGAGGTAATTTTGTCCTGCAGTACTACCCAGCTGGCCAAATCGAATATCGGTGGTGCGCCCAACTTTACTGTACCGCTTCTCTGAAGCGCAAATCTTGAATTCTTAAAGAAAATTGCTTTGGGCGTAACAGTGACTACTGTCGTTGTATCGCAATATTCCCCATATCCCAAGGCCGACATTTCGTTTCTGAACCAGGTTTTAAGGCCATCGTCAGAAAATTCCTGGACGCCAAATACATCAGGGCTCTCATTCACAATAATCTGGCGAATGTTTCCTCTTCTTTGCACAATAGTTTGAGGATCACCCGCTTCATCATGTCTTACATTAAAAGACAATACGGTAAACGGGTTTTCACCTGCTGCCATTGTCTGAAAATCTCCGGTCGACCTTGGCTTCAAATGCCCTGAATTTTCTTTTTCATCGGCAAGCTGGCTTTCTTTACACGCGGCAAGGCAAAAACCAAAGCACAGCAGTAACAAAGCCTTTTTAAGCATTAAATTTGTTTTTTTCATTCTAGTTTAATTTTAGGTTTTGTTTAAATTTCGGTTATAAGGACTTTCTTAAGTTAACTTCACATTTTAATTCTATATGCTTTCTGTAATTTTGTAAGATCATATGGGCAGCTTCTCTGCCCATACACCCTGAATCCGTGGAAATGGTAGTGATTCCTTCCAGGATATATTTTTTTAACGGTGTTTCATTGTATGAAATAATGCCGATATCTTTTCCGGCCACAAAGTTTAATGTTTTCATCTTTTCAATAACTAAAAGTAACTGCGTATCCTTTAAACAGATAAATACTTCACCCTTGTTAACCTCTATAAATTCATTCACTATTAAAACTCTGCGCTCAAAGGCATAATCCTGACAAAATGAATTAAAACCTTCCGTCAATTGGTCCGGATAATAACTGTGATAGGGAAGCAGCAAGTTAAGGGTATGAAATTTACTCAGCGGCTTCAGCAATTTCTGGAGAGACTGGTATATATCGGCCTTGAAGTCCTCATAAACCCCACCATAATTTCCCTTTATCTGGTCAATTTTTCTGTCCAGCAAGATCAGTTTATGTTTGGGCAAACGATTGATGAGCTCATACTGCTTCTGGAAAGGTTCGTTGAAATGGGCCATGATCACATAATGTGTATATCCATTACCAGCCTTAGCAATAAGCTTCTCAAAAAGGGCGGTATCATTATAGTAGACCTGCAAATCTACCAATGCCCTGCTGCCCAGGGTTGCCACAAAATGATCATAAAAGACCTTTTTGTAATCACTTAGCTTGTTGAGCAGCAAAAAAATCTGGATGGACCTGCTGAAAGGTAGCTCACTGACGAAATATCCTTTGCCGGGCCATGTCTTTAACACGCCCAGTTCTTTAAGGTATTTATAGCTGAGCTCCACGGTATAACGCTTAACTGCAATTTCTTCCGCCAGTTTGCTCAACGATGGCATTGGATCATCTTTTTGAAGCAGGCCGGTTTCAATAGCTCTTTTAATAAATCGGGCAATTTGCATATACTTAGGCATCACCAGGCTATGGTCAATCGAGATAAAATTTGCCAGGGTAACATTTTTCATAAAAACAGCGCAAACTTTATAGTTATTTAGAATATTTAACAACCTTAAAATCTTCCATTAGACCGTAGGGAAGCGTTTCATATTGATCTCCGGGGGGGTATGATTTCACACGCCAATGATCAGGGCCAACCATACCGGGTTCTGGCGAATTGTGGTGAGGGCCCAGCAGGTTTTTCAAACTACCAATAACCTTAACTTCAACGGTATTGTTCCCTGGCTTTAAATGCCTGGTGATATTTAAATTATCAGGTTCGGAACTAATAAGGCCGGCTTCTTTTCCGTTGACATGCACAACTGCCACAGTTCCGGCCCATTTACCAAGCTGCACCACATAATTTGCATTAACGTCCCTCAATTTGAGATTTTTCTGGTAAGTGATATCATGCCCATACATCGGCAGTCCCTGCAGGTTCCAGGCACCAAAATTAAGTGGCCCCGGAGCTACAACTCTCCAGCCTTTATTTGCAGATTGCAGATTGAAATCCCCAAGAATATAGATCGGCTCAATCTCGGCATATATCCGCATCGGATCTACCGATAAGGCAATTGTATTGTCGCCGGGGTGTAGATAATTGCCAATTTCGAGTACCGAAAACGAGCGGTCTAACCACCATTTACCTTTTGCGGGTTCTATTTTTACACCATTGATCCGGATGCTGTTCCATAAATACCCTTGCTCTACAACGGCCCGTAGTTTTTTAAACCCTGTATTTTTTTCTATGTTAAAATGGTAACTTGCTGTAAATCCAGAACCAATTTTGAAAGTATCACGTTCAATGAACCGTTTTCTAAACTGCATCTGGTGATCCCATGGATTTCGTTTAAAACCATTTCGGGTAAATGCCAGTTTCGAAGCAGTGGAAACATGTAAGTCCCGAATTAAACTGTCCTTCAGTTTTAGATCACAAAAATCTATCATAAGTGTATTTTCAGCAGGTCTGATCACTTTAGATACATCCGTTTTCATTACAGATCCTTTTTTTAATGACCGTTGAGCGCTATATCCTGAACGTTTTTGATTAGAAACAAACAGCAAAAGACTTCCGGCGGCAGGTAAGTTAAACCGGACCAGAATGTTCCCATTCATTACCTCCTCCGGGTAATCCGATAATTCACCTGTAAATGCATCCATAAGAATCGCGTCACGCCCGCTAACCTCCAGGCTTCCTGTTGCAGGGCCGGTCATGCTGGCATTCGCAAGGAAGATCAGCTGTCCGTCATTTAGCTGCCTGCGGTGGTGGTAGAGGTTTCCAATCGAATCCTCGGCACTTCTGGAAATTTTAAAATCCCTGGAAGAAAAATGTTCAGCTATCAGCTGTTCATTAAGGTCCGGAAATTGCCGTACATTTTTTTTATTGGCCAGTTGATTCTTCACAACGTCTGTATGCCTGCCATCAAGAAAATCCAGCGTTGCAAACTGGACCACTTTTCCTCCCTGAGCAACATAATCCCTCAGAAGACTGAAAGTAGCAGCATCAATATTTTCCATTCCAGGTGGAATGACTACCGTTGTATAAGCCGTTTTGCCAACCATAAATTGACCACCCGAGACATTCCCGTGATCTTTGATCACATTTTCTGAACCCAGATCATACTCTACCTGTGCTTTTTCGAGCCTGGTCACAAAAGCCTGAAAAGCGTTTCCTATCTCATTAAATCTATCCAGCTTCCTGCTCCTGGAAACATACATCCAGGCAGATGTGGTGGGTGCCAGGACCAGTATTTTATTTTGTTGTGTACCCGTAGACAAAGCAAGGGACAGCCGTGCAAAATATTGGTTAAGAGGCTTATAATGAGACCACCAGGGTGCATGATAAGAAAAACTTGGTGGATAATCGTATTTCCTGGCACCTGTAAGTGTGGTCATCGATAAATGCTGGTTCAACAGGTTAACACCAAGTACATACTGCCAGTCGGCAAGTCGCTTCATCTCCTTAAAAGTCAGTTCCCAGCCTGCACCACCATACGTTTCGCTCAAAGTCCGCTCTTTTCCCAGCTGATTGGCCACACTGGCCAGCTCTTTAACTGACCGTATATTGCCAAATTGTGCATTAGGGCTTTTTTCATCAAACTGGTTAAACAACATGTCAATTCCAGGGTACTGGTGGTAAGCATACATTGCCATATTATCCGGTACGTCATTTGGATTTGGCCAGCCGTGTTCCCAATAATGGCCGGTCCATTTAAGTTTATTTTTTTCCGTGTAGGCATACATTGGTTTAGACCAGCGGTCTATAAACAATTGTGACAGCACAGTAAAATAGTTATGTCTTACTTTTCTCCAGTCTCCGGTTTCTTCAAAAAGTGAAGGCAGGTGCTGAATAAGGTCATAGTTCCAGGTAGCCTTAAATTCGGTAAAAAGATCAGGTGTCCATCTGACATTTCCTGCTCCCTGTGCGGGTATGCTTGGTTCGTCTGAAAAAATTCCAGGTACAGTTTTGCCGAATTCCTTACCTGCTACTTGTTCGTACCCTTTAAAAGTGACATCTATAAACTTCTGCGTCACACCTTTTACCATTAAATCTACATAAGGAAAATCCGGGGGGCCAACCATTCCGGCCTGCTTTCCGTAATACACTTTATTGAACAGATAATAACTTCCCGACTTTCCTTGCTCTTTGCTTTTCTCAGCAGTGATATCAATCAATTTACCGTTCATTTCCTTTAAGGCAATAAACACCTCATGATCTGCTGTCGGAAACACGGATGTTTTTGTCATCCTTAACATTTGTCCCTGGTTATAGGATTCGGGCATCTGTTCAGGAACAAGCCCTCCCGCAAAGCCTGTTGGGTAAGAATTTTCGTCATAAATCCATACATTTAAACCCAGCTCCTTACCTTTTTTCACGGTGTATTGAAAAAGATCATACCACTCTTTTGATAAATATTCAGTGATCAGACCCGGCCGGGGATGTACCATCACCCCTCCAAATGCATTAGTTTTAAAATCCAGCATTATAGAATCGATGATGCCTCTGGTCATTTTAGTATGCCATACCCAAAACGGAACAGAGCCATAATCCTTTGATGGATTTTTAAAGTTCTTTTGAAGCAATTCAAAGTCGCTCCCAGGTATAGGTTTGGTTTGAAAGCCAAATATCAAAGTGATGGTAACGATTACAGCGCCAAACGTGATGTTTCTTAATTTCATATTGTGTCTATTGAATAAGGCCTATAAAAGGCATGAAAGGACAGGATCAGCCTATACGCTTTCACGCCAGTAGAGCACAGCTTATATATTAATAACCTTGGTTCTGCACCAGCAAAGGATTAATATTAAGCTCTGCCTTCGGGATCGGAAATAACAACTTATCATTAGTCAAATTATACGCAGCAGGGTTCACCCTTGAATCGAGTTTCATTTTTGTACCAAAGGCAGTCATCACCTGAATGGCCTTGCCTGTTCTTAACAGATCAGTCCATCTCTTATTTTCAAAAGCCAG
Source organism: Pedobacter sp. AK017 (assembly GCF_014200825.1). Taxonomy (NCBI): domain Bacteria; kingdom Pseudomonadati; phylum Bacteroidota; class Sphingobacteriia; order Sphingobacteriales; family Sphingobacteriaceae; genus Pedobacter; species Pedobacter sp. AK017. The sequence continues at coordinate 70,620 of NZ_JACHCW010000008.1, forward strand.
CTCGATACGTCTTTCTTTAGCAATGATATCGCGTAGTAAAGTCTGGTTGGTTTCCGTTATCGGGCTCAGTCCTGTTCTTTGTACCGTCCTTACCTGATTAAGATATGGAAGTGCTTCAGGTGCACGATTTTGTTCATTTAAGCTTTCGGCAAGAAACAAAAGCACTTCTGCATAACGGTAAATTGGCCAGTTGTCGTCCATATTATTTACAATAGTATGCGGATGCATATACTTTTTGATAAAGGGTTTTGCAATTTTTCCGGCAGGGGTTACGTAGCCTACTACGCTTTTTACGGCACCATATACAAAATCTCCATTAGAATTATTTGTACCTTCAACAATAGCAATTGAAGCATCCAGTCGCTTGTCACCTGGCTCATAGCTTCCAATCAGATCCTGAGTAGGAAAATTTCCTCCGGCACCGTTAATCAAACTACTGTTAAACCCTGTAATTACTGTTGTATTGGCAGTTGCAGGGATAAACTGGTAAAGAAAATTACTTTGCTGTCCTTCTGTAGCGCCTTGTTTGTATTGTATTTCGAATACCGACTCCCGTAAATTTTTATTGGCAGGAAGAAAAACGGAAGCATAATCAGGCATGATCTGGTAGCCAAGTTGTGTAACAGCTTTAAGCAATACTTCTGCTTCTGCATACTTTTTTTGCACCATATAAACATTTGCAAGCAATGTTTTTGCGGAACCAATGGTCACTCTGCCACTTTGAGGAAAAGTTACGGTTGGGGGCAACTTGGTAATTGCGTCCGTTAAATCAGCTACTATCTGCGCATAAACATCAGCTACGGGTGCGCGTGGAATAAGGGCTTGTTCAGCATTGGTAACTTGGTGCAATAATAGTGGCACACCTCCGTAAAATTGTACCAGGTCAAAATAGAAAAATGCACGCAGGAATTTCGATTCCGCTTCTATGGCGTTTCTGGAAGTAGCAGAAAAAGTGGCATCTCCAATCCTGTCAAGAATCAAATTGGTCCTGGCTATGCATTCGTAAGCAGCATAATACTTACCTGGGGTTTGTGCATTTAATGCATCATCCAGAAACTCCGCTACGTTCTCTTTTTGAACTATGGCCACGCCCCTGTTTTGCGGAAAAAATTCGTAGGTGGTATTGTCTGATCGCATTTCGCCCATTAACCAGCCGTGTGTTCCCGCATATCCTCTTAGCGCTGCATATGCACCGATCAGTGCCTGGTTAAATTCATCTTCAGTTTGAAAGTAGGTCTTTGTATTTAGCTGGTTTTCGGGAGCGAGATCAAGAAAGTCCTTAGAGCAGGAACTCATACTTAACGATAAGGTTAAGAAAATATATAAAATCTTATTTTTCATTTATCCAAAGTTTTTGATTTTCATCGTTGTTTATATTTTAATATTTGAGCGGAAGTTTGCCGATACTATAATCCCATATTTATTCCAAATGAAATTGTTCTTGGAATCGGGTAAGTTACCACGTCGTTACCTAGTTGTAAACCATTCAGATTGTCACTTGAGTTACTTGCTTCCGGGCTAAACCCTGGCCAATTGGTAATCACAAATGCCTGCTGTACACTGGCGTACAGCCGCAACTTGCTGATGTATTTATTTACAGGCAGCTTTAAGGTGTATCCTAATGAAATGTTTTTACAGGTCAGATAGGAGGCATCGTGGATGGCATTGGTATTGATCGTTCTGTATAAAGCTGTAGTATTTACCCCCGGCAGCTGCAGCGTCCGTGGTGTCCGTCCATCACCTGGATTTGCTTCTGAACGCCAGGGATCGATATTTTTATATACGTTAAATGCATTTCCATCTAAATTACCTGCACTCTCGTACATACCGTCACGCATATCATTACCAATGGAACCTGAAAACGAAATACTCAGATCGAAATTTTTATAGGTCAGATCGTTGGTAAAGCCCAAAAGAAAATCAGCATTAGGATTTCCTATAATTGTGCGGTCTGCGGAAGTGATTACTCCGTCGCCATTTACATCTCTCATTTTAACGGTTCCTACGCGTGAAGTTGCATGTTTTGCAACCTTGGGATCATCAAACTCTGCCTGGGTCATGTATACGCCATCGTTAATGTAACCGTAATACAATGACAATGGGGAACCAACCTGATTGATAAAGGGCGTACTGTATTCATTAGCCGGAAGATTGGGTATGTCACTGGCACCTAAGTGAATGATCCTGTTCCTGTCAAAAGATATATTGAAATTGCTGTTCCACTTCACAGCGCCAGTCAGATTTTTAGTGCTTAAAGCAAATTCATGCCCCCAGAACCTGAATTCTCCGGCATTAGAAGTAAAGCTGGTGAAACCGGTAATTCGGGAAACCGGAACTGTAGCTAACATCCCGTCCGAAACTTTACGATAATAATCGTAGGTAAGGCTAATCCTGTCGTTAAATACATTAATGTCTATACCTGCATCAAACTGCTTGTTTCTCTCCCATCTTAACAGGCTGTTACCCATGGTACTGGATGCTTTTCCCTGGGCCAATGTGTTATTAAATACATAATTGGAACTGCTGATCAGCGGTTGAGCGGTATAATCTCCGATCTCGTCATTGCCTGTAAGCCCATAACTTGCCCTCAGTTTCAGATAGCTGATTACAGGCAACTTTGCCATAAAGCCCTCATCACTTACAATCCAGCCAGCAGAAATGGATGGAAATGTACCGTACTGACTGTCAAAACCAAAACGGGATGAGCCATCCCGCCTGATGGTACCGGATAGAAAATATTTGCCCTTGTAATTGTAATTTAAGCGGCCAATAAGCGACAACATCCTGTTTGCGTTCATACTCGTACTTGCAGTCTTGGTTCCGGCAGCATTTACGGTTTTTAGCGATTCATCTGCATAATTGGATCCGGTAATTGCATTGGCATCACGTCTGTAATTTTGAATGGTATAACCTGCCAGTGCGTCTATATGATGGTCTTTAAACAAGCTGGTTTGATAGGTCAATATATTCTCATTTAACCAGGAGTAATAATTAGAGGTATTGTATTGTGCCGTAACTGCACTTAAAGGCCGGGGATTAATGGCGTTAAATCCTACTGAAGCTTCACGGTTCACAAAAATGTTTTGAACGGCACTTGCATAATCAACGTCTGCTCCTGTTTTAATCTTCAGGCCCTTAAGGATCTCAAACTCTACATCGAAATTTGCCAGCACACGGCTCAGCTTAACTTTATTATCTGTATTCAGGGCCTTGGTCTCCCAGTTTGGCATGTTTAAAAGGCCAAAGCCACTGGTTTTTATCACCGGACTGCCATCTGCATTATAGCGGGGCATATGGGGAGATGACAGCAAGGCACCTTCAATAATTTGCCGCTGCCCATCAGTAGCAACGTTTGCAGCATTATTGTCCAATTGTATAGAAGGTGCAATATTAAATCCAATCCTTAATTTGTCCGTTGGCCTGAACTCATTATTGGCCCTAAAGGAATACCGTTCAATACCGGTATTTTTTACAATCCCTTGCTGGTTAAAATAGCCAGCAATTACACTTGTAGACGATTTATCCCTATAGTCTGAAAATGAAAGGCTATAGTTCTGAGTTGGTGCTGAACGAAGCACCGTTCCCAGCCAATCTGTTCCAATGCCATATTGTTCAGGATTTTGATATTCTTCCGGAATTGTTCCTGTAAATCCTTCATATTTTATTTTATCTTCATAAACACCTTTCATATATGCTGCGAACTCCTGCCCGTTCTTCACCTTAGGATCCTGGCTTCTGTCTAAAGCTGATGTCGCGTAATAGGTATTAAATTCTAACCGGGTTTTACCGGGTTTCGCGCGCTTGGTGGTGATAATGACCACTCCGTTTGAAGCGCGGGAACCGTACATTGCAGACGATGCAGCATCTTTTAAGACCGTAAACGATTCTATTTCATCCGGATTTATATTATTGATGGCAGCCTCTCCTTCAAGTGGCTGTCCGTCAACCACATATAGCGGAGTACTATTCCCACTACCAGATGCAGCTCCACGTATGCGCACACCCATGCCCTGTCCCGGTTTTCCGGTATTCTGGTTGATCTGAACGCCGACTATTTTACCCTGAAGTTTTTGGGCAAACTGTGCAACCGGCATATCCTGCAATTGTTCGGCATTGATCTGGGCAATAGACCCGGTAATTTCACGGCGTTTTTGTGTACCGTAGCTCACCACCATTACCTCATTCAATTCGCTATTCTGTTCAGTTAGCTGAACCTGAATTGATTTGCGGCCTTCAACAGGAATTTCCTGGCTTACAAATCCTATGTAAGAAAACACGATTATCGCTTTTGCAGGTACATTAATTGTAAATGCACCATTACTATCTGTACTTGTACCTGTGCTACTTCCTTTCACCTTTATACTCACACCAGCTAAAGGGACACCTTTACTATCCGTAACAATTCCGCTTATCGTATTTTGTAGCGCATGCGCTATCTGTAAATCCTGGCTTTTGAGCACTATGGTCCCATCAACAACCTGATAAGTAAAGGACTGATCACCAAATACCTTTTTAAGTGCGTCGTCCAGATCAGCGTTCTTAAAATTGACGGTAATTGGTCTGGCATCCCTTAAGACTTCCTTTTCGTATAAACAGGTGAATCCAGTTTGTTTTCTGATTTCCCTGATTACTTGTCCTAATCCGGCATTCTTGACAGATAAAGTTAGCTTTTGAGAAAACACAGTGGCAGAACTTTGAATTGTGAACACTGTTATTAAAAATATGGTCATCTTCATTGCCAGTGAAAATTTAGTTTGGTTAGTTTTTGAAAGATTTTTTAAGGCAATACACCCCAATATCGTTCTCTTGGAGGGAACGTAAAAATTCATACATTTGTACGGTTAAGTTTATAATTGATTAATTGCTTAGCAGCGATGATTTGACTTGACTTCAGACCGGAAATGTCTCACCATTCCGGTCTATTTACAAGAATTCTGTTTCGTACTTATCTGATCATAATTTCCCTCCTTTACTTCTAGCTTAAAATTAATTTTACAAGTCTTATCCATATGTTGTAGCATGTGTCAATTGCCGCATTTTCCAGAATACGATCAATGGCTTAACATATGGTATAGACGATTCAGAAGATTCGATTGGCTATATGAAAGTGAAATAAATTTTATTAAATAAAATTAAATAAAAAAGAACCTGATTTTTTAATCAAAAAAAATCATTTATTTAAGATATAGATCACAAAAACTATAAGACCTAATTTATTTTTCAGGTGCTTGGTGGCATTTTTTAATTGATTTGATACCGTATGTTCAGAAATACCCAGTTGCGATGCAATATTTTTGGTGCTTTCATATTGCTTATATTTTAGCTCATAAATTTCCCGCATTCTTGGTGGCATGGCGGCAATTTCTTTCTCGATCATTGCCGCAATTTCTTTTTCTCTGATCAGATAATCAGTTTCAATGGTATCTGTATTAATCTGCAACGTATGTAACGCTGCATGTTCTGTAACAACCTTATTGTGTTTCCAGATATCCAATATCTTATTCAGTACTGATTTATAGAGGAACCCTGATAAATAGGTTTTCAGCACAAATTTTTCCCTTTTTTCCCAAAGGCCGATAAAAACATCCTGTACCACATCTTCCGACTCTTGTTTGTCCTGCAGCTTACGATAAGCATAAGCATATAACAAACTATTGTACCGTTCGTAGATTTCCATAAACGCTGCATCATCTCCATTCCGCAAAAGTACGGCCAGTTCAGAATCGCGGAGATTTTGATAATCCTTCATCTTACCTGCTACTGTGGTTTCATGCATTTAGAAAGCAAGATTAAACAAAAAGTATCAATGTTTGTAAAAAACGCTTAAAAATTTAATCCAAAGCTATTCACCTTCATTCCGCCGGAATCTCAATTGCCGGTATAAACGTTTAATACTGATCCTAAAAATGTCATACACTAAAGTATACAGCAACACAGCAACCGGAAATAAAAAGGCATGAAAGTGAAAATGGTTAAACAGGTAAGCACCCAGAATTGCCCCAAGCAAAAAGAACAGCACAATTACCATACGCAACGTTATCCTCGAGCGTAAACCGGCATTAGCCCAGTTCCCTGTTTGAATTGCCTGGGCAAGCTCGATCCCAAGATCAGTAAAAGTACCGGTAAGATGCGTAGTCCTTACCACAGAGCCAGATATCATAGATACCAGCGCATTTTGCATTCCCATTATAAAAAGCAAACTCCCTGCAAAAAACTCCTTTGTCATCAGGCTTCCGTCGTATTGGTAACCAGTTAACCCCACAACCAACAAAACACCCAGCTCAATCAGAATTGGAATCACGTAAGAAAACCGTTGGTTACGGCCAATTAGCGAAACAATCATGCTGGAAATAAAAGCCCCGGCAAGAAATAGGAACATCCACAATGCCACCACCCTTGCCGTCAACCAGTCGCCCATGGCAATCCGCTCAGCAAACAATGCAGCATGACCAGTAACATTAGTGGTCAAAACCGAAAATCCCAGAAATCCGGCAGCATTTACAAACCCGGCAGTAATACAAAGCAACGATGCCAGTTTAACGTTATGCCGGTAAGTCCGTTTAATACCCAGATGCCTTAACATACTCAAAATTAAACATTCCCACCTGCAATATCCAACTTAATAAGAATGATTCCCTAACGTCAACCAAATTTACTCTTTTGAAAATGGCAATGAGCGTTACTATCCAAGAATATGGTGTGCAAGTACTTTCTGTACCTCAAAAACATTTACTGATTTATTGAACTTCTTCCTGATACTTGGAATAGTTTCACTGGAAACCCAGATCTTTAATTCCGCATCCAGATCAAAAGTACCAGCAGTTTCAATGCTAAATCTGGAGATCGCTTTATAAGCAATAGAAACATACTCTGTCTTGCTGCCGGTCAATCCCTGAACATCAACAATGATCAGCCGCTTATTGGTAAAGATGAAAGTATCCCGTATCAATTTAAAACCCAGTTCAATCTCTTCATTATCTATAAGCAGTGTCCCGTAGTTTTTCCTGAGGTCATCCTGACTTACCGCACCTGCATTGCCCATTAAAGCTGAAAATAATCCCATATCGTTTATATTTTATCTGATTTAATTAGAGTCAACAGAAGGAATAAAGTTACAGTCCCTCCTAAACTCTCCCACTACACACTCAGAATTCTCTAAATCAACCCACATTTTATGACTTACATCCATTATATGTCATCAATTTACCCCTACCCTACTGATGTCCGTTTGCTATTGTTCCGTAAGCAGTTAGTACAACCAGTCCATGCCCGGTATACACTCAATTACAACCGAACCAACGCCGGCCATGAAACGAGCGTGAACCGGGCATGCCATAAACCTGAAGACCAATGACAGCAGTACAACAGCAGCCCAGCAGGCTTATAGCTAATAACTGTGTTTGAAAGAATATTATCTCTGGGTATTAAAAAGAAAATTGACCATTCTCTTCCTTAGAGCAAAACGGCCATTTTTTCACTTTCATTCCCCGTTCTGTCCACTGCACTTACAGCAATTTTATTCAGTTTAACACCAGCCTCCAGTATAGACTTCACTAAAAATCTGTCCTGACGGTTCAACACCACATAATTCCAGGTATTGCCATACTGATAATAAACCACCCATCTGAATACATCTTTCGCATCAGCATGGTTCCAACTGATCTTTAACTGTCCCTGCTGCACATCTGTTTTTACAACAGGGGCCGCCGGGGCCTTATCATCCAGCCATGGGCTGGCCGGAACAAGGGCCTGTTTTTTATAAGGGCCTTCTACAATTCCTTTAATCAGTTTTTCGTGTTTGGTTAAACCGGCAATACTCCAGTGTACCGCCCCCATACTATTAGGGACCATACCACGTGTAATCATGATCTGGTTGATCACCTCGTCTACATTTTTGTCATCACCACCTAAACCTACGTTCATACCCGGCCACAAATGCCTGCCCATCGTATTTTCACTTGCCCACCAGCCTAGTAATACCGGAAAGCTTTGCTTTATCGTATTTACGCCCCAATACAATTGTGGGGTAAAATAATCAATCCAGCCTTTGTTTAACCAGAATTTTGCATCAGCGTACAATTTATTGTACTGATCCATACCCTCAATAGACGCAGGATAACCTGGTTTCCATATACCAAAAGGACTTAAACCAAACTTTACATATTTCTTTTCAGCTTTAATCTCTTTATAAACCCTTTCTATAAACTGATTTACCCCCTGCCTGCGCCAATCGCCACGGGAAAGTTTACCTCCACTTTTCTGATAAGCGGCCCAGCCAGCTTCATCAGGAAAATCTGCCCCTCCATTATAAGAGTCATAGGGATAAAAATAATCGTCAAAATGTACACCATCGATATCATAGCGCTTTACAATATCTTTAACCACTGCAGCAGCATGGTCCTGTGTACCTTTATTGGTTGGATCCATCCAGTACTGTCCATCTTTCAGCTTAACCACCAGGTCGGGACGCTTTTTAACAATGGATGCTTCAGTGATTGTTTTTCCTGAACTGTGATGGGCACGATATGGATTAAGCCAGACATGCAGCTCAAGTCCGCGATCATGTGCCGCCTCGATCCAAAATTGCAAAGGATCATAATAAGGATCGGGAGCCTGTCCCTGCTTACCGGTCAGAAAAACAGACCAGGGTTCCAGGTTACTTTTATAAAGTGCATCTGCCTGCGGTCTTACCTGAAATATGACCGCATTGAAGTTGTTATTTTTCAGAAAATCGAGTAAAAAGATGGCCTCTTTTTGCTGTTCAGCAGTACTTAAACCAGGTTTTGAAGGCCAGTTGATATTGGCGACCGAAGCGACCCATGCCGCCCTGAACTCTTTGGCTGCCTTGGGCAGATCTGACTGAACCTTAGGCTCAGCAACAGTACTAACTTTCTTACTGGTACTGCAGGAATAAAAAAACAGGCTGCTGCAGCACAGTGCAAGCAGACCTTTTTTAAGGAGGTTAAAAGAAGTTTTCAATAGTTTATTGGCTTATTGTATGTACCACAAAGCTACAAACTATAATTGGTCTTAACCTATAAGTAAAACATTTTTTACAGCCTTTAAGCAGTTTGCAATTTTGCTATATTTCTGTAAGGGAATGCAGGGAAAATATGACGCCTTGCAAACCTGCCCGGCGAATCGGCATTAACCAGTTTCACATATATGGCTTTGGGAACACCAAAATACTCATAAGCACTGCCATCCAGAAAATGTACGGTAAGTACCAGGCCAGCCCAGTTATAATCGGCTATGCCACAATTGGTAATGGTTTGTGTATATTCATCTAAAGACAGGGCCAGTGTTTCAGGAGCAATACTCACCAGGAAATGATAAGCTTCAATGATCTCCTTGCTTTTGGTTTCGGCTTCCAGCTTAGCGGCTTCACTATCCTGAAACTTGTCAGGGTGCCAGTCTTTCATTAAATTCCTGTAAATGGTCTTTAATTCTTTCAATTCGGCATCCTTTTGTACACCCAATAGTTTTCTGTAATCAGTGATCTTCTTCATAAAATTACACAAAGGTAAGGAATTTTATTTCTTCATCAATTCTTCATTCTATTACCTCAACTTTACATCAACAATTAACGAATAGAATTTTAAATAAAAAGATCATGAAAAAGTTATTAGGATTAATCGCAATTATGGCACTGGGTGTAACAACAACATTTGCCCAAACCCCGGCTACTGCTACTGCTCCGGCAAAAAAAGTGGTAAAAAAAGAAGTTAAAACAGTTGCGGCCCCAGTTAAAAAAGACGCTAAAGCAGCCACAACAACTGTAAAAACAACTACAACAACTGCAGCCAGCACCTTAAAAAAAGATGGCACCCCTGATATGCGCCTGAAAGCAAATAAAGCCAAAGCAGTAACAAAACCAGCTGCTCCTGTTAAAAAAGACGGCACGCCCGACATGCGCTACAAAGAAAATAAAGCTGCAGCAAAAAAAAATAAATAGTGGTTTAATGGTTTGATGTGAAAGAGGTGTTTTTCGGCACCTCTTTTTTTATACCCTAAAAAAACATAATTTGCCTGCAGCTAAATTCATTTCAGCGCATACTTAATTACAAAAAAGAACCTCATGAAACAATCACGCCGCAGTTTTCTGACCCAAATCGGTCTTTTATCAGCCAGTCCATTACTCGCATCCTCTGATTTACTGGCCTCAACATTGCCTGCTCCGGCAATTCAATATGGGTATGCCGCAATTACCTGGGGCAATGATATCAAACAATCCATTCTTGACATTTCTTCACTTGGATTTAAGGGAATTCAGCTGAGGGCAAATGCCTTTACAGAATTTGGACAGAAACCTGAAGAATTGATCCAGCTGCTGAAAGCGGCAAAACTGAAGCTGGCCATGTATTCGAGTGGCAATGCCAATATCAATACCGGAAACGATGAGGCCGAAATTGCCAAGCATGTTGAAAGTGCCCGTTTTGTAAAAATTTTAGGGGGCAGCAGCATTCAGCTGACCAATTCATCAAGACCTAAAACTGGTGAGGTAAGCAATGAAGACCTTGTAAAATACGCTAAACTATTAAATGAGATCGGCAAACGCACTGCTGCTATTGGCATAAAAACAACTTATCATAACCACATGGGGCAACTGGGACAAACCCCTGAAGAAGTGGACGTGATCTTAAAGCATACAGATCCGAAATTAGTGAAGCTTTTGCTGGATATCGGTCATTATCAGCAAGGTGGCGGAGACCCTGTAACGGCCATAAAAAATTATAAAGACCGTTTGGAATGCCTGCACATTAAAGACGTAAAAGATACCAGCGACGCCAAAGGTTTTATATTTGTAGAGCTTGGGCAGGGGCGTGTTGATCTGCCTGCGGTATTTTCGGCCTTAAAAGCAATTAATTACAGTAAATATGCTATTGTTGAACTGGATGCAGTTCCGGTAAAAGGCCGCACGCCCCTGGAAAGTGGCCAGATTACCCGCGATTATTTAATCAATAAACTCGGGATCACTATTTAAGGCACTTACATTCCGTCCTTTTATATTTGGAAATATGTTTAAGATTGGATTAGCAGAAGATGACCCTAAAATAGCCGATCTGATTAAAAGCGGGCTGGAAGAACAAGGCTATGAAATAACCAGTATTGCCGATGGACAGCAGGCATTGGAAAGTTTTGGCATAAACCATTTTGACCTTGTTATTCTGGATATTATGATGCCGGGACTTAATGGAATAGAGCTTTGCAGGCAACTCCGCAGCAGCCATAAAAACCTGCCCATCCTGATGCTTACCGCACTGAGTACGGTAGACGATAAGGTAATGGGTTTAAAGGCGGGTGCCGATGATTACCTGGCCAAGCCTTTCCATTTTAAAGAGCTGCTTGCCAGAATTGAAGCGCTTTTACGCAGGTACAGCACCGGTACTATCCAAAAGCAACACCAACATGAACTTACTTTTGAAAACATTACTTTAAATACCTACAGCAAAGAGGTAAAAAGGGCCGGCATCAATATTGAGCTTACGGCAAAAGAGTTTACACTTCTTGAATTATTTTTACGAAACCCCAACAGGCTCTTGTCCAGACAGTATATTGCTGAAAACGCATGGGACATTAACTTTGATACCGGCACCAATGTGATTGATGTATATGTAAATTTTCTGCGCAATAAAATTGAAAAGGGATTTGACAGAAAAGTGATCCACACCAAAATAAATATGGGTTATATCCTTAAATAGCAGGCATGAAGATAAAAGACCGTCTTGCCTTATATTTTACCTTAAGCAGCACGCTGATCATGATGGTCATCTTATCGGCCATTTATTTTACCTTCCTTAAATTTCTGGAGGCTGATTTTTTTGCCCGCCTAACCGACCGTACCATGGTTACGGCAAAGCTGTACCTGGAGGCGGATGAAATTTCGCAGGACTCGCTCAATAAGGTAAGAAGCATGTACCTGGAAAAATTAAACGGAGAGGTGATCAGGATCTATAATTCAAAAAATACTGCGGCATTTATTGGCGATGACCAGCAATACTGGAGCAATAGCACCATCAATAAAGTAAGAGATGCGGGTAAATTGAGGTTTAAAGACGGAGAAAGACAGGTTGTGGGCATTTACTATAAAGATAACCAGGGCGATTTTGTGATCATTGCTTCGGCAGTAGACCAAAGCACCCATTACCGCCTTGATAAATTGCGCAGGATCATGCTGATCATCTTTGTGATCGTAGTTATCGGACTGCTGCTGTCGGGCCGCTGGATTGCCAACAAGATCTTAAGCCCTTTGGCACATTTTATTGAGGAGGTAAAACAGATTAAATCCAGTAATCTTCATTTCAGGGTGCATGAAGGGAAAAACAAAGATGAAATTAACTTACTGGCCCAAAATTTCAATAACCTGATGGAGCACCTGGAACAGGCTTTTGTATTGCAAAGAACCTTTGTGGCCAATGCTTCGCATGAGCTGAGGACACCCATTACCAGGATGATCATTTCTGCCGAGCTTTCCCTTTCTCAGGAAAGGGAAAAACAGGATTACCGTAAAGCCTTAAGTTCTGTACTGGAAGATGCCGAAAAGATGGAAGGTATTATTACAGGATTGGTGAACCTTGCGCAGACCGATCTGGAATTTGCCTCATCACAGCTTAGCCCGGTCCGCATTGATGAAACCTTATGGACACTGCAAAATGAATGGAAGCAGTCGGCCGCACTTAACCTCCGGATCGACATGCGGAACCTTCCTGAAAATGAGCGTGAACTGCTGATTAAAGCCAACCCTGTTCTGCTTCATATTGCACTCAATAACATCATATCCAATGCTTTTAAGTTTTCGGACAACAAACCCGTCTATTGCCTGCTTGATATGCAGGACACAGCAATTGAACTTTCTTTTACAGACCAAGGGCCCGGCATAGCAGAAGACGCATTTACAGAAATATTTAAGCCCTTTTACAGTGCTGCCACAGAAAGCAGGCACAGGGGAAATGGCATGGGGCTTTATATGGCCCATAAAATCATTACTCTTTATAAAGGCCAAATCAGTGTAATGTCGGAAAAAGGCCATGGCACTACCATTAAGGTGGTTTTCCCTAAACTTTAATCCCGTTTTAATTTCACTTTAATTTTTGTTTAATGCTATAGCGATAGGTTTGACCAAACACTATACAAATGGTCCGCATATCGTTAAAACGCAAAATCCTGTTGAGCATACTGTTGCTGTTGCTTACAGCGGTAACTGTAACAGCCCAGTCGCAAAATACCATTCAGCTCAGTTTAAAAGAGGCTGAAAAACTTTTTGTACAAAATAACTATCAGCTCCTTGTTCAGCAATACCAAACCGATCAGGCCCGGGCCGAAGTAATTACTGCCCGCTTGTTTGACAATCCTGAAATCAGTTATGAAAACCTGTTGTACAATCCTGAAACCAGGAGATTTCTGGGTACAAGCTGGGCCACCGGCCAGTACCAGGCCTCGGTATCACAACTGATCAGGCTGGCAGGGAAGCGGAATAAAAACATCCAGCTGGCCGCATCCGGGGTTAAAATGGCCGAATATCAGTACTTTGACCTGATGCGTAGCCTGCGCTTTAACCTCAGTTCTACTTTCTACAAAACCTATTACAACCAGCAGTCGGCCAAAGTTTACGAACAACAGATCAACTCGTTAAAGCTGCTGCTAAGCGCCAATGAGCAACAGTTAAAACTGGGCAATGTAGCCCTTAAAGACATCATCAGGATCAGATCTCTGCTTTATACCTTGCAAGGTGAGTACAGCACCCTGATGAATGAAATTGAAGATTCACAAACGGAACTTAAAATACTGATCAGCCTGCCGGCAAATTCCGATCTGTTGCTGCTTGTATCTCCGGAGGAAGAGCAAAACTATCAACCTGACAAACAGGTATATACCAATTTACTGGATTCGGCACGAAACAACCGTGCAGACCTGCAGCTGGCTAAAAGCGGAATTACCTATGCAGAAAACAACCTCAGATTACAAAAGGCCAATGCCGTACCCGATGTAGAGCTTTCACTGAGTTATGATATGAAAGGAAGTTATCCCGAAAACTATACGGGTATAGGCATTAAAATGCCCTTGCCACTGTTCAACCGCAACCAGGGAGAACTTAAAAAAGCCAGGATTGCCCTGGAAGCCGGGAAAACCCAATTGAAGCAACAGGATGCACAACTGGAAAATGAAGTATACAACAGCTATACCTCGGCCCTGCGTACCGAAAACTTATATCAGGGTTTTGACAAGAATTTCAATGCTGATTTTGATAAGCTGATTGCCGAAGTGATCAAAAATTTCAAAAACCGAAACATCAGCCTTATTGAGTTTTTGGACTTCTACGACTCCTACAAGGCCAGCACCCTGCAGATGAATAACTTAAGATACGAACGTATGAACGCCAAAGAAGAAATCAATTTTGTAACCGGATCTAACATTTTTAAATAAACGCACATCATGCAAAATACATTAAAAAACATCGGTATGTCCATCACTTTGTCTGTTGCGCTGTTCCTATCCAGCTGCACAGAACAGGTAAATGAAACGCCTAAAGATGAAAAGTTTGAACTGACAGACGCAGTGCTGGAAAGACTGCAGATAGATACGGTAAAAGGTGCCGATAACCAGACCGACATCAACTTCTCGGCAAAAATTACGGCCAACGAAGAAAAAATGGCTAAAATATACCCCATGGTAAGCGGACAGCTACAAAATGTACCGGCAAAGCTGGGCGACCGTGTAAACAAGGGACAGTTACTGGCTACCATGACCAGTGCCGAAATGGCCGGCTTTGACAAAGAGGCCATCAGCTCTTCGGCTGAATTACGAAATGCACAACACAACCTGAAACTTACCGAAGACCTGTACAATAGCGGCCTTGCATCAGCCCGGGAACTGGAACAGGCCAAAAATGAACTGCTGGTAAAACAAGCTGAAGATAAAAGGAGCCGTTCTATTCTGAACCTCAACGGGGGCAATAAAAATGGGATATATACCTTAAGATCACCTTTATCTGGTTTTATCATCGAAAAAAATGTAACCAGTAACATGCAGGTAAGGCCAGACAACAACCAAAACCTGTTTACGGTGGCCGACCTTTCCGATGTATGGGCCCTGATCAACATTTATGAAAGCGACATTTCTAAGGTAAAAGAAGGTGACGAAGTGAACATTTCCATTCTTTCCTATCCGGACAAACCTTTTAAAGGCAGGATCAGTAAGATCTATAACATGCTCGACAACGACAGTAAAGTAATGAATGCACGGGTGCTGATCAACAATCCCGGTTATTTATTAAAACCAGGCATGATGGCCAGTGTACAGATCAATACAAAAAACGGGACCAGTTTACCCTCGGTAAATGCCAATTGTCTCATTTTCGACAACAATAAATATTTTGTACTGGTGCTGGACAAAGTAAAGAAAATCAGGATCCAGGAAATAGAGCTGGGCAGGAAATTTGAAGACAAAGCTTATGTGAGCAAAGGGCTGAATGCCGGCGACCGTGTGGTAGCTTCTAAACAGCTCTTCCTTTACGATAGCCTCAAACCATAAATTCATCACCTTTAAATACAAGCTATAATGAATAAATTCATTAAGTCTATCATAAATTTTGCCCTTAAGAATAAGTACTTCATTTTTTTTGCAACTTTTATCCTGGTCCTTGCCGGTTATTTAAGCTTCAAGCATACCACTATTGAGGCTTTTCCTGATGTGACCAATACCAATATCACCATTATTACCCAATGGCCTGGCAGAAGTGCTGAAGAGGTTGAAAAATTTGTTTCACGTCCGCTGGAAATTGCCATGAACCCTACCGAAAAAAGGACCAGTATCCGCTCCTCTTCCCTCTTTGGTTTATCGGTGGTAAAGATCACATTTGAAGACAATGTTGATTACCAGTTTGCCCGCGTACAGGTAAACAACCATCTTGACGAGGCAGACCTCCCATCTGGAGCCAGACCCGAAGTACAGCCCCCTTACGGTCCTACAGGCGAAATATTTCGCTATACACTAAAAAGTGATAAGCAATCGGTAAGGGAATTAAAAACGCTGCAGGACTGGGTGGTACAACGCGAGCTGCTCTCTGTTCCGGGAATTGCCGATGTGGTTAGTTTTGGTGGCGAAGTTAAAACCTATCAGATTACGGTAGACCCTCAAAAGTCGTTACAATATGGCGTAACCGCTACTGAGCTATTCAATGCTGTTTCCAAAAGCAATATCAATGTTGGAGGTGATGTAATAGAACAAAGTGGCCAGGCCTATGTAGTGAGGGGTATAGGGGTGCTCAATAACATTGATGAAATTAAAAACATTATTGTAGATAATTTTCATGGGACACCTGTGTATGTTAAAACCATCGCCGAGGTAACAGAAGCTGCCCTTCCCCGCCTGGGACAGGTAGGCCGCGACCGTGATCCGGATGTGGTAGAGGGTATTGTGGTGATGCGTAAGGGCGAAAACCCCAGCGAAGTGATCCGCGCCCTGAAGGAGAAAATAAAAGATGTTAATGACAACATTTTACCGGGCGATGTAAAAATAAGCCCGTTTTATGACCGTGAAGATCTGGTCAATTTTGCAACCCATACCGTAATGCACAATATGCTGGAGGGTATCATCTTCGTAACACTGATCGTGTTCCTTTTTATGGCCGACTGGCGTACCACACTTATTGTTTCAGTGATTATCCCGCTTGCATTGCTTTTTGCTTTTATTTGCTTAAAGCTAAAGGGGATGTCGGCCAACCTCCTTTCTATGGGTGCCATTGATTTCGGGATCATCATTGATGGTGCAGTAGTCATGGTAGAAGGGATTTTTGTGGCGCTCGACTATAGTGCCCATAAAAATGGGACAGAGAAATTCAACCGCATGAGCAAACTTGGCATCATCAAAAAAGCTTGCCTGGAAAACGGCAAGGGCATCTTTTTTGCCAAACTGATTATCATTACCGGCCTGATGCCCATTTTCACCTTCGAAAAAGTAGAGGGCAAGATGTTTTCTCCGCTGGCCTGGACTTTAAGTTTTGCCCTACTGGGTGCTTTGTTATTGACATTTACCCTTGTACCTGCCATGGCCAGCGTATTGCTAAACAAAAATGTAAAGGAAAAGCACAATATCTTTCTGGAATATCTTACCAGGGGGGTAATGAAAACTTACAACAGGGCATTTAAAGCCAGAAAAATTGTTTTTATCAGTGCTTTGGTCGTTTTGGTCATCGGTTTTTTCAGTTTCAGGTTCCTGGGTACTGAGTTCCTGCCTTCATTGGATGAAGGCTCTATTTATGTAAGGGCCAGTGCCCCGCTTAGCGTTTCCCTGAATGAAACAAAAAAACTGAGCAATGAGATGCGAAAGATCTTTTTGAGCTTTGAAGAAGTAAAACAGGTGATGTCGCAAACAGGCAGGCCAAACGATGGTACCGATGCCACAGGTTTTTATAATATGGAGTTCCTGGTAGATATTTATCCCAAATCGGAGTGGAAACGAAAAGAGAGCAAAGAACAACTGGTACAACGTATGCAGGAAAAGCTGAAACGTTACCCCGGCATCAGCCTGAATTTTTCCCAGCCGATATCTGATAACGTTGAAGAAGCCGTATCGGGTGTAAAAGGCTCTATTGTGGTAAAGATGTTTGGCAATGATTTCAGTTTTATAGAACAACAGGAAGAAAAAATAGCGCACATTTTAAAAACTGTTCCCGGCATTGAAGACCTTGGCATTTTAAGAAACCTGGGCCAGCCGGAACTCAGGATTAACCTGGACCAGAGCAAAATGGCTCTGTATGGGGTAACCACGGAAGATGCCAACTCCATTATCGAAATGGCCATTGGCGGTAAAGCGGCTACCCAGATCTATGAGGGCGAAAGAAAATTTGACCTCAGGATCCGTTATCCTGAAGATTTCAGGAATGATGAGGCTTCAATAGCTGCCCTGCGTATCCCTACCCTTTCAGGGGCAAAAGTACCACTCAGTGAAATATCCACTATCCGGAAGATCACCGGTCCAAGCATCATTTACAGGGATAAACACCAAAGGTATGGTGCCATAAAATTTTCTATCCGCGGCCGGGATATGGGCAGTACCATAGCCGAAGCGCAAAAAAAAGTAGCAGCAGAGATCAAACTGCCAAAAGAATATAAGCTGGAATGGGCAGGCGATTTCGAGAACCAGCAAAGGGCAACGGCCAGACTGTCGACCGCAGTTCCGATCAGTTTACTGCTGATCTTTTTTATCCTGTTTGTGCTGTTCGGAAATATAAAAGATGCGCTTCTTGTTTTAAATAACGTACCTTTTGCCATGGTTGGCGGCATACTTGCCCTGCTCATTACCAAAGTAAACTTCAACATCTCGGCAGGAATAGGGTTTATTGCATTGTTTGGTATCTGTGTTCAAAATGGGGTGATCCTGATTACAAGGTTCAAAAGCAATATGGCCGAGCTGAAGCACCATCCGACCTGGACCTTTGCAGATGCCATACGGGATGGTGTAGCCACAAGGTTAAGACCGGTAATTATGACCGCGATGATGGCTGCTATAGGACTGATGCCTGCTGCTTTATCAACAGGTATAGGTTCGGAAGCTTCCAAACCACTGGCCATAGTGGTAATTGGCGGACTGATTACCAATACATTCTTCAATCTTTTTGTATACCCGATAGTTGTATACTGGGCTTATCACAAAAGAATGGCCCATTTAAAACATTAATGCCACAGCAGCCTAAAACCGGCTGGCAAATGAAAAACCTGGCGCTTTGCCCTGATAGGTTGGTACAAGTGAAAAATTGGCTGATCTGTTGCCACTGATTAATTTTTTCAGTGCAGGGTATACCAGGTAGCTCAGTTTGGTTGACACGATACCAAAGCCCGCACCCGCCACTACATCGCTTACCCAATGCCTGTTGTTGTACAACCGGAAAATGCCGGTTGTACCAGCTACAGCATAGCCGGCATAACCGATCCAGGGAGAAACATCTTTATACTCCTGTTTCAGAAATTCGGCTGCAGCAAATGAAGTTGCCGTATGGCCCGAAGGAAAAGAATCGTTAGTGCTTCCATCGGGACGCAGGCGTCCTGTAGCAGATTTCACCATAAGCGTTGAAGCTTTCATCAATCCAAAAGAAATGGCATAAATGCCTGTTGCATCTACCAGGTTATGTTTGCCCTTTACTCCTGATAAATTTAAGGCATAAACAGCCGCAGCCGGTGCATATTGCATAAAATCATCTGCATGAACAGAGAACAGCGGATGATCTTCCTGAAGTTCGTTCCTTGTTGTTACATCCAGGTCATGAACAAAATTATGGCCGCCGCCCATTGCCCCATAGCCTAAAAAAATGGCCGGAATGATAAAAGGGGCAATTTTAAAGCTCGTTTTTTTAGCTGTTGTATCAATAGGGGCAGCTTGCCGGGCAAGGGTTAATAAAGGAAAACACAGGCCCAGTAACAGGAGACATTTCAATCTAATCATCTTCAAAAAAATCAGCTTCAAAGCTAATATACAATTTTGAAGAAAATTTGTAGTGTCAATAACTATTTAAAAACAAAAGGTACCCTTGCTGCTTTATAATTTAATGCATTTGTGGTGCCAGCAGTTACATCAATGGTAACCCCTGTTATTTTTCCCGACAAATCTGAAGTCAGAAATACAGCTACATTAGCGATGTCCTTCATCATGGGCAGCTTTTTAAGCATGGTGTCATCTTCCAGCTTTTTGATAAAGGCAGCAACCTCAGCTCCCCCATTGGCGAGTGCTTCCGTAAATGGTCTTGAATCCGGTGATCCGGCCGACCTGATGTTCACTACCCGCACCCCGTGTGGCCCAAGTTCCGTAGCCAGGTCTCTGGAAAAACCTTCAAGCGCACAGCAGGCTGGACCAAAGCCCCCAACCAGTGGATAAGCTGTTCCTCCAGGTGTTGCTGTAAGAGAAAGGATTACCCCCGATCCCTGTTTCATCATCACCCTGGCCGCAGCTGTTGTGGTTAAAAAGTGAGTTTCCATAGCGATATTGATGGGACGTGTAAAATCATCCAGTGACATTTCTACCAGGGGAATATCCTGGGTATCCTGGGTATTGATCAGGTTAAAAGAGAGATCAACACTCCCCGCTTCACGGACTACGCTATGGATATGCTCATTGATCGCTGTTGGGTCCAGGGCATTTACTTCGGCTATTTCAGCCTGCCCGCCAAGAGCCTCAATCTCCTTTGCTACCTTTTGAAGAGAAGCCAGCCGGTGCCCGGTAAGAAACACCCTCGCTCCTGCGGCAGCCAGTGCAAGGGAAACAGCTCCCCCTATTGATCCGCCTGCACCATAGATTACTGCATTTTTATTATGAAGTGTCATCTGTTACGCTTTATATGTATTACAAATTTAAGGGCAAAGCCCATCGCGTATGCGGTCTCAACATGACAAATAAGAGGGGTATTCGCGACAAATACATGGCACAAAAATCTTGTCACCTCACAAACGAAGCATAATGCAAGTAGAATTTAATATAATTTTAAACAAAAAATAACAAAATACAATATTTTTTAACAACAAAAAAAGCTAGTATTGCAGCAGATTTCACACACACAATGTTATCACTATGTTAAAAAAGAAACTTTTAATTTCCTTTACTTTTTGTCTTTTCCTATACTGTGCATATGGACAATCCAAACCAGAATGGCATGCCCACAGGGGTTTTAGAGGATTGATGGCAGAAAGCACAATCCCTGCCATGAAGAATGCCCTGGATCTTAAAGCTGATGTACTGGAATTCGACATCACCTTTACCAAAGATAAACAGGCAGTAGTGTCTCATGATCCTAAACTCGACTATCTCATTACCCTCGACAAAGACGGAAAAGAAATTCCTAAAGCAGCTAATCTGGCCATCTATCAGATGGAATATAAAGTACTTAAAACTTACGACATTGGTTCTAAACAGCACAAGGATTTTCCCGGGCAAAAGAATTTTAAAGCACACATGCCTTTATTGAAAGAACTATTGGATTCGGTTGAACACTATGCGACATTGAAGGGCTATCAAAAACCTGTTTACAATATAGAAACCAAAACATCCAAAGCCAGGGATGGCATTTACCAGCCAGCGCCCGAAGAATTTGTAAAACGGCTAATGAAAGTCATTTATAAAGCTAAAGTGCAGGATAGGGTAATTATCCAGTCTTTCGATCCAAGAACACTTGAAATTGTAAGAAGGGATTACCCGAAAGTTGCTGTAATGCTCATTACCGTTAAAGGCAGCTTGTCAGATAATATGAAAAAACTGAGCTTCCTTCCGGATTATTATGCACCGTCACCTAACCTGATCAATAAAGAAGTGGTAGATTTCTGTAAGCAACAAGGAATAAAACTGTTGTGCGGAAATACGAACAATAAAAAAGATATCGAAAAAGTACTGGCATTGGGCGTAACCAGGGTTTGCAGTGATTATCCGTACCAGCTTATTCCGGCTGAATAAGCACAAACCGGACCAGTTGAAACTCTTTTTTTATGTTTTCGCGAATGCGTTCTATGGCCCCTGTAATCTCCTCTGTATCCAGATGATCTTCAAAATCTATGATGAGCATTAATACAACTTCCTCGGGTGACTGGTAAGTGGAAAGTATATTTTTAACTTTCAGCACTGCTGCATCTTTTTCTGCAAGTTCTGCAATCTTCTGTCTGGTTTCCGGAGCTATCCCTTCTCCCATGAGCAAACTTCTGCTTTCCCTGGCCAGGATAAAAGAAACAAAAACCAGCAATAAGCCCACAATGACCGATGCCAGTCCATCCAGTTCCGGAATTTGCAAGGCATGGCTTAGGCCCATCAGTATCATCACAATGATTAAACCTGCCACTGCTGCCCCATCTTCAAAAACAACCAGAAAACTGGAAGGGTCCTTGCTTTTAATAATGGCGTCCCACCACCCTGCCCCGTTGCGGGTCTTGTTAAACGCTTTAACTGCGATGAACAAAGATGTACCTTCAAAAATAAGGGAGAGGACCAATACCACATAGTTCCAGATTGGATCTTTCATCAGCTCCGGTTCCCTGATGTGTACAATTCCCTGAAAAATTGACAAAGCGCCCCCCAAACCGAATATCAGGATGGAAACCACAAAGGACCAGAAATAAAGTTCCTTTCCATAACCGAAAGGATGATATTGATCTGCTGGTTTTCTGCTCCTTTTTAACCCATACAAAAGCAGCAGCTGATTGGTGGTATCCACTGTCGAATGTATACCTTCAGAAATCATAGATGAACTGTTGGTAAATGCCCCCGCAATAAACTTTGTTATTGCAATCAGCAAATTAGCAGCAAGTGCACTATAAATTGATTTTTGGTTGTTGGCCATCTTATTATAATGCTATCAACAGAGGTGCAGGGAAATTGTTTTGAGTTAAACCAGTGCATCCAGCAGGTTATCGTCAACCAGGTTTGGCAGGGTAATATTTAAATCCGGCGTCCTGCCCATTTCCCTTTCAATCGCAAACCTGGCTTCTTTGTTCCGGGCCCAGCTTCGTCTTGCTATGCCATTGTTTACATCAAAAAAGAGCATACTTTTCAGTTTTTCAGCAGCTGTAGCGGTACCATCCAGTACCATTCCAAAGCCTCCGTTAATCACTTCACCCCAGCCTACACCACCACCATTATGGACCGACACCCAGGTAGCGCCCCTGAAACTATCACCAATAACGTTCTGAATAGCCATATCGGCCGTAAAACGACTGCCATCGTAAATGTTACTCGTTTCCCTGAAAGGAGAATCTGTGCCGCTCACGTCGTGATGATCACGGCCCAGAACAATGGGTGCTTTTAACCTGCCTTCCTGAACAGCGGTATTAAACGCCGCTGCTATTTTGGCCCTGCCTTCAGCATCTGCGTACAAAATCCTGGCCTGGGAACCCACCACCAGCTTATTGGCCCCGGCTTCCCTGATCCAGGTTATATTGTCCTGCAGCTGCTGCTGTATTTCAACAGGGGCTTCTGCCCTGATCTCCTGCAAAACCTCCATGGCAATCACGTCCGTTGTTACCAGATCCTCAGGGTCACCCGAAGTACACACCCATCTGAAGGGGCCAAAACCATAATCAAAACACATCGGCCCCAAAATATCTTCTACATATGAAGGATATTTAAAATCTACGCCATCAGCAGCCATTACATCCGCTCCAGCCCTGCTGCATTCCAGCAGGAAGGCATTCCCATAGTCAAAGAAATATGTACCCTTATTTACATGCCGGTTCACGGCTGCAGCATGCCTGATCAATGAAGCCTCTACCTTTTCTTTAAAAAGAGCAGGCGCTTCGGCCATCATCTGGTTCGCTTCCGCATAAGTAAGCCCTGCAGGATAGTAGCCGCCAGACCAGGGGTTATGGAGCGAAGTCTGGTCGGATCCGATCTCTACCAGAACACCTGCGGCATCAAAACCTTCCCAAACATCTACCACATTTCCAATATAAGCCAGCGATACTGTTTCTTTTATTTCCTTTGCTGCTTTTACCCTTTGCAATAAAGCATCTAAATTGAAAATGAGCTCATCTACCCAGCCTTGCTGATGCCTTTTTCTTGCCGCTTCAGGATTAATTTCAGCACATACGGTAATACAACCTGTGATATTTCCTGCTTTAGGTTGTGCGCCGCTCATGCCCCCTAAACCTGCGGTAAGAAAAACCCGGCCTGCCGGGCTTTCTGACATCCCCAGTTTTCTCCTGAAAGCATTCATCAGTGTAATTGTAGTGCCATGCACAATCCCCTGAGGACCAATATACATATATGAACCGGCAGTCATCTGCCCATATTGGGTTACCCCTAAGGCATTGTATTTTTCCAGGTCATCAGCCGAAGAATAATTCGGGATCATCATGCCATTTGTGACCACTACACGTGGTGCTGCCGGCGAAGAAGGAAACAAGCCCTGCGGGTGCCCGCTATAGATATTTAAGGTTTGGCCATCTGTCATTCCGGCCAGGTATTGCATTGTGATCAGGTATTGTGCCCAGTTTTGAAAAACACTGCCATTTCCACCATAAGTGATCAGTTCATGCGGATGCTGGGCGATTGCCGGATCAAGATTATTTTGGATCATCAGCTGTATACAGGCAGCATGCAAACTTTGAAAAGGATACTCCTGTACTGGCCGGGCATACATCTCATAATCCGGCCTGAAACGGTACATATAAATGCGTCCGTAGGTTTCCAGTTCTGCTAAAAACTCAGTGGCCAGTTCAGCATGCCAGCCTTCCGGGAAATAACGCAGCGCATTGCGTAAAGCAAGTTTTTTTTCTTCCTTCGTTAAAATGGCCTTTCTTTTAGGCGCGTGGTTTACCTGCGTATCATAAACCTTTTTTTTAGGCAGTGCCCTTGGTATCCCCTGTAAGATCTGTGCTTTAAAGTCCATAGCTAAAATGTTTCAAATTGTGTTTGAAATGCAGTACTGTAAATCAGCTGTTCTTTAACCGCAGTAGCTTCGGCCAGCTTTACGATCGTTCCTGATTGTACCAGATCAATGGTTGTCTGCATCATTTCATACATCACCTGGTCCTGCTCCAGGTGAACAACTTTTGAACGTACAAAATCATGTATGGCGCTGATGAGCTTTCCCGATTTTAGTGGCGCATGATAATCCATGGCCTGTGCAGCACAAAAAAGCTCTATACCCAATATTTTTTCTACATTTTCTATTACCTGTAGTGCCTTACGCCCACTAATAGAACCCATACTTACATGGTCTTCCTGCCCCAATGAGGTAGGAATACTATCGGCACTTGCTGGAAAACAAAGGCCTTTATTTTCACTTGCCAAAGCAGCCGAAGTATATTGCAAGATCATAAACCCTGAATTTAGTCCCGTTTCCCGCATCAAAAGCCTGGGCACAGCCGCTGTATTCCCTTCCAGCGAAAGATAGATCCGGCGATCTGAGATGTTGCCCATCTCGGAAGCTGCCAAACAAGCATAATCCAGTGGCATAGCTATAGGCTGCCCATGAAAATTTCCACCGCTTATGGTCAGCTCTTCGCTAAAAATAACCGGATTATCTGTTACCGAATTGATCTCTGTCTCCAGTATTTCCTTTAAATGTAACCATGCGTTCCTTGAAGCACCATGCACCTGAGGGATACAGCGCAACGAATACGGATCCTGTACTTTTGCACAATCTCTATGCGCATTTACAATTTCGGAACCAGTCAGCAAATTGCGGATATTGGCTGCAACATGCTGGTTGCCTTTATATGGCCGCAGCAGGTGCAGCTGTTCATCAAAAGGTCTTGCAGAGCCCATTAACCCTTCCAGCATCATTGCTGCAACAATATCTGCTGTAGCCAGCACATTATGAAAACGGGAAACCACTTTTACTGCATGGACAGCAATAAATTGTGTACCATTGATTAAGGCCAGCCCTTCTTTTGCGGCCAGTACAATGGGTTCTAGCCCCTGTTCTTTCAACAGCTTTTCTGTTGAAATGATCTTCCCTTTATAATGTACTTTTCCGAGGCCAATTAAAGGAAGAAAAAGATGGGATAAAGGCGCCAGATCGCCGGAAGCACCTACAGAACCCTGTGTAGGTACCACAGGTATCACCCCGGATTCCAGATGCCAGATGATCCGATCCAGCGTATTTTCCTGTATACCCGAATAACCCATAGCCAGGGCATGCAATTTAAGCACCAGCATCAATCTCGAGAGTTCTTCATCTATGGGTTCACCAATGCCTACAGCATGGCTCTTTAAAATATTTTCCTGCAATTTACGGGTATCTTCGGCAGAGATCATGGTGGTACACAGCGGACCAAAGCCTGTATTGATGCCGTAAACAGCTTTGTCGGCCAAAGCAATTGCGCCCACTATCCTGCTGCTTTCCTGTACCTTCATGCGGGTATCCGGATTTAATACACCTCTTATCGTACCCCTGCTGATCTCCAGGGCCTTACTGGCCGTCAGGAAGTCTGATCCGTAATTAAAAACCTGTTTAGCACTCATTTTTACCATCTTTTACACAGAGATAAACCCTATCTTTGATTCGTATAAATACCATTTACATCATTAAACAATAACCATGGGTTATCAGATAGAACTCAGACACTTGAAATATTTCCAGGTACTGGCCGAAGAACTGAAGTTCAGAAAGGCCGCAGAGCGACTGTTTATCTCCCAGCCCGGTCTTAGCCGTCAGATCATGCAGATGGAAGAAATATTCAATGTTGCCCTGTTTGACCGCAGCAAGAAAAAAGTAGAACTTACTGCAGCCGGCTTATATTTAAAAGATGAGGTAGATTTTCTTTTCAACCACCTCGAAACCGTCAAACGTCAGCTGGATAACATTGGACAGGGCAGGGAAACTGAACTCCGGATAGGCTTTTTGGGTTCGGCAGCACAAAAGATTGTCCCGGAACTGGTACTCGGTTTAAATAAGGAATATCCCGGCATACAGACCATTTTAGACGAAATGCCGAATAAAATGCAAATCGAGCTGTTGGAAAAGGATAAATTAGACCTGGGTTTCGTTCGGCTGCACCGTCTTCCTGAGGGGATTTCCCGGCACCTGGTTCAGCAAGAGACCTTCTCTTTGGTACTTCCAAAGCAACATCCCGTAAATGAGCTTAATTTTAAGGGGATAGCTGAGTTCGGTAATGAGCCTTTTATATTTTTTTCCAGTGAGGACAGTCCTTTTTACCATGACCTGATTACCAGTATCTGTGAAGACCATGGCTTTCGCCCCAAAGTTTTTCACCGGTCTGTAAATGCCTTAACCATATTCAAACTGGTAGAAGAAGGAATGGGACTTGCCATTGTACCCACTTCCCTGCAATACGGGTACAACCTGAACGTCAGGTTCATTGAACTTAAAAACATCCCCCAAAGAACAGAGCTATACGTGGCCTGGAAAGCATCAAACCGGAACCCGGCATTAAAAAATGTAATTGAATTGCTGCGCAAATCCATTCCAGAATTATTGGTTACAGCTAAAACTGCACCTTGAAAACATGCATCCCATCCTGATAAGTATACCCAATCTGCCAGTCATTTAATACACATATTTGCTTTACGATGGAAAGACCCAGGCCATTCCCCTTATAACCGGGTGCCCCCTTGCCGAATCTTGAAAACAATTTCGATTCGGGAAATGCCAGAACTGCGCCTTCATTCAAAAAAGTAAATTCTTTATCATTTAATACTATGCCTATTTTTGCACCTGATGCCGTGTGCGACAAAAGATTGGAAAGCAGGTTAGTAATCAGTACTTCCATTAAAAACAGATTGGCAAATACCTGTTTATCCTTAAGTTGAAATTTAACAGAAAGATTTTTATGCTGAAAAAGGTCTTCCATCATTTCATAACTGTTCTTCAGCAATTCATCCAGTTGCAAGCTTTGCTTATCCGCAAAACTATTATTTTCCAGCTTGGCCAGCAGCAACAAACCTTTATTCACTTTACTCAAACGCGTAACTGCCAGTTTTGCATCATTCAACGGCTTAACCAAGTTCGCGTCAAGCGCAATCTGGCTCATACTTTCCAGCCGGGCCTTTAAAATGCTCAATGGGGTTTGTATTTCATGCGATGCATTTTCGGTAAATTCTTTTAGTGCTGTATACTCTCTTTTTCCCCTTGCCGCAAGGTCGGTAAGCACCATATTCATTTCCTTAAATTCGGTTACATTGGTACGGATAAGCTGCAATTCTTCCTTTGAACTTACAGAATAACCTTTCATACGTTTTAAATTGATCAGAAATGGTCTCCAGATCTGCCGGCTGATAAAATAGTTGAAAAGTATTCCGATTAAAACCAGGGTTACCGCAATGGAAATGAAAATAATAGCAATGGTTTTAGAATAATTTTCCCAGCCTATGTAAGTAGTCATCACCCTGATCCGATAAGGCATTCTCCCTATCCTTTTGCTTTCCTCAAAATAATAGTACCCCTCATTTACTTTCTGCACATGATCATAGATCAGTGTATCTTTGAACATTTTAGGCATCTGCATCAGCTTTTCGTTATCTTTTCTGATTGTAACCAAAGGAAAATCAATCTGCTTCCCCCGGCCCAGTTCTTCTGCAACCATATCTAACTGAAGTTCCAGTTGTTCTTCTATCTCACGGGAGATTTCATTTCTGAGAAAAATGAACAGCAGGATCCCGGCAAGCCCCAACACGACAGCGCTGAGCAGAAAATGGTACAGGCTTATTTTAGTTACCAGCCGCATCAGCAGGTAAATTTATAACCAATCCCATAAACCGTTTTGATATAGTGTTTGCCCGATAGCCGGGTTAATTTTTTTCGCAGATTGGTGAGGTGCATATAAAGCGTATCGAAATTTACGTGCTGATCGAAATGATCGCCCCACAGATGCTCGGAAATGGACGCTTTGCTCAATACACGGTTTTTGTTTACCACAAAGTAAACCAGCATTTCAAATTCTTTTTTAGTTAATGATACCGGCTCACCAAGATAAAAGAACAGTTTAGCGAGGGGTTCAATGGTAAAATCATCAAAAAGGATCTCGACTGTACCCCTGAGGGTTTTGCGGCGGTAAAGGGCATTGATCCTGGCACTCAGTTCTTCCAGAAAAAAAGGTTTGGTCAGGTAATCATCGGCCCCCAGATCAAGTCCCTCCAGCTTATCCGACAGGGAATTCCGGGCCGACAGGATCACGATGCCCGTTTCGGCGTCCCGTTGCCTGATGTCGGCAATCAAGTCCATACCTGTGCCATCCGGTAAGGTAATGTCAAGCACCACCACATCATAACGGCTGTTTAATATTTTGTCTTCGGCCTGCGAAAAAGTCACTGCCTGGTCGCAGGAAAAGCCATGTGACCTGAAGTACTGCTCCATTTCTTCAACCAGCACAGGTTCATCTTCTACCAATAATAACTTCATACTGCCGACCTCTTTTTTATGCTTTGATACTTTTTTTCATTCTTTAGAACTTCTTTAGAATCTCCTTACATCTTTGCTGCAAGATTAGTACTTATTTAGACTTAATACAAACAATATTATAAAAATAACATAATCCAATAAGAAATGAAAAATAAATACTTCAAAAGTTCTATGTTCATTGCACTGGCGGTAGTAGGTCTTGCGTCTTGTAAGAAAGACAAAAATGATGATATCCCTCCTTATGATGTTCCGACAACTTATAACTTCAGTGATGCCAATTATGCAAGCTCTACAAGCAGGGTTAGAATGTGGCTGGAACAAAATACTTATGCAGGAACCGGTAATACCGGTGCTGCGGCTTTAACCGCTGCAAAGGCAAACGATTTTTGGAACAACACCAACAATCCTTTTACAGATGCTACGCTGAACACTTCCGGCGTAAATATAGCCGGAAAAATTACCGATGGTCCTACCTACAAAGCCTATTTTGATGGATTGGTTACCGTTAGCCAGTCTTTAGGAGCTATTGCTGCCAGTAATGGAACTGCAGGTTTCGTTAATCGTACAGCAACTGGTAAAATAGCTGTTGATGCAAAAGGTGTAGAATATACTCAGGCTATTGCAAAAGGCTTAATGGGAAGTTTATTGTTTAAGCAAGCTGTTGATTTGTTAACTGCTGTAAAAACAGATGCTACCATAGCGCTACAAAAACAACATTTTGATGAAGCATTCGGTTATTTGGGAGTTCCTGTAAATTACGATCCTACTATTACTTATGCCAATACACTTCCGGCAGCCGAAAGACCTTTGGCCTGGGGTGGATATTTGGCCGAACGTGGTAAAGGTATTAAAGCTGGTGAAGTAATTTTTAATGCCTTTTTAAAAGGAAGAGCTGCTATTGGTGCCAAAGATGTTAAAGTACGTGACGAGCAGATCCAGATTATTTTAGAGAAATGGGAGCAATTAGCTGCTGCTGCTGCATTAGAATATGTTACCTCTCCTACTACCGGAGATCTTGGTTTAGGTGCCTTACCAGG
The DNA here is from genome assembly GCF_014200825.1 of Pedobacter sp. AK017. Taxonomy (NCBI): domain Bacteria; kingdom Pseudomonadati; phylum Bacteroidota; class Sphingobacteriia; order Sphingobacteriales; family Sphingobacteriaceae; genus Pedobacter; species Pedobacter sp. AK017. Next base: position 100,491 of record NZ_JACHCW010000008.1, read on the forward strand.
TGTTAAGTTACACGCCTTATCTGAAGGTTGGGGCTTCATCGCTGCTTTTAAATACAGACCCGCAAGCAGTAAACTTACGGCAGCGAATTTCACAAAGCTGAATGATATCATCAACACCAGCTTTTATACATTGTTAAACGAGCCTGGCTATCCAAAACTGGTTGAAGCTCAGGGGATATTAAAAGCAACATACGGCCTTTAATATTCAGCTAAAATATATTGATATTAAAACTCTCTGTACCATAAAGTACGGAGAGTTTTTGAGTTTAAAAAAAATATGATGGGTAAAATAAATAAACCGGGAATCGCTGTTCTATCAATGTTATTGATACTCTTTTACATTTCGTGCTCTAAAAAAAGTAACCCTGCTGATGATAAAACAACAAATGGTTTTGATAAAACAACAATGTTAACCAATTATGCCGATAAATTAATTATTCCGGCATACGAGCAGGCACAGCAAAAATTAACAGGGTTACAAACTTCCGTAAATACTTTTCTGGCTACACCGAACCTAACCAATCAGGCTGCGTTAAAAATTGTTTTTAAGGATACTTATTTACAGATCGAGCGTATTTCTGTACTGGAATTTGGTCCTTCCCGGGATAATTCTTTGGTAGGTTTTATCAATACCCTACCTGCCAACACAATGAAAAAAATTGGTGAAAAAACTGATCTGGCTATAATGGAAGAGAATATTGCCAGCGGTAATTGGAATTTGGTGCAAAACTCGGCCGTACACCAACAAGGTTTCCCGGCTTTAGACTACTTATTTTTCGCTAATGATGCCCTTGCAAAATTTACAGATGCCAATAGTGCCAACCGTAAAAAATATGTACAAGATGTATTAAACAGGATAAAATCTCTTTTAGATCAAACTTTGTCAACCTGGAAAAATACTTACCGTGGCCAGTTTATAGCAAACACACAAAGCAACTCTGGCAGTCCGATTAGTTACCTGCTAAACCAGTTTGCTTACGAAATGGATATGCTTAAAGGTCCACGCATCGGATGGCCTTTTGGCACCCAATCTGGGGGTATTCAATTTCCCGAACTTTGCGAAGCTTATTATTCCGGTCTATCTCTTGATTTGGCCATTGAGAACATGAACAGCCTTAAAAATATGTTTACTGGTGGTAACAGTGGTAAAGGAATTGCTGATTTGCTGGCAGCGCTTGGCAATACATCGCTAAAAGACGAAATATTAAATCAGTTTAATGTGGTTGATTCAAAATTAAAAGCCATTCCGGCCCCCTTATCATCAGCATTAGCAAACAATAAGCCCGCTATTGAAGATGCAAACAAAGAAATACAGCTTTTATTGAGGCTTATTAAAACAGATGCGGTATCTAAATTAGGCGTACAGATTTCTTATGTAGATAATGACGGCGATTAACAAAGCCATAAAATGGATAAAATCACCCACATCTATTGCTCCTCTGGTTACTTTCAGGGTGCTGTTTGGTATCTTGATGTTGTTAAGTACCATTCGTTTCTGGATAAGGGGATGGATCACCACACAATATGTTGATCCGACATTTCATTTTACATTCATGGGCTTTGACTGGATCCATCCTTTGGGGAATGTTGGCATGCACCTGGTATTCTTTTCCATTGCAGTTTCATCTTTGTTCATTGCATTGGGCTTTTGTTACAGGTTCGCAATGGTTACATTCTTTCTGCTGTTTACCTATGTAGAGTTAATTGATGTTACCTATTATCTTAACCATTATTACTTTATAAGCGTAGTCGGTTTTTTAATGATCTGGCTTCCGGCAGGCCGTTTTTTTTCTCTTGATGTAAAATTTAATCCGGCCTTAAAGGTTACTGAGGTTCCAAGGTGGACTGTCGGGTCTATCCGCCTTCAACTTGGGTTGGTATATTTTTTTGCAGGATTGGCAAAGTTAAATTCAGACTGGTTACTGGCTGCCCAGCCTATGAAAATATGGCTGCCTACAAAGAGCCACCTTCCCTTAATTGGTTCATTGATGTATGAGGAATGGGTGGCTTATTTTTTTAGCTGGTTTGGAGCGGCTTACGATCTTTTTATTGTTTTCTTCTTATTGATCCGCCGTACCCGTTTTATCGGGTACCTGATGGTACTGATATTTCACATCGCTACTGCCATATTTTTTCCGGCTATCGGCATGTTCCCTTATATCATGATGGTTTGTACCCTGGTATTTTTTAGTGGGGATTTTCATTTAAAGCTGATCCGTTTTTTTAACCCTCTCTTTTCTGGTGTTGAGAATAGATCTGTTTTTTTCAAGCCGGTTTACCAAAATGAACGCTTATGGATCTTCGGCTTGTTTTTTCTTATTCAGATCGTTTTGCCTATGCGATACCTCGCTTATCCAGGCCCCTTGTTCTGGACTGAAGAGGGGTACCGGTTTTCCTGGCGGGTGATGTTGATGGAAAAGGTGGGGACAGCGATATTCTCCATTCGTGATAGTCAGACAGGAAATCGTTACGAAGTTAATAACTCAGAATTCCTGACCACGCAACAGGAAAAAATGATGAGTACCCAGCCCGATCTGATCCTGAAGTACGCACATTATCTTGCGGATGTTTATGTGCGGCGAGGAATCAAAAAACCCCAGGTTTATGGCGAAGTTTATGTAACGCTGAACGGCAGGAGGTCTGCCCCGTTTATTGACAGCAAGGTGAACCTTGCCGATCAACAACTTAGTTTTAAACATTACAAATGGATCTTGCCATTTAATATAAATCACGACTTATGAGAATAACCGGCATCTTGTTTTTTTGTCTTCTGCCTTTTTTTATCCGTGCACAGCAACTGGAAATATCCGGAAAAATTAAATTCCGTGAAACAGCAGCAGAAGGTGCAACCATAACTTTAACTACAGTAAATCAGCGTACAATAAGTGATGCGAATGGTGGCTTTAGTTTTAAAGGACTGCCATCCGGAAAATATCATGTCCGTGTATCCTTTACGGGAGCCAGGCGCTTTGATCAAACTGTTGAAATAAAAGATAAAAGCATTGATATTGTTGTAACGCTTGAGGAAGCACAAGCTGTGCAGTTGGATGAAGTTGATGTCACCAGGGTTAACGATCGGGTTGCCGATAAGCTGATGCAGGTAGAAGGAACTGCAATTTATGCCGGAAAAAAGACTGAGGTCATCAATTTAAAAAACATCAATGCCAACCTGGCTACCAATAATGCAAGGCAGGTATACGCCCGGATTGCCGGTCTGAATATCTGGGAGTATGATGGTGCTGGGCTACAATTGGGTATTGGTGGTCGTGGCCTGAACCCCAGCAGGGTATCAAACTTTAATATGAGGCAAAACGGATATGATATTAGTGCCGATGCTTTGGGCTATCCCGAAAGCTATTATACCCCACCAACCGAAGCTTTAGATAGAATAGAAATTGTACGGGGTGCCGCAAGCTTACAATACGGTACACAATTTGGCGGTATGATTAATTTTAAGATGAAAAAGGGTCCTACAGATAAGCAACTTGAGTTTACAAGCAGGCAAACCCTCGGCTCGTTTGGTTTTTTCAACTCTTTTAACAGCGTTGGCGGACAAGTAAAAAAACTAAATTATTATGCTTTTTATCAATATAAAAAGGGTGATAGCTGGCGACCAAACGGTCACTTTGACCAAAATACCGCTTATGCCCACCTAGATTATGCCTTTACCAACAAACTAAAGTTAACTGCCGAATATACCCATATGGACTACCTGGCACAACAACCAGGAGGCTTAACCGATGAACAGTTTGAAGCAGATCCTTCAGTATCTGTAAGGGCTAGAAACTGGTTTAAGGTAAAATGGAATTTATTTAACTTAAGCCTTGATTACCAGCTCGGCGAGCATACCAAACTCAATTGGATAAACTATCATTTAGCTGCTGGCAGGGAAGCCTTAGGGGTTTTAAGCTATATCAATCGCCCTGATCCGGGTGAAGGCACACCAAGGGATTTGATGGCTGATAAATATGACAATTACGGTTCAGAACTCAGGGTATTGCACCAATACAGTTTATTTAACAACCAGACCAGCAGTTTACTCATAGGTGCAAGAGCATATAAGGGGTTAACATTTAAAAAACAGGGCGATGCAGATAGGGGATTAGGACCTGATTTTAACTTTTTAAACAGTCAACCCAATAAGTCCGATTTCCGGTTTCCGGGTACAAATTTAGCCTTGTTTGCGGAGAACATTTTTCAGATAACCAGTAAATTGAGTATTACCCCCGGTGCCCGATTCGAGTATATTTATACCGGCGCTAAAGGAAATTACACACAATTTCAATTTGGTGTTCCCGATTTGACAAGAACAGACAACAAAAGCAACCCACGCTCATTTGTTCTCTTTGGCATAGGCACTTCTTATAAACCACACCCTACCATTGAACTTTATGCCAATATTTCCCAAAACTACAGGTCAATCAATTTTACCGATTTAAGGGTACAGAATCAAAATGCAAGGGTTGATTCTTTATTGAAAGATGAAAGAGGCTACACTGCTGATGGTGGTGTAAGAGGGAATTTAAAAGATTGGCTGTATTATGATTTAAGTGTATTTTATCTTAAATACAACGACAGGATTGGCTCAGTTTTTACCACCGATGCCAACAATATGATATACCGTTTAAGAACAAACGTAGCAGATAGCCGAAATATTGGTTTCGAAAGTTTGATAGAAGCTGATTTATTAAAGGCTTTTACTCAAGGTGCAAGTAAGTATAAACTGATGGCTTATACCAATTTTTCGTTAATAAATGCGCGGTATATCCATACAGATAATACAGCAATAAAAGATAAAGAAGTAGAATTTGTACCACCACTATTGTTTCGTACAGGGCTATCGTTCGGGAATAAAACATTTAATACCAGTTTACAATATGCTTACGTAGCACAACATTTTTCTGATGCTACCAATGCAGAAAGTACACCAACAGCGGTAGACGGTATTGTGCCTGCCTACCAAATTGTCGATTTTTCGGCCAGTTACAACTGGAAATGGTTTACCCTGTCGGGCAGCATCAATAACCTGATGAACGAAAAATACTTTACACGCAGGGCAGATGGGTATCCCGGGCCTGGAATACTACCTTCCGATCCGCGTACTTATTACATGACCTTACAATTTAAATTATAACCTGGCATGCAAAAACCGGTCATCTTGTCAATGTATAACTTCCTGCAACAATCCCTGTCGATTTAACAATTCTGTTCCAGGAATTCATTTGGGCAACGGCCACTGTAAAGTTCGCAATTTCTGATTTTGTATAGTATTTAAGCAATTCATGATGAGCATGGTCAATATCCGATCCTTCCTCCATGCGTGTTAGCAATTCTGCAAATTCAAGTACTGCACGTTCTTCAGGTGTATAATATGGCGCTTCTCTCCATGCCGATACAGAAATGAGGCGCTGAACGGTTTCCCCTGAATGCATGGCTTTTTTGGAATGCATATCCAGGCAATACGCACAGCCATTGATCTGCGAAATACGGATGTTCATCAATTCAAGCAGGTTGTGGTTAAGGCCACATTGATCAATATAATCCTGAACGCCTCTTAATGCCGCCATTAAACCTTGCGGAACTTCATTGTTTTTAATTCTTTCCATAATGATATTTTTTTATCCTTTACAGACAAAAAGACAACTTCAGATGTGACAGTTTGATGGAATTAATTTAAATTTTTCAGTTTATCCGGATTCCTGATGATAAACGTACGGATGATCTGCCCTGCTGTAAGGACAAAAGTAATACAGGTAACCAATTTGTCGCCCTGGTAGTAAAACAAAGCTGGTTCCTGGTTAACAAAGCCTTCAACTATAATAGAATCCTCATAAAATTTGGTATAAAGGCCCATTAACAGGGCGGCTACAGACTTTCTGCCATGCACCGGCTTAATGGCCGCCCTGGCTTTACCGCCACCATCCGATACCGATACAATATCCTCGTTCAGTAAATTCTCCAGGCACTGCATATCACCAGACTGCAGAACACTCAGGTACCTGCCTAAAAAAGATTGCGGCACCCGGTCAGGCTGCAGCAGCTTTGGGTTCCCAATGCTTTTTTTCGCTCTTGCAAGTAGCTGTCTGGAAAGATCGGGCTTAATATCCAGTACGTTTGCAATTTCAGCATGCTCATAATCAAAAGCCTCCTTTAAAATAAATACCGCCCGCTGTCTGGGGTTTAACTTTTCTAAAAGTACCATCAGCGAATAGGAAAGGATTTCTTTCCGGTTAATTCCGGCATCTGCTTTTTCTGTAGCCACCGGTTCAGGAAGCCACTCTCCGGGATAATCCAGTGCCTGCTTCTTTAGTTTTTTCTTTTGATTGATTGCATGGTTGATCACCATTCTGATGAGGTAAGCCCTGACATGCTCGATATTTTCCTGATCCAGAGCCAAAAACTTCAGCAATACATCCTGCACTACATCTTCTGCATCGGCTAAAGAGCCACAAATATGATAGGCATAAGTTTTTAGGGTTGGCCTTAATTGGCTGATAACTTCCGAAAAGGTCATACCAGCGCCTATTTTCCCTGGGCCTGTTGTTTCAGGTTCCGCTCAATCAGTGTCACCATTTCTGCAAATTCCTTTTCAGTATAACCCACAGACTGGTAAATAATTTTGCCGTCCTGATCAACAATAATGTTCCTTGGAATGGACTGTATTGCAAACTTTTTAAATATCCTGCGGTCTTTATCCGGAAGTATGGGGAAGGTAAAGCCTTTCTTTTGTTTATAGGGTACCAGGATGTCCCAGCCTTCTTCCCTGCCAAAAACAAAAAAAGCAAATTTAGGATTGTCTTTATATTTCTCCCATATCTGTTTTTGCACCAATGGCAGTTCTGTATTACATGGTGGGCACCAGGTAGCAAAAAGATTAATCAAGATCAACCTTCCTTTATAATCACTGATGTTTGCCATTTTACCTTTCTCCAGCTCAAAAGAGAATTCCGGAACCCGATCACCAATTTTTGTCAATGTGTCCTGGTCTTGCTGCGCTTTCAAAGCTATAGGAAATAAAAAAAGTATAACCGATACAAATTTCAAGGCTACGGGCACTACATACAGCAAAATAGATATAAAGCTAAGTTTCATTACAGGTAAATTACACTGCAAAGCTAGTAAAATCTAAAGTATTAAGCGTACTGGTGCACGCATAAACGTGCCTGAAACTCTAGCAACTGCTTTTTACGCTTAACCAGATCGGTTTCACGGGCTTTACTTACGTCATAACCTATGGCTTCAAATTGCTTTAAAGTGTGTTCCAGTTCATAAAAATCGCGGTACTTCATCTTCAGTTCATCCAAAACATGACGCTGGGCAGCAATAAAATGGAAGTATTTAAAAATATGCTGGTCACGCTCAACCAGCGCCGCATTTAAAGTATCATACTCATTTTTAAACTCTGGTTTGCCCCTTAACTCATTCAGTCTGTTAATGGTCTGCATGGCTTCATCATTAAACAGCTGATCAAGGTGATAGATGGGAATTACTACAGGATTCTGGTAAATATTTTCCAGCTTCTCGGTGAAAGGATCTCTGTAATTGAAATAACCCATATACACATCCGGATAGTTTTTATCATATGCCATAGAAATGATCAATTTTTGGTTGTCTGGTATTGTAAAGTAAAAAAATAAAACATAATTATCCTACAATCTGTTAGTATCTAAGTCAATTGTTAATATTTAACGCCTCATATATTCAGCGCAATATGTAGAATTTTTACCACAATGAAAAAACAAAAATTACAACAACAGGAATTTGAAATTCGGATTGAATTAAACGGCGCGTCAAAAACCATCAAAATAAGCCCAAATGAGACAACAGATGGGGTTGAGTTTTTTGATTGTAACATAAATGATATAAACATAACCCAAATCAGAAAAGAGAAAGATGGCGACTGGGAACAAATATGGGGAAAACTTGACCCACATACAGTAAATATGATCGGTGCTGCCATAACGGCCAAGATCGGCTAAGCATTAACTAAATCTAAATACCAAAAGTATAATGAGCATACATCAGACTAACCTAAAGCTGCGTTCGGGGAAATTTTCTATTGAAAAACATCATTACGAAAACATTGGTTTAAACGAGCGCATGGTTTCCATGTTTTTAGGCGGTATACTTGTCAGCCGAAACATTACACGCCCCTTCAGGGCTCCTTTCCTTTATGGCGCTTACCTGGCCTATCGTGCATTTACGGGGCGCTGTCTGATCTATGAGCGGCTTGGCATTGATGCGAGCAAGCCTCACGCGGTAAACATAAGGGGTGAATTTGTGATCGACCGCCCCCCACACGAGGTTTATACCTATTGGCGCAACCTTAAAAACCTCCCAGAGAGTATCAAACACCTGCTAAATGTTGAAATGGTTGATGAAAACCTTTCCCGCTGGAAATCGAATGTGATGGGAAATGTATTTGCGATCGACTGGGAAGCAGAGATCGTTAAAGACGAACCCGGCCGTCTGATCGGATGGCGGTCTGCACCAGGTACGATGATCCACCATGTAGGCAGGGTAGAATTCGGGGAAACAGCAGACCAGCTGGGCACGACCTTAAAAGTTGTACTCTCCTACCATCCACCTGCAGGCGGCATTGGTTTAGGCCTGGCCAAACTATTGAACCCTTATTTTGAAAGCCTCCTCAAAAAAGAGATCAAAAGTTTCAAACATGTTATTGAACGTGAACCTTATACGGTAAACGGGCATGCAAATTATTAAGCCGTACCTACTTTGGCAATTAGTGTAAGTAAAATGCTGATCACATTTATCGCCAGTATAACAATTGTAACAATACCCCAAAACTTAAAAACTGATTTCATCTTTTTCATGGCTACCGTAAAATTTTCCTGATCAGCATATAGTACAGCCGTATTCGCTGCATTTGAATATTTAAAAAGCAAATAGCTCGGATAAAACAACATCAGTGAGATGCATAGAAAATAAACAGTTAAAAACGCTGCACCAAGCTTTACCAACGGACTTGAAGGGGCCACTGCGGTCATTGTTTCCATCAGTCCGTTTGCACTCAGGGCCATAAGGGCCAGAAAAGCAGCAAACACCAACCCTACAATAGAAAGAAACCTGGTCCATTTCGCCGTTTCATAAATATAGCTCCTGATCTCTTCGGTTACCAGTAAAGTTTCCTGTTCCTGACCTGCTTCTTCTACCGGCTCTGCATCTTCAAAATTATCCATAATTGCGCTTTAATTGTTCAATAGGGTTTATTACCCTAAACATAAAAAATATTTTTAAAAAATTGATACCTTTGCGCCAAATCAAGAAATAAAATCATTCATGGCATTACAATGTGGTATAGTTGGTTTACCAAATGTTGGAAAATCTACATTATTTAACTGTTTATCTAACGCAAAAGCTCAAGCAGCTAATTTCCCTTTTTGCACTATCGAGCCCAATATAGGTGTAATTACGGTACCGGACGAAAGGTTAACGAAATTAGCAGAATTGGTTAAGCCAAACCGCGTTGTTCCAAATACCATCGAAATCGTAGATATCGCCGGTCTGGTTAAAGGTGCATCCAAAGGAGAAGGCCTGGGTAACCAGTTTCTTGGCAACATCAGGGCTACCAATGCTATCATTCACGTACTGCGTTGTTTTGATGACGGAAATGTAATCCACGTAGATGGTTCTGTTGACCCCATCCGCGACAAAGAGATCATTGATACTGAATTACAGCTTAAAGATCTGGATACAGTGGTCAAACGCATCCAAAAGGTAGAGAAAATGGCAAAGACCGACAAGGATGCCAAAAGAACATTCGATATACTCAGCCTGATCAAAACCCATCTTGAAAGTGGTAAATCTGTGCGCTCAGCAGCTGTATCTGCTGAAGATTTTGATTATATACAAGACATGGGTTTGCTTACACAAAAACCTGTAATGTACGTTTGTAATGTAGATGAAGGTTCTGTAATTAACGGCAATGCTTATGTAGACCGTGTTAAAGAAGCCGTAAAAGACGAGAATGCTGAAGTATTGGTGATATCCGCCAAAATAGAATCAGAAATTGCTGAGCTGGACAGTTATGAAGAACGTCAGGAATTCCTTGCCGATCTTGGCCTGACTGAGTCTGGAGTAAACAAGCTGATCGTGGCCGCTTACCGTTTGCTTGACTTATATACTTATTTCACAGCAGGTGTACAGGAAGTGAGGGCCTGGACCATCACCAAAGGCTTTACTGCCCCTCAGGCTGCCGGTGTGATCCATACAGATTTTGAAAAAGGGTTTATCCGCGCTGAAGTAATTAAATACAACGACTTTGTAACCTTAGGTTCTGAAAATGCATGTAAGGATGCAGGCAAGCTGGGTGTTGAAGGGAAAACTTATGTAGTGGAGGACGGGGACATCATGCACTTCAGGTTTAACGTTTAGGGCTTGGTCATTTCTGCTGCCATCTGCAGGGCATTATAGGCATTTACGATTCCACCTGTAGTACAAAGTTCGGTCATAGCTACTTTCTGACCCTTTGATTTTGGTTTGATTACCGGGAAATCGATTTTCGTGACAGACTGTTCGATGATGAATTTTATACGTTTTGCTGAAAGTTCCGGATAATAACTTTTAATCAGTGCTGCTATTCCGGCTACCACTGGTGTAGCCATACTGGTGCCCGACAAAGGCTTATATTTATTGCCAGGTATGGTCGAATAAATCCCTACTCCAGGGGCAAATACATCAACTGTTTGATCGCCATAATTGCTAAAAGGAGCAACCAGCGCGGCAGCAGTAGCACCACTGGCACCAACCGTAATCATATTAGCGAACTTTTTATTTCCCTTTATATAAAAGGGTGTGGGATAATGTGGCAGGCTGTCTACATTTACGCCATCATTTCCGGCCGCATTAATTAGCAATACGCCCTTCTTTTCAGCATATTTAATGGCATCTTCTACCATTTTCCGTTCAGGTGAAAGTTTTTTACCAAAGCTCATGTTGATGATCTGGGCTCCGTTATCTACAGCGTATCTTATTCCTAAAGCCACATCCTTATCGTATTCATCTCCATTGGGCACTACCCGGATCCCCATTAGCTGTACAGCATCAGCAATGCCATCCATCCCTTTATCATTTCCGCGAACAGCACCAATAATTCCTGCCACATGCGTACCATGAAAATAAGGATCGCCAATTAAATTGGAGTTACCGTAAAAGCGGTCTTTGATGTTCATATAATCATCTTTCACCTGCTTACCACGATAATCAACCGGGGCAACGCTGTCCTTACTGGTCAATAAACTTTTGCTTTTTAACCAGAGCTGGTAAAGCTTCCGGTCTTTCTTCTTAAGGTCCTGCTCATTTTGCAGCTTTTCGAACAGGAGTCTGTATTTAAAATAAATGCGTTGTTGTTCCGGTACTTCCGTAGTCACCTGTCCGTCAGGACCACCCAAAAAATTCCAGCCCAGCACATCCCCCTTATATCCATTACCATCTACATCCAGGTTACCGGGTTTTTCCCCCACATTTCTCCATAAATTAGCCCTCAGGTCTTCATGCAGGGTATCTATCCCCGCATCCAGAACGGCTACGATTACAGTTTTTGGCGTTTTCCCCTTCAGCAACTCAGCATAAGCCTTTATTACTCCGGTACCATAAATTTTGTCTTCAGTTATAGATTTTAAATGCCAGTTTTGCGCTTGCTGTTGTTGCTGCTGCTGTGCAAAACCTAAAAATGGCAGCAGCAGGCCAACCATTAAGCCTATCGTTTTCTTCATATAATTTTTCGTTAGTCAGCCGCAACTTACAAATATTTCTGCTAACTGCGGAATGAATTGCAACATGAATTATTAGATTTAATTATCTAATATAAACTCTCTATAATTGACGTTTTACGATCAAAAACACCTACTTTCCTTTAAATCGTCTCGTTTAACTGAACTGAAAAGATGAGCTATGGCGACATAATGAAAAAAGTACGCAACAAGGGATGCAGTTTCAAATTCAGGAAAAAGAAAGAAATAAGTAAGCAGGATAAAAGGAGCTGACGTATTACTGTTGCAGCCTGAACTGCTAACAGCATATATGGAAGTATATATTTCTTTTGTAGCAGAAAACCGAAAAAGGATTAGTAACAGTACTTATTTGGGACGTATTAATTATCCTCCTTAAAGCAATACTCCTTTTAAAATCAGCACCGCCACACTAAAATAGATTACAATACCGGTTACATCCACCATAGTGGCCACAAAAGGAGCCGAAGATGTAGCCGGGTCCAGCTTTAATCTTTTCATAATAATCGGCATCATTGCACCAATCAAACTACCCCAAAGCACTATGCCAATAAGGGTGAAGAATATAGTCAGTGCAATTAAAAACCAATGCTCACCATAATTGTAAATATCCAGGTTTTGCCAAAGCACTATCCTTAAAAGCCCTATGCTGCCTAATGTGGCCCCGAGCAGCAAACCCGAAATAATTTCGCGGCGCATTACTTTCCACCATTCAGCAATGGTAATTTCCCCCAGTGCCATCGCCTGGATAATCAGTGTTGAAGCCTGCGAACCACTATTGCCTCCGCTACTCATGATCAAAGGAATAAACAGCGACAGTACTATTGCTTTTTGCAGTTCAATTTCAAAATGCTGCATGGCTGTGGCAGTCAGCATTTCTCCTAAAAAGAGTACAATCAGCCAGCTTGCGCGTTTTTTTACCAGTCTTAAAATAGGCATATCCAGGTAAGGCTCATCTAAAGCTTCAGTACCCCCAATTTTATGCATATCCTCGGTATATTCTTCATTCGCAATCCAGAGAATATCATCCACCGTCACAATACCCAGCAATACATTGTGATCATCCACAACGGGTAAGGCTACCCTGTTATTCATTCTGAACACATTGATGGCCTCTTCCTGCGGATCAGTTACTTTTAAAGCGATCAGTCGGTGATCGGTCAGCTCCCCGATCTTAGCTTCAGGATCTGCCAGCAAAACCTCCCTGATCCTGATGTCATCCAATAATACACCCTCTTTATCAATAACATAGATCACGTCAATTGTTTCCGAATTCTTGCCATAACGTCTGATGTGTGACAATACCCGGCTCACCGTCCAGTCCTTTTTGACCGCCACATAATCGGGCGTCATCAAACGCCCCACACTGTCCTCTTTATAACCCAGCAGCGAAAGTGCTTCTAACCTGTCTTTTGCTGGTAACAGGATGATAAGCTTTTTAACCGCATCCCCTTTCAGCTCGCTAAACAACGCAGTACGGTCATCCGGGGGCAACAAGTTAATCAACTCTGCCAGCTTATTGCCGGGAAGTTTTTTAATGATTCTTTCCTGGGTTGGAAAGTCGAGTATCCTGAACACATTTACTGCCCTTTTTACAGACAAGGTATCGATGATCTTTACAGCATACTGGGGAAGCTCATCTATCAGGTGTTCAACATCCGAAATGTTTAAATCATCCAGGTAAACTTTTAATTGTGCATCGTCATCCTGTTCTATCAGTTTAACGATTTCGTCAACAACTTCCTCTTCCATAAATATACTTCTTTTACATCATGACACCATCGATTTTCAGTTTTGCAAAAGTGCCTTTTATTTTTTAAAAACTTGCATCGCGGCCATAAATCTTTAGTTCTGGTTGACCAAAAAATTACGCGCATGGAAAAGAACAGTTAAATCCGTAACTTTAAGGTATCCAAATAGAAACCTTATTCGCTTAACCAGAGAAAAAATGCGCATTACCCTTACCGGGGTCTTCCTGACCTTTATAGTTTTCTTCGCCAACGCCACCTTTGCACAAAACCTTAGTTTTAAACGGCTTACCATAAATGAAGGTTTATCGCAAAACACGGCTTTCTGTATTTTACAGGATAAAACAGGCTATATATGGATAGGTACTGAAGATGGTTTAAACAAATATGATGGCTATGATTTCACCATTTATAAACACGAGAACAACGATAAAAATAGCCTGAGCAACAGCCAGGTAAATGCCCTGTGTGAAGATCCCAAAGAAAACCTTTGGGTCGGCACCTCGAAAGGACTCAATTTATTAAACCGGGATACGGAAAGCTTTAAAACCCTGTCTAACGATTTTGTAACTTCATTACTCTACGATACTCGCGGTAATTTATGGATCGGCACCTTTGATGGGCTGAAACGCTATGATTACCAAAGCAAAAAAATCATTGTATATCAACTTACCGGCAACAACCTTAACGGTGGAAATAAGGTGCAGACTATTTTTGAAGACCGGCAAAACCTACTATGGATCAGTATTGGGAACGACCTGAAGTGCTTTGATCCGGCAACCAAACAGTTTTTACCCTTACCAGATGGCATAAAAAACAACATTGCACTCCGCAAAAGCAATGTCAGGGTTATTAAACAGGATGCTTATGGCAATTACTGGTTTGGTACTGAATCTTCGGGTCTGTATAAATTTAACCCCCTGAACCGCAGCGTTACCAATTACAGGCACGATGTGAGCGACGACAATAGTTTGCCGGTTAATGTGGTACGCTCCCTGTTCCCTTATGCAAAAGATGAACTCTGGATAGGCACCCGGGATGGTTTGAGTGTGCTGAACCTGCAAACCAACCGCTTTGTAAATTACCGGTATAACCCTTATGATCCCAAAACACTCAGCCACAATTCCATCAGGGACATTTTGAGGGACCGTGCAGGCAATGTATGGATCGGTACTTACGCAGGTGGACTGAATATTTTAAGTTCAGGCAGTAACAATTTCTCCTATATTGGTGAACAGGCGGGTAAAAAACCCGGACTTACCCATCGTGTGGTCAGCTCAATCCTTAAGGCTGATAATGGTGCTTTATGGATTGGTACAGAAGGCGGTGGCCTCAATTATGTAGACCGTAAAAAAGGGATCTACAAGAGTTACGTGATCAACAGCAAACAACAGAATATTGTTAAATCGCTTGCTAAAGACAAAAATGGTAACCTTTGGATAGGCAATTATGATGGTCTTAGCTACCTGAATACCACTACCGGACAGTTTACCGATTATGAAATTACTGAAAATGATGCCAAACCTGAAAACAAACAGGTGTATGCGCTTGCCGTTGACGACAATGGCCTGTGGCTGGGTACTGATGGCCGCGGCTTAAAATTCAGGGACAACAGCGGCAAACTTACAACCTATATCAATAACCCTAAAAACAAACAAAGTGTAAGTGGAAACATTATTATTGCTTTGCTAAAAGCTCCCAACGGAAACTTGTGGATCGGAACGGAGACAGGCCTAAGCTTTTTTGACAAAAGTAAAAACACCTTCCGGCAGTTTGTGAACCAGGCCGATGATGCCTACAGTTTGAGCCACAACACCGTGCTGGCTTTATTTTTAGACCATAAACAACGGCTATGGGTTGGTACAGAGGGTGGTGGACTGAACCTTTACGATAAGGGGAAATTTTATGCCATCACCAATAAATTCGGATTGGCAAATGCTGTAATTCATGGCATAAGGGAAGACAGGGCGGGTAATTTGTGGGTAAGTACCAACAAGGGTTTATCAAAAATTGTGCTTAAACAACAGGGCCTGCCCATAAAACCGGAAATGGTACAGGTGATGAATTACACAGTAGCAGATGGCCTGCAGAGCAACCAATTTGCTTCAGGCGCAGCCGAAACAGGCGACAATGGGGAACTTTTGTTTGGTGGGATTAACGGGGTAACTACATTTTTTCCGGATAAAATTGTGAGGAACAGTTTTAAGCCCAAAGTGGTGATCACCGATTTTCTGATCAAAAACAATGCTGTCCCAATAAATGCTGAACATTCGCCACTAAAAAAAGCCATAGGGGAAACAGATAAAATCACCCTGACGCACGACCAGGCCTTTATCACCTTCAAATTTGCGGCACTCAACTTTGTAAATCCGGAAAAGAACCTATATGCCTATAAACTGGATGGCTTTTACGATGATGACTGGCACTTTGTAGGCAACCAGCGTACAGCTACTTATACCAATCTGGATGCCGGAAAGTATACTTTCATGATCAAAGCAGCCAATAATGATGGAGTGTGGAACAATGAGATCCGGAGCTTGCAGATCACAGTGCTGCCGCCATGGTGGGAAACCTGGTGGGCATACCTCATCTACGCTTCCATCATCGGATTACTGTTGTACGCTTTTTATTATTATTCTGTTAAAACGGGCAAGCTGAAAAACGACCTTGCTTTTGAACACCAGAGCCACGAAAAAGACCAGGAACTGGCACAGCGCAAACTGAGCTTTTTTACCAATATCTCGCACGAGATCAAAACCCCGCTTACACTGATCCTGGCCCCGATAGACAAACTACTGGGTCTGAATGAGGGCAACAATAAAATCCAGAACCAGCTGATGCTGATGCAGCGCAATGGCGAGCGTTTATTACGACTGATTAACCAGCTGCTGGATTTCAGAAAATTTGAATCGGGCAGCATGCAGCTGCAATCGGCCGAAGGCAATGTAGTACGCTTCATGAAAGAGATCCTGATTGCCTTTGAATCTTATGCCAGCCATCGTCGCATCCGCTTAAAACTGGTAACGGAGCAGCAAAGTATCAGGGCCTGGTTTGACCGCGACAAGCTGGAAAAAGTAATGTATAACCTGCTTTCCAATTCTTTAAAATTTACGTCCGAAGGCGGACAGGTACTGGTACGTATTAAAACCGCTGAAGAAAAGCTGCTGATTGAAGTGGAAGACAATGGCATTGGCATTTCGCCGCAGCACATCGATAAAATATTTGAACAGTTTAACCATTTTGACGACAGCAATTCCAATATTAATGGTACCGGTATTGGGCTGGCCTTTTCTAAAGGGCTGATAGAACTCCATCATGGCAGTATAACCGTACAAAGTACCGTGGCCAGTCCGCAGCAAACCGGCTTAACCTTGTTTACCATTTCGCTGCCGCTGGGCAATGCACACCTGAGTGAAGAAGAAATGATTGCCAACTACAAAGACAGTGAAAATATTGATGGTTATAAGGATACAGAGATTTCGGCCATTGCCAAACAGACCATTGAAAAAAGAAAACAGCTCGTATTAACGGCTACAGATAAAGAAAGGCTGATTTTACTGATCGTAGAAGATAACCAGGATGTACGCCAGTTTATTGCTGCACATTTTGAAGCTGAATTTGAGATTCATCAGGCCGAAAATGGACTTAAGGGCATGGAACTGGCTACTGAAATCATTCCGGATATCATCATCAGCGATGTGATGATGCCGGAAATGGATGGCATTACTTTATGTAGCAAAATCAAATCGGATACACGTACCAGCCATGTTCCGGTTATTTTACTAACCGCCCGTACCCCTTTGGTGTATAAGATTGAAGGTTATGAAACAGGTGCCGACGATTACATTACCAAACCCTTTAACCTGAACATGCTGGAAGCCAGGGTATGGAACCTGTTGGATTCGCGGCTAAAACTGCGCGAACGCTACCGGAAAGAGATCAGTTTGCAGCCTAAAAATGTTGCCATTACCTCACCAGATGAAAAGTTTCTGGAAAAAGCAATGGCTTATATTGAACAGAACATCAGCGAAGCTTCTCTGAGTGTAGAAGAGCTGGGTAAAGAAGTAGGTATGAGCCGCGTTACATTATACCGGAAAATCAAGGGCCTCACAGACCAGACAGCCATTGAGTTTATCAGAAGTGTACGCCTGAAACGTGCAGCACAATTGCTGGAACAGAACAAGCTCAATGTAAATGAGGTGGCTTATATGGTAGGCTTTCAGGACATCGATTATTTCAGGCGCTGCTTTAAGGAACAGTTTGGCTATACCCCTAAAGAATATGCCAGCCAGGCTGGTGAAAAAGACAAATAGCTAGTTCATCTTTTTCAACAGTTCCTGAATATCATTCCGGATGCTGTCTATGCCAAAATTCTTTTCCGGCAAAGACCAGCCTTCAAACGGGCCATGGTTAACTTCAGCTTTAGTCTCTTTCAATAAAGTCAGGCATTTTAAGGTATTTTGAACATGGCCTTTTGCTATGGCTGTATGCCCCAGGTGGCTGGCTTTGTAGCCTTCAACCAGGTTGCCCAAGGCCTTGTTTACATTTTCCATAAAGCGTATGGGTATATAAAGGTCATCCTTAAAAAAGGACTTTTTATCCACAGGTAAAATCCTGTAGACAGAATCCGCGGAAAGCGCTAAACTTTTAAAATTATTTGCAGCATTTTGCAGGCCGCTTATGGCAGCGTCTACCTGGTTGGCGGCATGGTTATCGGCAGGGACTATGCTAAACTGTCGTCCTTCTGTAGCCATTGCCCCTCCTATACCCTTATTTTTATCATTAAAAGGGTTTTCCAGATAAGGTTTGTGCCATAGCGTAAAAATTTGTGTTAAGCCCCTGGCATAACGCAGGTCCTGAAAAATGTACTGACGGTCGAAACCCGGAATGTCACTCTTCCGTGGCAACCAATAGGCATTATAATAAGCAGTATATAGCTTTGGCAACTGGGCTGAAGAATTTTTACCGTAATAGGTCGCACAATAGGTTTTCAGAAAGTTGTCTGTATCGTAAGTTTTGAAATCCTGCATCATTGCAGCATTTGCACTCAGCTCTAAAATATGCTCCCTCACATTTCCGGTATTGACTACAGAAAATGTGGGCAGCTTTCCAATTTTCTGTGCCAGGTAACGAAAACTTTGTTCCATTTTCCAGGGACCCTCTGCAGCAACCAGATGTGCACCTGTACCCGTAAACTGGAAGTTTAAATAATAACCAATAGGCTTTAAGGCCAATGTTCGGTCAAACTGTTGTATTTCAGGTGGTGGATAATGGTCTCCCCTTACATTCGAATAATTGAGGATCAGATTGGGTTCATCGGGCAATACCAGCAAACCTTTGGCTAAAAAATCAGAGGCTTCATTGTAAATGGTAATTTTCATTAAAGGGTGACTTTCGCTGGTCGCTTCTTTTAACAGGGTCACCTGCAGGGCCAGCATTGCGTTGATGATGGCCGCGCGCGCTTTGTCATCCTTGGGCTCATCCATTGCATCGGCAAAAGTTTTGCGCCAAAAGGGTTTATCGCCCAGGCCCCTGAATCCGATCTGCCAGATCACATCCAGCTTTTCCCTTTTTATCGTTTCAATATGGTAAGTCCAGAATGCTTTTAATGCCGCAGTGTCTTTGAGCAGCAAGGGTATTTTCTGGTGCCTGATGTTTTTCCAGTACCTTTCCCAGTTCGTAAAAGTAGCACCGAAGGGTGCAGTATGTGTAAAACTCAGTTTAAGCCCCCTGTCCCTGGCATATTTTGCCTCTTTACTGGCATGATAAGGATTGTTCCAGCCCTCGGCATCAATCAGGTAACCTTCGCGTGTATTTAGTTTCAGCCGCAGCATGGTTTCAAAAATGGCATCATAGTTTTCTGCATTTCTGGCCTGCCAGGGGCTTAACAAATCTTTATCGTTCGGAAACCAGGCCCTGTATTTTACCATAGCCGGTGGAAAGTACAAACGGGTGTTTGCAGGTAATTGAACCAGTTTCTTTTTAGCAGGTTCAAAGGATGTCCAGATCCATAAGGCGGGGATGCCAAGAAATTTTTCCGAGAAAGTATATATCGCGTAAATGGTACCCCGCGTATCGGCACCCTGTAATACTACTGCTTTATGGCCCGCATGTTCAGCAGTAGTCAGCAAGTGCGCTTCAAAATTTGTAATGCCCCCTTCACGGAAGACTCTTGTACTTGTTCCTTTGCAGCTAACCACAATCAGGTTTTCGTTTTTAGCTGCTGCTGAAAGGGATGAAATGATTTTAGGGACGCTGCCCAATACTTTTTTCATATCGCGCTGCAGATCTGAAACTGCACGTTTTATGGCTATGTCCTCATTTTTATCTACTAAAATAACAGTTCCCGCAGTTAATATTACCGCCGGCCCGCCCAATCGGGAAACTGCCGCTTTTAAAACAATGATGTTCAAACTGCAAAAGATGATTAAGGTGGCAATTCTTTTTATCATAAGATTTAGCGGTTAATCTGATCGGATAAAGACCTGCGAATACCCAGTTCCAGGCCTCTCAGTTCTGCCAGGCCCTTCATCCGGCCAATTACAGAATAACCAGGATAGGTATTCCTGTGTACGTCATCCAGAATTTTATGCCCATGATCTGGCCGCATCGGAATGGCTATATCTGTGCGTCCGGCACTTTCACGCCGCTTTTGTTCTTTAATGATGTTCCGCATTACAGCATACATATCCGTACTTCCATCCAGGTGCTCAGCTTCGTAAAAGCTGCCATCGGCTTCTCTTTGTACATTTCTAAGGTGAATGAAATGGATGTCAGGGCCAAGTCGCTCTGCCATTGCCGGCAGGTCATTTTTAGGATTGGCCCCTAATGAACCGGTACAAAAAGTAATGCCGTTACTCGGGGACGGAATAAAATTAACCACATCCAAAAGGTCTTCTTCTGTGGATACCACACGTGGCAGCCCCAGGATTGGAAAGGGTGGATCGTCGGGATGGATACACATTTTAATGCCCAGGGCTTCTGCCAAGGGGATAATGGCCCTTAAAAAATAAGCCAGGTTTTCTTTAAGTTGTGCAGCGCCTACCTGTGTGTAACGCCGCAAGTGCTGTTTGAATTCTTCAACCGTAAATACCTCATCTGTTCCGGGCAGTCCGGCCATAATGGTATTGCTAAGCAGGCTCTTTTCTGCTTCGGTAATACTGTCAAAATACCTTTTTGCAGCTTCCTGTTGTACAGTACTGTATTCACTAAAAGCTGCTTCACGCTGCAAAATAAACAGCTCAAAAGCTGCCAGGGCCGGTGCATCATAACGCAGGGCACTGGCTTGGTTTGGCAACCTGAAATCCAGATGCGTACGTGTCCAGTCCAGCACAGGCATAAAATTATAGCATACTGTTTTTAAGTCACAGGCAGCCAGGTTTTGCAGTGAACGTTTATAAAGCGCTATGTAATGGTCACGTTCCGGTTCCCCGGTTTTAATGCTTTCGTGGATGTTCACGCTTTCTACCACCTCCCAGCTTAGTCCTGCGCTGGCAATCAGCTTTTTTCTATCATTGATCTCCTGTATGCTCCATTCTTCGCCGCATGGGATATGGTGCAGG
Source organism: Pedobacter sp. AK017 (assembly GCF_014200825.1). Lineage (NCBI taxonomy): Bacteria > Pseudomonadati > Bacteroidota > Sphingobacteriia > Sphingobacteriales > Sphingobacteriaceae > Pedobacter > Pedobacter sp. AK017. Next base: position 121,551 of record NZ_JACHCW010000008.1, read on the forward strand.
GCAGTAACAATTCCGGTAGCACCGGTTTGCCGGATATCGGCTAAAGTAACTTCATCGTTTGGGCCAAACCACCTAAAGGTTTGTGTCAGTTTAGTCATCAATTGGTTCTATTTGGTTATCATTTCAGTACAGCAAGATAAACAGTTCCGGGGGATTGCAGCCATGATAAATGTTTCATATAGCCATGTTACAATAGGCCTGCAAATTTGTACGATGTCCCTGTTTAATCCAAAGTAGCTAACTTTAACTTAGCTTTCCTGAACCAACCAAATAAACCAGGTATGAATTTTAAAAATTTACTTTTTTATTTCCTTATGCTTGCGGCGATACCCGCTGCTGCTACCAATTATTACATCAACAGCAAAACTGGCAGCGACAACAATGCGGGCAATAGTAAAGATCGGCCCTGGAAAACGATGGTTAACCTGGGTAAAAACAAATTTATGCCCGGCGACAGCATTTTGTTTGCCAGGGGCTCGGCTTATACCGGCGGAGTAATCTTTAGCAGTTCGGGTAATGCCGCACATCCTATTGTAATCTCTCATTATAGTGTAGGTGCAGATGTAATTAAAAACACACCCAGAACAGAACTCACACCTATATTTGAAAAATACGGGGCAGGTCCTGCCCCTGCCTTCAGCAATCCGGACTGGAATGTGCTGAATGGAAACATATTCAGGATAGAAGGTAGCTACGTGGTGATAGACGGTCTGTATTTCCACGACAACACCAATCCTCCTGGCAGTGATAAGACCACTAAAAATGTGCAAAAACTTGGGGCGGTTTACCTTGCCCTGGGTACACATCACCAGGTGGTAAAGAACTGCGAGTTTTTTCATACTCCTGTAGGCATCAAAGTTAAAAGCAGTTACAGCCTCATTACCCGGAACCATTTGCACGATGCAGCAAATATGATGGCCTATTCCTGGGGGCCTATTGCCATTATGGTAGTTTCCGGTAACAATGAAATTTCGCACAACAGGGTTGAAAACTATGGCGCTTATGGCGGACCTTATGGTTCTGATGGCGGGGTAATAGAACTGGACGGGGTAGACGATAATTTTAAGGCAAACAACATCCACATCCACCACAATACCTCGATAAACAACCATGGCTTTCTGGAAATTGCTGCCCGAAATGTAGACAGTGTTACTGTGGCCTATAATTTAAGTGATGACCGCAACCAGTTTATTGGCGGAGGGGGCTATAAGGTAAATGTATTTAACAACACGGTAGTGCGTACGCGTGAACCCAATGTAGACCGTTATGTATTCTGGACCTTTAACCCGGAGCTTACTTTTTTTAATGTGAAAAACAACATTTTTTACATTGCATCCGATCTGGGGGTATTTGGGCCAGTAAAAAAAGTGACCGACCATGTGCGGGTGGCCATTGGCGAGCAGCCAAGGGAACAAAACTTATATTATTCGCCGGGCAACGAAAATCCAATAGGTATCACTGCCCGAAAAGGGGATTTGCTGGCCGATCCATTGTTCATTGATCTGCAAAACAGAAATTTCAGGCTAAGTGCCAAAAGCCCCGCCCTGGGTAAAGGGACAAAAACCAATTATACCTACGATCTGGACGGTTATCCTGTGAAAAATACAAAACCTGCCTTAGGCGCTTACGAATTTTAAATTCTTATTTTAATGCATAAAATATTAGTTATAGGCAGCACCAATACAGATATGGTGATCCTTACCAAGCGTTTTCCGGAACCTGGTGAAACTATTGTTGGTGGAAAGTTTTTAATAAATCCGGGAGGGAAAGGTGCAAACCAGGCAGTCGCTGCTGCCCGTTTGGGCGCAGCGCTTACCTTTATCACCTGTATGGGCAACGATGCCTTTGGCGCTACAAGCCGCCAGGGTTTTATACAAGAAGGTATAGATACGTCATTTATCATTACCGACCCACTGCAGGCTTCCGGTACGGCTTTAATTACTGTAAATGAGGCCGGTGAAAATACCATTGTTGTGGCGCCAGGAGCCAATACACAATTGCTTCCCGAAAAGCTGAAGGGCATGGAGTTTTTGTTTGGAACTCATGAATACCTGCTGATGCAACTTGAAATCCCAATTGAAACGATAAGTTATGCAGCTGAAACGGCAAACAGGCAGGGTAAAAAAGTAATCCTGAACCCTGCGCCAGCTGGTGTTTTACCAGATGAACTTTTACAAATGCTGTACCTGATTACCCCAAATGAAACAGAGGCTGAAATCCTGACCGGAATAAAAGTGAAGGATGAGCATTCAGCGGAACAGGCCGCAGCAGCTTTAAAAGAAAAAGGTGTTCAGCATGTGATCATTACCTTAGGCAGTAAAGGCGCCTGGGTATCGGCTGACCGGCACCACTGCCTGGTTCCTGCCCCTATTGTAAAAGCCGTAGATACTACTGCCGCCGGAGATGTTTTTAACGGCGCGCTGGCACATGCGCTTTCCTTAAACCAGGAATGGCTAACCGCAGTAGGTTATGCCTGCAAAGCGGCTGCCATCTCTGTTACACGGATCGGCGCACAATCCTCAGCCCCAACATTTCAGGAACTTAACTAAGTCAAATATGTTTATTGTAGAAAGTTATACCACAGCCATTTTATTTTGTTTCATTACCATGATCTGCTGGGGATCCTGGGCAAACATGCAGAAACTGAACTCGGGCACATGGCGTTTCGAATTGTTTTACTGGGACTATGTGATCGGCATTTTGCTGTTTTCCATCCTGTTTGCCTTTACAGCAGGCAGCATGGGCATGCGAGGCCGTGCTTTTATTCCCGATCTGGCACAGGCCGATCCTGCAAATTTATTGTCCGCCTTTACCGGCGGTGTGCTTTTTAACCTGGCCAATATCCTGCTGGTAGCTGCCATTGCCATTGCCGGCATGTCTGTCGCCTTTCCTACAGGCATAGGCATAGCATTGATCCTGGGCGTAGTGGTAAATTATCTGGCTAAGCCAGAAGGTGATCCCCGTGTACTTTTTTCGGGCGTACTGCTCATTGCTATTGCCATATTGCTAAATGCAAATGCTTACCGACGGTTAAACAGGAAAACAAGTAATTTTTCAATGAAAGGACTGGTTATTGCCATTCCAGCGGGCATTATGCTGGGCTTCTTTTACAAATACGTTGCAGTGTCTATGGTTTCAGACCAGCTCAATCCTGAACCGGGTAAACTTACACCGTATACTGCCCTGGTTTCGTTTGCAGTAGGTATTTTTGTCAGCAATTTCATTTTCAACAGCTTTATCATGTACAAACCTTTCGTGGGCGGGGCCATTCCATGGTCGGCCTGGTTTAAGGGTTCTTTTAAAGACCATGCCATGGGCATTATTGGTGGCGTAATCTGGAACCTGGGCATGTCGCTGAATATCCTGGCCGCGGCCAAGGCCAGCCCTGCCATTTCTTATGGGCTGGGCCAGGGGGCAACCGTAATTGCAGCAATATGGGGTATTTTTATCTGGAAAGAATTTAAAAATGCGGACAGGCGTACCAATAACCAGCTGTACATTATGCTGGCCCTCTATGTGGCTGGCATAGCCTTGTTAATTATTGCCCGCAGTTAAACCCAGTACAATATGAAGCAAACTATTTCACGCAAAAATTTTATAAAAGGTTGTTCGGCCACACTTGGCTTAATGGCTACCGGATTAGGCAGTTTACAAGCGGCAGCACCAGATCGCGACACCAGTTTTTACCAGGTTCAGGCACAAAAACCAGCAGAGGGTATCTTAAGAGGTTCCTGGGTGCAGACAGGCCTAGCCCAAAAGGGAGACATTACCTTGCAACAAAGCGCAATTATAGTAGCTAAAAATGAACATTCGGCCGTTCATCAGGCAGCTTTGTTCCTGGCCGCTGACATAGAAAAGATCAGCGGATACCGCCCAGCCATACAGGAAACTGTAGTAAAGGGCATTGTAAATATTGTTTTGCAAACTGCAGGAAATGGCAATGCACCAACGGCTCCGCTGAACCGCCTGAAAAACAAACGGGAAGCTTTTGCTGTACTGAGCAGCAACAATACCGTTTGGCTGCTGGGTGCTGATTTCCGCGGAACAGCTTTTGCAGCTTATACCCTGAGCGAAGGGCTGGGCATAGACCCTCTTTATCTGTGGACAGGTTATCAGCCCCTGCGGAATACCAATTTAATATTGAAGCAGACAAATTTCTTTGCCGATTCACCTACTGTAAAATACCGGGGCTTTTTTCATGATGATGAGGATGTTTTGCCAAGGCCTTTTGATAAGTATGGTTTCCCCTTGCGCATAGGAGATGTACCTTTGGAATGGTACCAACGATATTTTGAGACCGCGCTGCGCCTGAAAATGAACATGACGGCACCGTATGTACGTGTACACAGGCGCTACGAAGTGCAGAAATGTGCGAGCGACTGGGGCCTGTATTACACCTCCCATCATTATGACATTTTACTGTCCAATCCTTTTGGCATTGAACGTTTTCACCTGGCCGAAAAAAGAGGGGTAAGTAAGGAATGGGACTGGTTTAAAAACAAGGAAAACATGATCAGCTACTGGCGTGGCGGGGTTGAAGAAAACAAGGACATCAATGCAATATGGCCTGTAGGCCTGCGTGGAACTGATGACCATGCTTATGAATTCCCGAAAGATACACCCGAAAAAGAACAGGCAAAAGTATTCAGAGACGCCATTGATGCACAGGTAAAAACAGTAAAAGAACTGGTACCTGCCAGTGAGCCTGCTGCATTTCATTTTACATTGTATACTGAAATGCTGGAAAAATACAGGAAACACCCGGAAGACTTTAATGTACCCGAAGATGTGATCCTGGTATGGCCCGACAACAACGACGGACTGATGCGCGACCTGCCCAATGGTCCCGATAAATGGAAGCATGGGGTGTATTATCACCTGGCTTATTTTGGCGGGGCGCCAACCAAACAAGGCACGCATGTGATTACACCTTATCGTATTGCTGAACAGTTTAAGGCCATTGTAGCTGCCGGTGCAACTGAGTTTATGCTCGTTAATGTATCCGAAATGCGGGAACACATTATGGAAGCCAGGATGATTGCAGACATTTGCTGGAATGCAACTGCAGTATTAGACCAGAAGAATGCCGCCGAAAACTACCTGCAATGGTGGGCCCGGGAATATTTTGGCATGGCAAATCCAGCTGTCATAACAAAGGCTTATCAAAATTATTATGAATTGATTGACAGTTCCGAAAAAACCTATTTTGGCGCCACACAGTTTGAACTGATCCTTGACCAGCTGCACCGCAGGTTCAATAAAAAACAGCCGGCAAAATTAGAACCGGCTAAAATAGCTGAACTCAAAGGCAGGAATGAAAAATATGAGGATGCTTTTAAACAGATTAACCTGGTATTGCCCCAATTGAACAGGGAACAACGGCAATTCTTTTTTGAACACCTGGAACTGGGTTTAAGGATAGACCATCGGCCAACGCAGGCTGCACTGCTCTTGCTACAGGCGTTGGCAGAACCCAATGATGCCAGGGCCTGGAACCTCATTGCAGCAGCAATGGTACCACTTGAAAAACTGGAGGTGGAAATTCTCAGGGCAGAGCGGCCACCTTTCGACAAGTGGTATATCCCAACCTGGATCAGGACACCGGTATCCCCATTTAACATACACCGGTCTTATACACAACTACGGGAGTTTATGGCCAATAATGGAACTGAAACGCCTATAAAACCCAGAATGACATTTGGGCATAACATTGATGGTGCCAGGCTATGGAGTGATTTTATAGAGGAATCGGCAAGGATAAAAGCTACTTACTGATACAATCGTTTTTTTCAAATCCGGATTCAACCTGTTTCTTCCCGAAAATAAAGCTCGATCTCATCGCCAATAGCATCGACAGTAGTTTCATTAAGTATAATTTCGAGTCTTTCGCCTATTAGTTCAGGTTCGTAAAGTGGTAAATCTCCCGGCTCTACATCTTCCTTTTCTATCAGCTCCCATTCATCCCCGTTGTAATATACTGCTCCCATTACACCACCATAATAAATTACCTTATAATAATTTTCCTTTACCGGCAAAATGGTCACAGTGACTTCTTTTTTGCCATAACCAATTCTGATGTTAAATGCGCTGTCCATTTCCTTTTTAGCGTTTAATAATAATCCATAAGTAACTGAAATGCAATAACAAGCATTATTACAAAATGTTTTGTTTATTATTTATTTAAATTTTCTAAACAAAAACTCAGGAAAGAAGTTTATACCACTGCTAATACTTTTATACACCTATTAAAAACAAATACTATGGCAACAACAAAAACCGGCGGCGCAAAGACAGCTGCTAAAACCTCCAGCGTTTCGATCAAATCTAAAACAGGAAAAATGGAAGATTCTGAATTTCACGAATTCTTTGTAGATGAGCTGAAAGACATTTACTGGGCAGAAAAACATCTGGTAAAGGCTTTACCTAAAATGAAAAAAGCAGCCACAAGTCCAGAACTGGCAGCAGCTTTTGAAAAACACACGGAAGAAACCAACACCCACATTGCCACTTTAGAACAAGTATTCTCTTTATTGGAAGAAAAGGTACAAGGCAAGAAATGTGATGCGATGGAAGGTTTATTAAAAGAAGCCGACAGTATTATTGAGGATACCGATTCCGGCACTATGATTCGTGATGCAGGACTGATACTGGCTGCACAAAAAGTGGAACACTATGAAATTGCTACTTATGGTACATTAGTTGTATTTGCACAGAATATGGGCCATACCGATGTAGCTGAACTGTTGCAATTTACCCTCGACAATGAAAAGGCAACTGATGTGGCTTTAACCGAAATTGCAGTAAGTTCCATTAACGAACAGGCAGCTGCAGAATAATAACCTGCTTCAAAACACACCTTTTTCCGATGAGCCTAAGGTTCTATCAGAAAAAGGTGTGTATATTTAGATCACTTAGTGATATACCCAATGAACATTGAAGATTTACGTGACTACTGCCTAAGCAAGCCCGGAACAACAGAAGGCCTACCCTTCGGAGAACAAACATTAGTATTTAAAGTAGGTGGTAAAATATTTCTGCTTATCGGGTTAGAACAAGCCAACCGGTTTAATGCCAAATGTGATCCCGAACGGGCTATAGAATTACGTGAAAGACATCCTGAAATTATTCCTGGTTTTCATATGAATAAAAAACACTGGAATACCATTTATATGGATGGTGGTTTAAAACCGGCACTCATTCGCGAATTGATTGACCATTCTTATGAACTGGTTTTTGAAAGCCTGCCTAAAAAGCTGCAATAAATGGCGTGTATAGCCATCCTTTTTGTCGCATCCAACCCATAAAAATAATGGTTACTATATATACCTTTATTATAAGGAAGTCACCAAACCCAGATCATATGCAAGATGAACCACTTACACCCTTTAAACAAACAGCTGAACAACTTATAGATTTACTAAGTAGCCAGGAAAGTGAAAAATTAAATAAAAAACCTTTGAATGGCGGATGGTCAGCAGCTCAAATTGGTGAACATATCTTAAAGTCCTATGCATCTGTTGAAACTCTAAGGGGGAGAACCGAACCTAGCCAACGCCCTGCTGATGAAAAGGTAGCTTCTATAAAAGACCTGTTCCTGGATTTTGGCATCAAAATGCAGTCGCCTGTAGAAATATTACCTTCCGACAATTTCATTTCCAAAGACGGTTTACTGGAGGATTTAAAAAACCGGATTGAAGAGTTAAAAGAGATTATTAAAACCAGGGATCTTACAGCAACCTGTCTGGATTTTGCCATTCCCGAATATGGATACTTCACCAGGTTAGAATGGATATGGTTTAATATATTTCATACCCAAAGACACATACATCAATTGAAACATATTAAAATTGCCCCCCATTAAGGCCCCATAAGTTTACACCACAATGTGGTCGCCCGGATAATACTTTTAATTTCTAGCTGGATCATTCAATAGGCTTAACTGGCTTCGGAATTTCCCGTACCTCTACTTTCCCACCGTATAAAAGAACAGGGCAGGATTTCGCAAGCACTAAAGCCTGTTCTATACTTTCTGCCCGAAGAACCAGGTTACTGACAACTTTGAGATTGCCGGATAAGACCGTTTCTTTTCTGATCAGATGCTCCTTTCCTGATACCGTGTAACTTTCTCCAGGAAAAGCGAAGCTCAATATATAAACGCCTTCTGCTTTCCATTGTTCCAGCAATTTCTCCCATAAGGGCCCCACTAATTTTGCCTGTTCTGTACTATAAGTGTCGGGCACCCTTACCAATAAACTGTACTGTTTCATTTGATCTTTTTGCTGGTGATGATTACTATTTTTCTGTGCATAAGTTTTGCCACCTATGAATGCGAGGCAAATAAAAGCCTCGAATAAACCTAATTTCATTTGTCTTTATTTTGATACAAATATCAATCTGTTGGCTGTCCCGACATTGTAAAAAATCATTGATTTACCAATATTGGCCCGACTTGAAAAATTCTGTTGGTGTCTGTCCTGTAAAAAGCTTAAAATCTTTATTAAAGTGGGGCTGATCATAGTAACCATGTTCAAGTGCAATCTCAGTAAAGGTGGATGGTGCAGGATTTTGGTCAATAATGGTTTTGATTTTTACTATGGAAGAAAATTGTTTGGGAGTAGCGCCAACCACTTTTCTGAATCTTTTCTCAAAAGCATCATTGCTGATGTATAAACTTTGAGCTAAGTCATTAATCTTAATTATTCCATGATTTGAATGAATTCTGGCTATAGCTTCCGATACAAGCTTGTCGGGCTTGTTGTGGTCCAGCTTTGAGTATAAAAATTGCTCCACAATGGCAATTGTTGCCAGATCATTTGTTGCTTTAGCTAAGCGCTCTTCTACAATTGAAATTTCAGATGACGGAAAGAAATTATCTAATGAGATACTTTCCTCAAATAACGCCTGAAGCGGTTGCCTGAAAAAAGCAGATACGCCCGTTTCTTCAAACTGTACAATTAAAGCCGCTGTTTGGGCCGCATAATTGATCAGCCGTACAGATTTTCGCAAACCCGAAAATGTTGCGGCAGGTAATGCTGTTTTGCCCGTTTCAGTGATGTACGAAATTTGGCCCCTAAAACGAAACGCAATTGCAAATGAAGTATTTGGTACAACCCTGTTAATCCGTTCATCCCTGCTCTCTATAATTTTGTAAGCTTTGATGAATGGCCGTAATATTACAGCAGGTGTATACGTTTTCATTTTCACCGCAATTTTTTTAGGTATTTAAGCCAGCCTAAGTTAATAAAACTGGATCCAATATAAAGATATTATCCCCTTTTATTACATTTATATTGGTATTGCAAGCGTGTTGGTTTGGTGTTGAAAGGTTTTTTTTATGGTTCCACCCCTATCCAACACCGGCACAATACCCTCTCAAAAACCATTGAAACTGCACCTCATATTAATGGGAATTTTAAGCATATCGTAGCGGGGACAGCAGCCATCCTGCTTGACATAAAAATTACCTTCTCTGAAACGGCATAGCGTCTTTCGCTTTTTCAGCGAATTATGCAGCCGATGAAGAGAAGGTAATTTTTAAGGATTCAATACAATCAATGCCACCGAATTGCCCTCCAGTTTTAATGGTATGGATAAAGAGGCTGCATAATCATAAGCCTGCTCAACACTGGCAGTTAAGCTGTTTTGCGAGGGAAAGCTATAGATGTTGTTGTTTTTACTGTCTATCATATACACCTTGGCATTGATCTTCCCTGTAAATGTAGCCTGCGGAATGTTATTGATCTTTACACTGATCTCCTGATCGGGCGTGAAATTGGTATAGTTAAAATTCCAGACCAAAACCGCAATCCCTTTACCATTACCCATAGCGGCTAGTGCGTTGATGCCCAGGCCCTGGGCAGATAATTTTGCGGAAGTCGCTTTTACACGCGTACCCCGGTCTGAAATCTGTTTGCCAAACATCAGGGCATAGCCATAAGGATTGGGATAAGCATTATTTAAATCGGCCAGTTCGCTTTTATGCAGAATTTCGCCATGGCTGATGGCCCAGTTAAACACCCGGTCTACCCCACCCTCATACAAATAAAATGCCTTTGCCAGTTGAGCTGGTGCCCAGGCCGTCATGATCTGCGCCCGTACCCATGCTGCAGGAAGAAAATCGCCTCCCGACAATCCATACTCCGTTACAAAAACAGGTCTGGGTGTAATCCCTTTGGCTGCCAGTGCCGCTGTAATCTGGGGTTTAGCCGTTTCAAACAGTTTAGGGTTAGTCTGTTCCGTATAACAGTTCATACTGAAAAAATCCAGCCGCCTGCCCGGATCTGTATCTGCTGCATATAAAGTCAGAAACTGGTTGGTATAATCTACCAGGGCCGAAAAATTAGTGGTACTGGTAAATGCGCCGTTACTCAGCATCAGCCTGTTGTTACCTGCCAAACCCAGCTCGGCATTCGCCGCATTAATGGCCTTATAATAATCTTTATACACTTCGTAATAGCTGGCCGCAGATTCGCCAGCATAATCAGGTTCATTGCCTGCCTGTATATACTTGATTTTCGGGAATTTAGTTTTGTAATAGATAATGGTCTGTTTGATAAAGTTTTGAAACAGTACGCCCTTACCATCGCCGGGCAATGGTGTTGTCGGCGAGGATTTATAAGCCGTTAAGGCAATCAGCAGCGAATCGGCACAGGTAGAATAATAGGCCAGAGAAGTTTCTACCGGCACATCACTACTGTATTTGTAGTTATAGCCCTTACTATTAATGGTACCCAAAGCCAGCCAGGTACGTATGGTTTTATGGTTTAGGCCCTGCAACCAGAGGCGTGCCTTTTCGCCCGGCAAATCCGAAGTGGTGGAGTGGACGTTTGATTGTTCAAAACGCATCACGTCTCCCTGTGCTACCGCACAGTCTACCGTAACCATTGCAGATCCGTTGCCCCCGGTAACAGGGGGCAATTCAGGCATTACAGGTACAACAGGCTGAGGGGCATTCTTTACACAGCCCATGGCCAGTACAAGAACCAGCAGCAATCCGGGAATATTTCTTTTTAATGTGATCATATATTTAATTTTTTAAAGTCCAACTGCTTCTTTCCATGATGTTGCTATCCTGACGCCATCAATGGTCACCTTTAACGGAACACCTGTACTTTGCCTTACAACTATCCTGGTCAAAGCCGTAGGATCGGCACCGGAAACATTAGATACCGCGCTTGGTGTACCAGGTTCAATTAGCGGCACAGTTCCATTCAAGATATACAATGTTGACATATTGGTAGCAAATTCATACTTGCTTACAACCAGATAAGTAACGCCATAATCCAGATCTGTTGCAGCATAGGTTACAGTTGTAGAATTCCGGCCCAAGCCCAATGACATTTTACTGCCGTTCGCTTTAGCATAGATCCTGTTAAAATAGGCTGGCGTTGCTCCTGCCGCTCCATCTCCAAAAGAATAGAAGAAATCGGCAGTAGTTGGCCCTGAGGCAAAATTCATCAATTGTGCGCTGTAAACCACTCCGTTTGATTGCGCAGGAAAATCCATGGAAACGTCTTCAGAAGACGAGCCATTGTTTTGCATTACCAACGCTCCTCCGATACCCGACCCTGCATATCCGGTATAGGTTAAGCCAGGTGACAAATATTGAACCGGCCTTGTTGCACTTGCAGAGTAGGCAGTCCATTTACCACCCGATACCGCTGTAATGGAATTTGCGACCGTACCATAGTTAAAATCTTCTTTATGCACCAGCACTCCAGGTATGGCCACTCCAAATTCTACTCCGCTAACATTTACAACCGCATCAGGAACAGTACCCGAACGATGTGAAATGGTCCCGGTTACTGTCTGATTTATACCTGTAGTGGCCAAAAATCTGGCATAAATAGTTACAGGTGTAGCGTTGGCTGTAGCAAAAGGAATGGTTAAAGTGCTGCTGAAAGTATTGTCATCCAATGATACCTGGAAGTTTGCACTTGCACTGATCAGCACGTCTGAAGTTAATTTCGTAGCGTTGAGCACGTACGATTTTGAATCAGAAATTGTACCGGTAACCACGCTGCCAAAAGCGAGTCCGGGTTCTGAAGTTCTGATCTCCGGAATTACAATTGGGTTTCCTTTAATGGTAATACTGGCCGTTGAGTTGATATTGGCTACACTGAGTCCTCCGGTAGCAGAGCTCAGCTTTAATACCAGCGTTTTTTCTCCTTCAAAATTGTTTAAAGAACTCAGCTGAAAGGAAATCTGGGTAGCACCTTTAGGCAGGTTAAGGGTTAAGCCTTCAACCGGTATGGCTGGTGTGGTAGTATACTGGTCTGCAGCTATAGTACTCTGGTTATCTACTGTAATCAGTGCCGTAGCATCTGCTTCAAGTGGTAAGGATAGGGGTAAGACAATGGTTAAAGGATCTACGGTATTGTTCTCAATGGTATAGGCATTGGCCGCAAACCTGATGGTACCCACATTTTGTGGCACGTTAAATTTATCCTTTTTACAGGAATTAAGCAGCATACCCATAATCATAATGCTCATGATGAGTCGGGTTTTGATGCCTGATGAATGCGCAGCTATTAGATTCATAATCTTCTTTTTTTGTGAATTTTGATTACCAGCCCGGGTTTTGCATCAGCTCTGCTGATTTATTGACCTCGCCCTGCGGGATTGGCCACAGGTAATATTTCGGTGCAACAAAGGCCGGTGTACGGATATTGATCAGTTCGTAAGTATAGGTTGCAGGTGTACCGGTACCTAGCCTGGTGATTTTCATCCCGTGCAGGGTTTTATTGGATACATTTTCTGCAATCTTCCATCTGCGTACATCCCAGTAGCGATGCTCTTCAATAGCCAGCTCTACCCTTCTTTCATTCTGGATAACCGTCCGCATCCCTTCTTTAGTAAGCCCCTCTGCCAGTCCATAATCGTCTTCCGGACCAGCCAATATGCCTGCGCGCTTGCGAATGGCCTTGAGCTGTGTGTATGCGGTTTGTGTATCACCTGCCTCATTACTGGCTTCGGCATAATTTAACAGGATCTCGGCATAGCGGATTAAAGGAAAGCAGCGTTCTGTTGCCGATGAGGTGCTACTGGCAATGGTATTGTCGTCCAGCATTTTTCTTAAATAATAGCCGGTTTTGGTAAAGTTAAAACCGTCCTGCGCAGCACCTGCGTAAGTAAATACCGGTGTAACGGTTTTACTGGTGTTCAACCTTGGGGCTTCATTGTACAGGATGCTCCAGTTGAAACGGGGATCGCGGTTTACATAAGGATTTGTGGGATCATAACCTGTAGGGTTTCCAGGCGATTTAAGATCCTCCGTAATTGGTTTGCCGTTGATGGTACCAAAAGCATCTACCAGTTCCTGGTAGGGCATAGCGTTACCAGACCCTGTCCTGGTCGCCGGATCCCACATGGCTTCCAGCGTCCGGTTGTTGCCTGCCATGGCTGCCAGTATATATTCGCTGTTTTTGCGCAGGGTAAATACTTTCTGAAAGCCCAGACCACCAGCCAGCTCATAAAGACTGTACTGGTTCAGGCTGATCACATCCAGCGCTGCTTTTGCAGCCTTGCTCCATCGGGCAGGATCGGCATTCGGATAACCCAATACCCCATCCATATCTGCCCGCCCGTTAAACAGCGGGCTTGCAGCATACAACAGCAGCCTGGATTTTAGTGCCAATGCTGCACCTTTGGTAATGCGTCCAAAATCGAGCCCGGTTTGTACGAGCGGAAGGGCCAGTGCAGCAGCATCGCATTCCGATTCAATATAATTCACACATTCTTCATAAGTGGCGCGTTTGCCTGAAACCGGATCAGTGGCGCCATAAACCACATCGCCTACCAGCGGCACGCCCCCGTAATGTTTAATCAGGATAAAATAATACCAGGCCCTTAAAAAGCGGGCCTCACCGGCAATCCTGTCTTTTAAACGTTGTGATAAGGGTATAGTTGATAAATGGCTCAACAATATGTTTACCCTCCTGATATTGGCATAAGTTTTTTCCCAGGCATCTTTAGGCACGTTGAGGGCACTGATGGCACCGGTTTGAAAGATAATGTTAAATGCAGATGCGGCCAGAAGTGAACTTTCTACCTCGTCACCAAGCGTATAAATTCCAACGCCACTTCCAGCATCAGTAAACCTTTTAGGATCGGCACTAAAGCCAATATCAGTATAAATCCTGGTTAGGAACTGCATAGTGCGGGCACTGTCGGCAAAGGTACTTTCTTCTGTTAAATCTGTGGTTTTAACCTGCTCCAGCACCCCTCCTTTTTTACAGGCTGCAGCCATTAGAACCATAAAGATTGCAGCTAAAAATATTTTCTTTTTCATCGTCTTAAATATTAAAATCCAACTTGCAGGCCCAGGTTAATTACTTTTTGCACAGGATAGGTTCCGGCACTGCCACCGCTGGCGATTTCCGGATCCTGTGAATACAGATCAAAATTGGCCCAGGTGTACAGGTCATAACCGCTTACATAAATCCTGGCCGAACTGATCTTGACTTTACTGGTCCATTGTTTGGGCAGCATATATCCGATATCGACCGATTTTAACCGGATGTAATGGGCATCGACCATCCAGAAAGAAGAGGCATTTGAAGGACTGCTTGGCCCGGCAAGATCATTGCTTAAGCGTGGAAACGTTGCTGTTGCCGCGGTTTCTGGTGTCCACCTGCCCAGGGCAGATTTTTGCAGGTTGCCCTGGAAAGGGATAACCCCTGCCGTTGCGATCCGATAACTGTAATCGAAACTGCCCTGAAAAAATACATTTAAGCTAAAGCCCTTGTATTCTACACCTAAGGCTGTACCCAATACGGTTTGTGGCAAATTAGGTTTACCAATGGCCCGGTAATCTTCCTGATCAATTAACCCGTCATTATTGGCATCTTCATATTTGATATCTCCAGGTTTGGCATTTGCAACATGCGCATAATTATCAACTTCTTCCTGTGTCTGGAAAAAGCCCAGGGCATTATAGCCAAAACCCTGGCCTATTGGAAGGCCAGTTTTTGCCAGGTATGCATATCTTGGTGCAGCCTCTCCCTGGTACACCACTTTGTTTCTTGCCCTGGAGAAGGTAAAGCTGGCCGAATAATTCAGGTTACCGGTTTTATGACGAAACCCAAGCTGCCCGTCAAAACCTTTGTTTTCGGTAATGGCCGAATTGGTATAGGGCAGGTCGACACCGATAATCTTCAACACATCTTCTTTGATATACAACTGGTCGTAACGGTAATCATAGAAATAATCTGCCGTTAAGCTTAGCTTTCCGCCAAAAAATTGTGCATCCAAACCGATATCTGTTTTTTTGGATTTCTCCCAGGTAATGTCCAGATTTCCTAAACTACCTTCCTGTATGCTGGTAAAAGTATTGGAACTTTCACCAAAATTATAGTTTGGACCCGTTCCATAAATCTGTTCTGTTTTATAGTTGTTGCCCTTTGTAATGTCGGACCCGGTCATCCCCCAGGAACCTCTTAATTTTAAGAGATCGATGAATTTAAAGTTATTTTTCATAAAAGGTTCTTCAGCAATGTTCCAGCCTGCAGATACTGCCGGGAAAAAACCTTTGGTTTTTTTTCCAACAAACTGGCTGGTCCCGTTATATGCCCCGCTAAAATCGACCAGGTAACGCTGCTTATAATCATAACTGGCCCTGTATGAAAATCCGTTGGAACTTACCGGTGCATACTCCTGTAGCAGTTTAACATTGGTATCTGTATTGTAACTGCCTTTTGTAACATCATTTATATTATAAAGCACCAGCCCCCCAATATTGTGGTTGCCGAAAGACCGGTTATAATTAATCTTGGCCAGCGTATTCAGCGTTTTCCTGGTAATGGCATTTTCCGCAGAACTCTCCAGGGTTAAAGGCTCCAAACGATACAGGTTATTGCTGTGAATGGTATAGGTATTGTTTACCGGGTTATAATAAAAGGCCGGGATGTTGTTGCGGTAAAGTTTTCTGTCATAACTCACATCACCTGAATAGGCAATCCTGGCCTGTACAGATAAACCCTGGGTAATAAAATCGAGCTTATGATCGGCACTCACGAGTACATTAAACTCATTTCTGTAGGTTTTATCGTAGCCCTGTAAAGCCAAGCGGCCAATCAGACTGGTTTCATAGAAGGAACTCCTTGAGCGAAATGCCCAGGGGTAACTCCCGTCGGGGTTAAGTAAGGGCTCTGCATAAGGCGGAAGGCGCTGAAAGCTATATACGGTGCTTAAAGGCGAGGTGGCAATATGTGGTTCTGTAATGGTACCAGTGCGTCCGGTTACGTCTAAACGTAAGACCAGGTCTTTAGTGGCCTGCATATCCAGGTTGGACCGGAAGGTATAGCGCTGATAAGCATAATTGTTATCGGGGGCTTCATACGTACCTTTGCTGAAGTTTCTGAGGGCCCCGTTCTGAAATACCTGCCCGGCGGATACAAAGTATTTGATCTTTTCACTGCCTCCGGAAATGTCTACGGTATTGCGGACCTGGTAAGCATTGTTTCTAAACACGGCATTGTACCAGTCTACATCCGGATGTCCATAAGGGTCGTCTTTTAAACGCCAGTGCTCCAGGTCTGCATCAGTAAACTCCGGCGGTGTGCCGTTGTCGTCATTCCTGATGGCCTCGTTTTTTAAGCTGGCAACGGTATAGGCGTCCAGGAAATTTGGTTTGTGTACGGCAGACTGCAAACCAGATTCCGTATTGAAAAATACTTTTGGCTTACCTATCTTGCCACGTCTTGTAGTGATCACCAATACACCGTTGGCGCCCTTGATTCCATATACAGAAGTAGTAGAGGCATCCTTCAGGATGGTAAAGGTTTCAATTTCGTTCACATCTAACTGTGCCACCTGATCGTAAGTATATTCTACATCATCTACGATGATCAAAGGTTTCTGCGACTCGCCCGAAAGTGAGTTGACCCCCCGGATATAAAAATCGGCGCCGGTTTTTCCGGGCTGGCCAGAGCGCTGCTGCGAAATAAAACCCGGCGCACGGCCTGCCAGCGTATTCTGGATATTTGGCGTGGGTGTAGTGCGCACATCAGCAGCCGAAATGGTACTGATGGCACCTGTATTTGTTATTTTCTTGGCTGTTCCAAAACCAATTACCACCACCTCTTCCAGGCCCTTGGTGTCTTCTTTCAGTGTAATGTTTACGGTGGTTTTGCCGGCCACATTCACTTCCTGTTTCAGGTAGCCTATGGCTGTAACCTCTAAAATATTGGAATTCCCTTTCAGGGTAATCCGGAACTCGCCTGTCTCATTGGTGCTGGTCCCGTTGCCCTTTCCATTTTTTTCCTGTATGCTCACCCCCGGTAAACCACCTGCATTATCTTTAACCGTACCACGAATTGTTGTTTGTGCAGTTGCAATAAATGACAGCAAACAACAGTTGAGCAGGATGATCATTTGTATTAATTTCTTCATAATCTTATATCATTTAAGTTTTAATAAGCCCTTCCGGGATTATTATTGATATCCTTCATTTTGTGTTAGGTTTACATTTTTGGAAATTTCGCTGTACGGAATGGCATACCTGTACATCCTTGGTGCAAAAAACTGGAAAGGTATGCTCAAGGTTTCTACCTGGTAGCTCAATGCGGTTCCGGTTTTGGTAATACGGATGCCATGTAAAGGTTTGTTGTACACCTGTTCAGCAATTTTCCAGCGCCTTAAATCCCAGAAACGCTGTTCTTCAAATGCCAGTTCCACTCTCCGGTCATTACGGATTTGTTCGCGCATCTGATCGGCCCTGAGGCCATCAGTAAGGCCATAAGTATTGGGTGCTGTACCCAGCAGGATACCGGCCCTTGCCCTGATGGCCCGCAGGTAGGTATAGACCGAATCGGCACCTGTACCCGGGCCATCCACTTCGTTTTTAGCTTCTGCAAACAATAGCAGGATATCGGCATAGCGGAATATCGGGAAATTATGGGTCTGGTTGGAATAGGCTGTTCCATTAGAAAAATCGGCCATGAACTTACGCATATAATAACCCGTTTTGGTCTGTACAGTTGAATTTCCCGGACGGTCCCTGCCGCCGTTAAATGTTTCGACCTCACGGCCTAACCAGCGTGAGCCATTCCGAAATACCGTTAAATCCAGGCGCAGGTCGCGGTTGGCATAAGGATCATTTGCATCATAACCTGTCGGATTGGAGCCCGATTTCAGGTCAGTTGTAATCGGCAAACCTTTTCTGGTCGGAAATGCATCTACAAGCTCCTGGGTAGGACTGGTCCGCCCGCGGCTGGTTGTAGTACCATTAATATAGCCAACAGGTGCATTATTGGTTTCCACATCAAATGTCAGCGCCCTTTGATAGGCCAGGATCACCTCGTTATTTTTACGGACAAGAAAAACATTGGCAAAAGAAGTTTCCAGGCTATATACACCCGTCCTGATCACATCAGCCAGTGCATTTTTTGCTTTTCTCCATTTACCGATGTCATTTCCAGGGTTATTCAGCGGGCTGGCTGCCAGTACCAATGCCTTAGCCTTTAAGGTTAAAGCAATGGATCTTGTGATCCTGCCGTAATCTCCGGCAGGGATCGGGTCAGGTCTTAAATCGCCGCTAATGGCATCACATTCACTTACAATATAGTTTACACAATCGTCAAAAGAATTGCGTGGCAGCCTCAGGTCATCGTTAATGGTCAGTACGCGGTCGCCCAGCAAAGGTACCCCACCATAACGTTTAATCAGTTCATAATAAAACATGGCCCTTAAAAAGCGGTTTTCTGCCTTCCAGTACTGGCCCTGTATAAATATGGCAGGATCAGACTTTTTCAGGTTCACTTTGGGAAAGTTCTGTACAAAAAGATTACATTTCCTGATGCTGATGTAATTACTACCCCAGGCATCATCACCATTTACCAGTGCTGAATAGCCCCCATTGGTGAACCTGGAAATGGCCGTATTGTCGGCTGATGGAACGGCATCATCACTGGCTGCATCCAGTAAATTACCATCAATCCTGTTGTATCCATTGGGCAGGCCGGCATAAATATCGTTTAAAAAATAACTGGCATTGGTACCCAGCGAATCTTTGGAATCCCATAGGTATTCTTCTGTAATTAATTCCAGGGGCCGGTCTTCCAGTTTCTGACACGCGGTAAAGACCAGGGCTGTAAAAGCCAGACTAAACAATGAATATTTATAATTTATCATGTTCTTAGCATTTATAATTTAACATTGAGGCCTATATTGAACGTTCTGCGGAGCGGAAAAATAGAGTTGTAACCTTCCGGGTCGCTATAGTTTAGTTTATCAAAAGAGTATACGTTAAATGCATTTGCAAAAACACGCACACTGTTCAGTTTAATCCTGCTGGTTAAACTGGCCGGTATGGTATAGCCCAAATCTACATTTTGCAGGCGCAGGTAGGCCATAGACTGTACCCAGAAACTTGAGGCGCGCTGGTTATTGGTATTGGTACCGATAGAAAGTCTTGGGTAAGTGGCATTGGCTGCATTGGCAGGGGTCCAACGGTTTAAATGCTGTTCAAATGCCTGTGCATTGCCGCTGTTCTGGAAATCAAACTCCCTGGCATCGGCTACCGAATTGTAACCGCTGGCAAACACAATGTCCCGGTTAGCCACCCCCTGGATGGAAATACTCAGATCAAAGCCTTTTACATTAAAACCGGTAGTCAGGCCATAATAGATCATTGGCTTTTGGGTACCCAATGCCGTTTCATCAAACTGGTTGATGACGCCGTCCCCGTTCAGGTCCTTATATTTAATATCGCCCGGTACAGGGGTATAACCATCTACCGCAGGGCTGGCATTGATATCGGCCTGCGACTGGAAAAAGCCATCGGCCAGGTAACCAAAAACCTGGTCTACGGGTAAACCGGTACGCTTTTGATAGTCGTACTGGCGAAAAATCTCGTCCTGATAAATCACCTTAGACTGCAGGATGGAAATGTTTCCGGAAACAAAATAACCGAAGGAGGCCGATTTACCATTCCAGGAAACACTGTTCTCAAAGCCGCTATACCTGTTTTTGCCTACATTTTCTGCAGTGTACGTTTGCCCGATCAGCTGGATCGTTTTGCCCCTGTTCTGCATTAGGTCGGAATAGCTGTCATTAAAATACTCTGAGGTAATTTTAAATCGACTGGCAAATAGTTCCAGGTCTAAACCTATATTTAATTTGTTGGCTTTTTCCCAGGTTGCATTTGGATTGGCCAGGGGCAGTTCCCTGTAATACCTGGCAACTGCTGGTGTTGAGCCAAAATAATAGGCCGCAGCTGACGCACCATAATCATAATATTGATCGTACACATAGTAGCCTACATTTGCATTGCCCGTGCGGCCATAATTGATACGTGGCTTAAGGATACTGATCCAGGATACATCCTTTAAAAAATCTTCTTTAGCCAGGTTCCAGCCTAAGCCTGCGGCATAAAATAAGCCAAACCTGTTGCCCGGTTTAAAGCGGTTATGCCCGCCATAGCTCAATGCCGCTTCAGCAAAATATTTTTCTTTAAAGTTATAGGTGGCATTACCGGCAATATTGGTATAACTGGCAGGCAGGTCCAGGTTAATGGTGGTCGACTGGTTATCAGCCAAAGCCAGCAGGCTCAGGTTGTGCCCGTTAAAACTTTTATCGTAACCCAGGCTTAACTTACCATATGTGTAAGTACGGCGCGTACCTATAGATAAGGTGGTCGACTGGGCCCTGCTGGTCCCTATTTGTGTGTAAACAGGTGTTCCACTGCCAATATCCAAATTGTACACCAGAAAATCTTTGCTCCTGTCTACCGAGGTAACCACGGTATTGTTATAGGAAATATTTCCTTTAACCCATAGACCCGGTACCAGATCACTTAGCTTTTGTGTAACCTCCATATCAGCAGCCAGGTCCCTTGCGCTTGATTTACGATATCCCGAATTGTTGAGCATGCCGTAAATGTTATTTGAAAAGGTACTGTTGCCCCCCAAAGAACCATCAGGATTAAAAATACTGTAGGCATTGTTTGGGGTATAAGTTATGGCCGAAAAAATGCTGGAAGTAGTACCACCAGGCTGATTGGCATCCTGGATGCGGCCAAAAATATTCAGGCCAATGTTCAGGTTTTTATTGAGGTCTATACTCACGTTAGACCTTACAATATAGCGGTCTACACCAGAATTGGTATTGTACGTATTGATATCTGCAGTATTAAAAAAGCCGCCCTCCCGCTGGTAATCCATGGCCACATAAAAACGGGCAGTTTCATTTCCGCTGTTGATGTTGATGTTAAAACGGTCTAATGCTGCATTTTTGTTCAGGAAAAGTTTACTATAATCGTTATTGGGATGAAATAAAGGATCAGAGCCGGTCTGGTAAGCCAGAATATCGGCAGCGGAGTAAACCGGTGCCAGTCCGTCGTTATTACGGGCTTCATTGTAAAGAATGGCAAAATCTGCAGCAGAAACAGGTCTAGACTTATTGATCATGCTTTGCAGACCATGCTGGGCAGTAAAGGACAATTTAAATGGTGTAGCTACAGGTCTTTTAGTGATCACCTGGATAATGTTACCTGAGGAACGCTGACCAAACATAACGGTAGACAAAGCATCCTTCAGGATGGTGACCGACTCTATCGATTCGGGTTCTATGGAACTGAAATCCCTGGGTACACCATCAATTAAGATCGTAGGGATCTGGCCCCTGATCTTAAAATCAACTACCGATATGGGATCATCCGTTGCCTGAACCCCACTTCTTTGCCTTGTATACAGCCCAGACAACCTGCCTGGCAAAGCCTGTAGAAATGAGGGCGCGGGAGTGGTGATCAACTGTTCGTTATATACGGTAGCAGTTGATTGGAGCAGGTTACTTTTTTGCTGGCTTTTATTGAGCAGGTAAACGCGGCTTGTGTCTACGGCAGCTGTCTGAGAGAAAACCAGTGCCGGCGTTAAAGCCGGGATCAGTAAAAAAAGTAACCGTACTATTTTTCTTTTCAAGTAGTAATTACACATAAATATGTTTTAATAAATGAGGTTTAAATTGACAGTGTTCTTAAAAAAGATAGCTGCATAAGTGCATGCCGGAAAAATGGCTATGCTGCTGAAGTATAGTTTTGCTCATACACTTTTGGTTTAATTTGGTTTGTTTATTTGGTTTGTTTGTTCAATATTAGTCTTTAAGCCAATGATTTGTGCGTGTCTAATCGTTCATAAATACATGTTAAAGGTGTCTGATCAGCTTCAGGAATACGATTTCATTGTCAGAAAGCCGGATAAGCTGTTCAAATTTCCCACCGCTTACTGTTATGGTGCTTTTACGGAATGCAGCTCCGGACGACAACTGCTTTAACCGGCTAACTTCTGCCCTACTTAATTGTTCTGGCTTTCCCATTTTCAGGTAAGCAGTGTAGGGATCATTTTGCCCGTAACCTACCCTGTACTCTTCCAGCAGGTAAGTACCATTCCTCAGATTGGCCACACTGAACCGGACATCATGGTTGGTTGCAGGTGGCTGTACTTTATTAAAGTAATCCTGGTTAAAGCTGTATCCATTTAAGGGATGGGTGTAATTCCAGATCAATGCCTGTACCCCTTGCTCAGATTTACAGACATACGAGCTTTCATCCTCATTTTTCAGCTCTGTATTACCCAGCTCCTTCATGAAATGATAAGCATGATATCCCGGTTTTTTGATATCCTGGAGATTGATCAGTCCAACCCCCCCATGAAAAGGTGTAGGGCCCGGGCCTGCTTCCTCAAAAACATCAGTAAAGGTCCAGTACGACATGGAATTGCTATTGGCAGCAGCCTTTTTTAATACGTGTAAAATATACGCCGCGTTTTGATAAGTATCGTGGATCGGGTCTCTGGACGATGGAGAAGTGTTCCATTCTGTAAAGTGCAGCTCTGCTTTTTTATAGGCCGATGCATTAATGATGGCTCTTACCCGCTTTACATCAATGGCAATGGTGTCACGGATGCTTTTCAGTTGTTGTTTTTTGGTTCCCATCTCGTCCAGTACCGAAGTTGTACCATAATCATGTGTACTCACAAAATCGACAGGTAATCTATTGTTTTCACAATAGGATAAAAACTCAGCGATCCACTTGGTAGCCGAGGTAGCAGGGCCACCCACACGGTAAGCCCTGGAAACACTTTTAACTGCTTTAACGGTATGGGCATATAATTCGAAATAATCAGCCTGGGTTCCATCAAAAAATCCCTTGAGGTCAGGCTCGTTCCATACTTCAAAATACCATTTTTTCACTTCCTCTTCTCCATAACGCTGCTGCCAATGTTTCACCAATTTGGTAATCAGCGTATCCCATTGTGTATAGGATTTAGGTTTGCTCACATTCGCTTTCCACCAGAAAATGGTTTTGGTACCCGATGCCATGTCGGGCGGCATAAAGCCAAATTCGACAAAAGGCCGGATGTTGATGCTCAGTAAAAAATCGTATAACCGGTCTACATATTGAAAATTATAAACCGGCTTACCGGTTTTATCCAGGCTATAAATCCGCATGTCATCGTGCAAAAGGCCGTGAAAACGGATGTACTTAAAATGTACGTCTTTCTGGATCATGGCTAGCTGCTGCTGCCAGTCGGCCCGCAGGCCCTCGTTTGCCCTTCCCGCACCAATACATTCATTAAATACTGTGCTTTTATTTCCGGCAACCGATTTCAGGTCGGCATGGATCTGACGTTTAACCTGTGCCTTTACCGGCTGAACAGAAAGACACAGAAAAAACCCCAGCAACACGGTGCATAGATTTAAAACCAGAGCTCTCATTTTTTACCCAGGTCTTTATAGCGCAGCATGGCCTCTACAAAATAATAATCGGCATAGGTGAGCGGCACATCTATCATGGCGGGCTTAGGCAGGTGCCCCACACTGTGCTTTAAAATAAAGCCCCCGTTTTCTCCGTAAGCAGCTTTAAACCTATCGCTGGATAGGGTACGGATAATGGTTTCCGCTACATCAAGGTATTTTTTTGCCGCTACCGCATCCACATAACCGGCAAGTTCAATTAAAGCTGAAGCATAAATGGCACCTGCAGAAGCATCGCGATAAGCATTAGGGATATCAGGTGCACTAAAATCCCAATAAGGCACTTTATCTTTTGGTAAGTTTGGATTGTTCAAAATAAATTCAGCAATGTGTTTGGCCTGTTCCAAATACTTAGGGTCTTTGGTTTCACGATACATCATGGTATACCCATATAAACCCCAGCCCTGCCCTCTTGCCCAGGCCGACTCATCAGCATAGCCCTGAACAGTTTGCTTTTTATTGATACCTCCTGTTGCCGGATTGTAGTTTACAAGGTGATAAGAACTATAATCTGGCCTGAAATGATTTTTCATGGTGGTATTGGCGTGACTGATGGCAATTTTTGCATAAGAAGAATCGCCGCTCACTTTTGTGGCCCACATGAGCAGTTCCAGGTTCATCATATTGTCGATGATCACCCTGAATTCTCCCGGCTTTGATCCCCATGACATGGTGCAGCCTACTATAGGGTTAAAGCGTTTACTTAAGCTTTGGGCACTGGTTAGCAGGATGTCCTTGTATGCAGCGCTGGGCTTAATGTGATTGGCATTGCCAAAACTGCAATACATCATAAATCCTATGTCGTGCGAATCGATGTATTTTATAGGTTCCATAATCGGTAGTTTGGCCAGGCCGGCCTCATACAATGCCTTGTCCTTTGTACCTTCATACAGGTAAAATAAAGTACCCGGGTAAAAACCACTTACCCAGCTTTTGGGCGTAGTACTTTTTGATCTGTTATTTTCAAAGGTTTCAGGTAAACTATCGGCAGGTACATTTTTCATCAATACTTTATACTGGGCTGCACCATCTTTCAGGTTCCTGTCGATTAGTTTTACCAGGTCTGCCTTAGGTTTATAGTTTAATTTCTGGGCAATGCCGGTACCGGCAGTTGTACCCAAAATAAGTGCGGTTATTAAAATGCTGTTAGTGGTCTTCATGGTTATATTCGGTTTAATTTTCTTTTGGATCAGTATAGGCATGGTCTATTTCTATCATTTCGCCATTCCACGCTTTGCGGGCGGTCCAGTCGGCATTGGCATCCTGCCAGTAAGGATCAGCTGGTGGCAAACCCAGGGCAAGCAATCCCTGTGAACATAAATAAAGGCTGCCTGTAGAGATGTAGTTCTCGCCCAGGTTGGGCTGGTGCCCGTAAAGTCCTATTCTTAACCAGCCATCCTTATCGAATGTTCCCGGCGCCTCAATCTGTTTTTTAATCACCGTATAAAGTGCATAGCGTACCTGCCCGGGTGTTAGCGGTTTTGGTAAGGTTTTCATGAGCGACATCTGGGCAAGTGCCTGAAAGGCGCCAAAACGGTAGGTTAATGACCTGCCTATCGGCGGATAAGTACCTTCAGGCGAGATCAGGCGTTCCTGTATGGCTGCCCAGCGCTGCGCGCGCCCCAGGATCAGCTCATAATAGTTTTTGGGATCCTGCTTGGTTTCCTTAAGTACTTTAAGTACATCCACCAGCATGGGCTGGATCACAAAACTGTTGTAATAATCCCAGTGAAAATTAGGACCATCGCCATATACCCCATCTCCTTTATACCAGAGCAGGTGTTCTTTAATAGCATAATCCAGGCGCATTTTATCACCCGAATTGTCGTATTTCTGCAAGGCAGCTTCTACAGTAGCGCTAAACATTAGCCAGTTGGTATAAGAAGGTTGGATTATCCGGCTCGACCTTAAAGCATCCAGTACGTTTTTACGTGTTTGCGAGTCCAGATTAGCCCATAACTGTTTAGGTGCGCGGATAAGGGCCTGCGCAAAAAATGCAGCATCTACCAAGGGCTGACGGCCCTCTTTGAAATTCAGAAAATCGGCTGCTTTCGGGTCTGTTGCATTTTTAATGCAGGTAACTGCCAGGTCTATGTATTTTTTACGCAGTTTACCTTCTTCTGTATTGTCGGGCCCAAGTTCAAGCCAGGGTGACATGCCTGCCAGCAGGCGGCCAAAAGCTTCCAGGTAAGTACTGTACACCCGGTCTTTAGCCACTTTGGCTTCTACAGGCATGGTACTTTTAAGCTGGTTTTTGCTTAAGGCAATCAGTACAGGATCGGCAATACGCGTAAGTACCGTAACCTCGTAGGCACGCTGCGCCAGTCCGTCAGGTACAGCAGCATTTTTCTGTGCCCATAACCATTGCGGGCTGGCACAAATTAATACGATTAATAATTTTTTATACATTGTGATATTGGATTAATTCTTTTTACTAAATGCAGTTTCAAGGATAACCACACGGCGGTCACCCGAATAGGTCATCTTTACCACCTCAGCATTTACAGGTGTTTCAATGGCTATTTTAGCACCTGCTGGAATGGTTTTATTCACTTCTGCCAGGTCGTTCACTTTTATTTTAAGCTGTACTGGTTCTTTGGCCGGGTTCCATGCTACAGATGTAGCCAGGTTCTGCCCTTGCGGAATGCGGCACCAGAAACTCCCAACCCCTTCGGTACTATCTTTATCTGGCAGGGGCTGCCCGCCAAAGCTTTGTACATACGGCCCGAAAGGACGGCGGCCGTTGGCCACATATTGTATACCCGGACGGGTATTGAAGCCCGAACGGTTGCCGCCTGCCAGCTGGTACCCTTCTTTGGTCACCACAATACCTTTACCCAGGTAATTTGGTGGTACACGCGGGGTTGCATTTACCAGAAACCCACTGTAAGCATCCACCACGATCCCTTTTTCCGTTTCATACTCTCCCCATACAATCGGACTACTGATCAGCTGATGTTGTTCATGACCAGTAGCCGAAGCAGCATAACTGACCATATTGAGCATTATCCTTGCCGCTACCGGATCTACTGAGGTCCGGTTTGAAATGTCCAGGCCACAAAGCAGCAGGCTTCCATTGCCCATAAACTGTTCGGCAATGGCAATACCCTGTAAACCAGAACTGTAATTGGCCAGGATAGCCGTATTCGCCACATCCTCTTTGTTCTCCAAAACAAAACCATCCGTAACGGGCTTGATGGCAGGCAGCCCGGCCTTTGTTTCGTCCCAATTGGTGTAATCAGACCAGATGCGCATGTTTTCACGGGTAATACCTGCAAATAAAGGATGGTTCGGTCTTTCTGCATTAACGTAATACCCATTGCGTGGCGATTTTGAGGAAACAGGATATACCGGATCATCAATATCTACATTCCTGTTTACCAGTTTATGGATGGCCAGCTGGTTTAAGTTGATCATCCGCAGGCTGTCCTGCCGCAAAGCAACTACCCTGCCCCCGCCATTTATAAAATTCCGGATGGCTGTTGCATTACCTGCCAGTTCCTGATCGGCGGCATTTTCGCCGATGATCAGCACCCCCTTTTCAGGCAGTTTGCCAAAGGAACCGATGTTGTTAAATTTCAGTCCCAAAGCAGCTAAAGATTTCCTGGTCTTTCCTTCTTTATCATACAGCAATACACTGCTCTCAACGCTCTCAATGGGTACCACAGCTTTTGTAAAATTATCGTCGGCTATAAAAAGCTTATAATAATTGTGGGATACCTGTTTGCCTGCAGAGATAATTTTACCGGTCAATTCATATTTTCCAGAACTAAGGTCTTTAGGAAGCCGGATGCTGAGTTTCTTTTTAGCCGTACTGTAATAAGGGATATCCCCGATGTTCACACTATCAGAAAATACAATGGTATAGGCTTTGTCCCTGATCTGGTAAACCAGCTTTGCATTTTTAAGGTCTTTAAAATCATTGTCGTCATTGCTGATGTGTGCAACAGGGTTAATTTCTGCACCGGCATACACATTAGGTGTCCAGCATTCCCAGCTCAGCAATACCGGCTGGTAGCTGATCTTGACCTGATCGGTAACCGGCTTGGGTTTCATATCGGCAAACTTTTCAATGGTATTCCAGTTGTAAAAAAGGATAGTGAAAGGGAATACTCCGCTCAGGTCTGGATTTACAGACCGGAGCTGCCGGAAAGACTCTGTTGCCTGCCTTAAAGTAAAGCTCTGGTGTTCATCGGCCAGCTGCGCCTGCAGATCCTGGCGCTCATGCCCTGTCCAGGCCAGCTGCGAACTTGGGTTTTTATGCTGAGGTGTCAGGTTGTACCGTCCATCGGGCCCTGTATAATTGCCCACGCATTCTGTAAACGTAATGGGCATATCTTCCTTTTTAGGATAAGGGACAATTTTGGCATGGTCGCGGATGTGCAAAAAGGTAAAGGGTGAACTGTAATACCAGCCCCAGTACCGGTGAATGTCCAGGATATCACCTGTTTTACCATATCCATAGCCGGCATTGGCAATGTATACACGGGTTTCATCCCATTTTTTAAGTTTGCCAAAAGCATAATCCAAAAATTTCTCCCAGGCATCAGCCCTGCTGCCCTTAAAAGGTGTTTCATTGGTCATGGCATACACCATTAAACTCGGATGATGCGCAATGACACCCAATTTTTCATTTTCGTACCAGGCTACACCTTTGTCATAGTCTTTAGGAAAACCACCGTCGGTTTCATCGCCCACTTTTTCCTGGTCTTTCACCTTTTCGCCGGCCGCGACCTTACCGCTGTAGTTTCCGCCAAACACCATCATACCCAATTCATCGCAGACATCAAACCAGGCTTCTTCATCCGGGATACGGATGATGTTGACATTGATGCTTTTCATATACTTCACGTAATCGAGCGCAAAAGCCCTGCTGGTTTCCAGTTCATCAGGAATTCCCCTGCCCGGTGGATTAATGGCTATACCCCTCAAAAAGATGGGCTTGCCGTTCAGATACAGGTTGCCTTTGCGACGCTCAAAACTTCTGAAACCTGCACGTTCCTTCAACTCAGCTTTTAAGGTTTTGCCACTGTATTGCTGCAAAGTAACATTATATAAAAAAGGGTTATGGGGTGTCCATAAAACCGGCTTTAAATTGCTTACAGTAAAGGCCAGGTGGTTATTGCCTTCATTTACAGCTGTTGTAGCCTTAACAGGCCCCTGCCAAAGTACCTTACCATCTTTAGGCGAGCTGATGAGCAGTTTAAAAGTATTGTCCGGAGCAGTTTTAAATGCACTGCTTACCACTACCCTTACATAATCTACCCCGGTAAAAGGTGTAAGCTGATAGGCAGACTGCGCAGTTGAAAAACTGATCTGGATAAGAAATAAAAAACTAAGTAAAAGGGCTCTTTTCATCATGGTTATATTCGGTTGTTGGTATATGCTTTAAGTTATTTTGAGGTTTCATGCCAGATTTCCAGTTTGGGCTTGTTTACCGACTCCATCGAATTGATTCTTACTTTCCTGCCCTTATCCTCATCATCACCTAGTTGCCTGGTTTCCCGTATCAGTACGAGTGTAAGGCCCTCTTTAACAAGTTTTTTGACCATGCCGGTAATGTCCAGCTGATGGTATTGCTCCTTTCCGTTAAAAGCCAGCTCGCCAGCAACAAAGGCTTTTTCCCCCACACCCTTAATAAGGGCTTCTTTCTGGTCCAGCAATGGCGCATTTGACCAGTTTAATTGTTGCTGCTCCCATTTTGGCCCCGGAATTCCGTAAACATGCAAACGATATGGTCTTTTATTCTGATCAGTTGCCCCACTTAGTCCCACAATGATTTTTTTTGCAGTGGCCAGGTTATTTTTGGAGAGGTTAAAGTACAGGTAAGCGACCTGGTTATTTTCCGGCACAGCAGCGTCAAGCTGCACCGCAAGCTGCTTTGCTGTACCATTACTGAGCAATGCATTTTTACCACCCGCTACACTGGCATCCGCAACCGGATATACGGTAGTCTTAACCAATTTAGCCGATGGGATAGTTAGTAGTACCACACTTTGCGGTGCCAGTTCAAAATTAAAGGTCTGGCTGGCTGGCAGACTGATGTTATGGGTTACTTCACCATAATTTAAAGCGTTTACGGTCTCTGCAGTAACCGGAGTACCTGCGGCAAGGTTTAATGCAGAAAGGTCTACAGACAGCTTATAACTAAAGGTACCGCGCTGAACCAGCCATATATAATAATTGCCGGTTTGCGCATCATAAGACGTATAGGTATCCAGGTCAGTATCGTTTACAGAAACTTTGGTTTGCAGCAGGTTACGCTCATCTTTAAAGCCTTTTGCAAACAGGCGTACCACCTCTCCGGTACGCTGAATACCTGAAACATTAAAATCAGCTTTATCGGAAGGACCATCACCTTTGGCAAATACTTTGATTTCCCTTACTTTCAGGTTGCCTTTATCCTTGCTTATAAAACGGATT
This sequence comes from Pedobacter sp. AK017, assembly GCF_014200825.1. Lineage (NCBI taxonomy): Bacteria > Pseudomonadati > Bacteroidota > Sphingobacteriia > Sphingobacteriales > Sphingobacteriaceae > Pedobacter > Pedobacter sp. AK017. The sequence continues at coordinate 151,725 of NZ_JACHCW010000008.1, forward strand.
TTGCTGGTATTTACCGGCTGTTTAAAAATACTGAAAATCTGAGCATACCTGCTTTCTTTTTCTGCTGTACCGGGAATGTCCAGCCATTGTCCCTGACTAAAATATTGTAGTTTAAAGTTTTTTATGCGGTCTGGCGCAGTATATATCCCTCCTGCAGAACCGGTGTAGACTACCGAACTGCCTAGGGTATGTACAGTTCCAAGATCTATCTCTATCCATTTTTCACCCTCGGTAGCTGATACCCAGGCCGAGGCATCGGATTTGTCACCATCGGTAACTACTGCTGAGTTGCTTGCTGAGTTGCTGGTTTTAACCGGCTTCCGCAGCGCCAGGTTTTGATAGGCATCTTCCACAATACGCCTGCCCTGCCAGATGTAATGGTGTCCCGATTTGATACCCCTTGCATAAGGGCCGCTTGCTGTATTGGCAAACTTAAATGCCCACATCCCATAACCTGCATTTTTCATGTTGTTGGAATAAATGCCCGCCCATTCTGTAAATAATGAGGGATCGTCCATGGTCTCTTCCTTATCAATCAGGTAAGCGTTCATCCAGCGGCCGATTTCGGTATATACAATGGGCAGTGAAGCTCCCTTTGGATGGTGTTCCTGTATAATTTTACGGATATTGCTGATCCTGGACGCATAGCCTATGGCCGGCGAGTTATAAGAATGGGTAGAAAAAATCTCCATCAGGTCCTTATCCACCTGTTTGCCATGGTAATCTGTACGGATGGCTTTAGCTACGGCCGCCCACCAGTCTGTATTCTGACCGGCAGTTACCGGCCCTACAAATTTTGCCTCCAGCTTTTTGCCATACTTTTTATTCACGTCGGCTACGGCGCTGTGTATGGCATCGGAAGTGATCTGCATCCCCATGATCCAGTCGTCCAGCTTCATAGGACCGGCGTTTCTGTGATTTGGTTCATTCTGCATCGCAAACATGCTTACATCCCCGGTTTTTGCCGAATGGTAAGCCAGGGCATAATACCGCTGCCATTGCTTCCATTTATTTTCCCAAGTATCTTTAAAATCGGTACTCCCCACCTGCAAAACCACGGCAATGCCCAAACGTTTCAATTCTTTTAAAGCATAATTGTATACCATGGCATTGGTAGAGGATGAGTCCGGAAGGTCATATAGTGGTGTCAGCTCATCCCATTTCAGGTATTTATTGTGCTCAGGGCTGGTACGCAGTTCATTTTTTCTTTTGTCAAACACTTCAACCGAGGTTATACCCGGATCAACCTGCACGGTTCTTTCTGGTACAAAAGCATTCAAAGCTGCCCAAAGGCGAACACTGTTTACATTGGCATATTCCATCCAGCCCGAGACATTTGTACTTGGCAAATAATAGCCCTGGTTATAGCCTACAAACTTCATGGTTTTGCCCACAACTTTCGGTGTAACTTTAACGTTGGCGCTTTGGGGGCCTGTTAATTTCTTTTGCTGCAGCACATTGGCATTGCCGGTTGGTGGTGCCGGCATGTTGGCTGCAACCGAGCCAAAGGCCTCTATTTCCATAATACTGATGGGCTCTCCATCGTCACATACCAAACGGATCTTAAAGGTAGTTACTGCTGGCTGAAACTTCATCACAACAGTGGTCAATCTGTTTTCATGTACCTCAGCCTTCGGGAAATCTGTCCAGTTGGCATCATCCCAGTATTGCAGCTTAAAGTTCTTTACCGACCAGAAACCAGCGGCCTGGCTCATTTCATCCGGCTTCTTTTCCTGGTCCATAATACCACTATGTATCCGCAGCTCATTCACATTATAGTAGGTATTGAAATTGATTTCAACAATATGCGGTGCTTTGGCAACAGCTGCCCGCCAAACCGATGACCGGGATATCTTACCATCTACGATATTCCCGGCAGGATGCCCCTCAGCTTCAGAAGATACGGTAACTTCTTTATGTAAGGCAATATTTTGCTGCTGCGCCCTAACAGTGGGGCAAGCAAAACAAATAAACAGCAACAGGTATATTTTAATATTCATCTTTTTCTTTTAACGCATTACAATGCGGCCTTTAATTTAATCCCGCTTAAAACAGCTTTGCCTTTTATGGCCTTAAAGATCACCTGTAAGCCTGTGCCATTGCTTACACTGATCCTGTATTTTTTCCTTACGGCAACACCAAAACCATATTGGGCCGTTAGGTCCAGGTTTTCGATCAGCTTATCCCCATTTACGGATACTTCAAAAATCCGTTCATTTGCCGGGATCTTGTCGCTTTCAATAAAACACAGCTCCAGTTCATACCTTCCGTCAGGCACATCAAAACGATAGCCCTTGATGTCATCCTGGTAAGTATAGAAAAGCGGACTGTCGTTGGTATTCTTCTTTACCGTTTTAATGTTAAGCATCGCAGGGCTTCCACCAATATAACCAAAACTACCCGTTTTATAAGGCCGGTCTTCCAGCCAGATATGATCTGAATTGTCCAGATATTGGGCATTAGAACCCACATTTACTGCCAGTTGTGAGAAAGGCAGTGCAGTATTTTTAAGGTTTTCCGTGTAAACATCATAATTCAAGTTAAGGTGATCGTTCACCAGGCCTTTAGCCGATTTACCCCTGGCATCAATATCATTTACACCTTCATTTAACTTCACTTTCCATATCATTTTTTTTACGTGATCTGGTTGCTTTGCTCCATACGATACACCGTTCACCATCAGGCTAACTTCGTCCAGATTGGAATAAACTTCAATGGTAGCTGTGCTTCCGGACAGGCCTGCCCTGTGCGTCCAGTCGCGCGAGGCGATATAGACCATCGGTTCAGCATTCCAGTTGGCCTTATAAAGATAATAGGAATCTTTAGGTTTTCTGTCCCAGGTTACCATTCCTTTCTGGTTCATGTTGTTGCTTACCCCACCCACGTTAGGCTGTGAAAAATCGAACTGGTTCCATATCGCTGTTCCGGCAAGGTAAGGCATCTGCTTCATCTGGCTTAAATAAGATTCATGGTACAAGCGCTGGTACTGTCCTGTGAAATCAAAGCGTTGCGGTTTTTCGGTATTGACCCGGTTATCTGCCTCCGCACCATATTCACTGATAAACAAAACCTGCCTGGGGTTTTGCCGGTGCTTGTTATCTATCGTAGGTTTAAATTCTTCCGATTTACCGCTGTACCAACCGTTATAGATATTATAACTGGCCAGCTGCGGAATGTCCGACAGCCCATACTTATCATAATCGTCTCCCATATGCATCGCCATAGTACTGTACCGGTATGGGTCTTCTGCCCGTACTGTGCTGTCCAGCTTTACCGCATACATTTTCACCTTATTTACATAAGCTGCATTTTCCTGTACCTGTATGCGTTCCGCTTTCTCGCTCCACAACAACACTTCATTCATGGAACCCCATATAATTACAGATGGATGGTTATAATTCTGTCTGATCATTTCTTTGATCATTGTTTTTGAGTTTTTCAGGAACTCGGGCACCGGGTTCATGTAATTTACCAGCGGAATCTCTTCCCATATCAGTATGCCCAGTTTATCGGCCAGTTTCAATACTTCAGGTGCCTGTGGATAATGGGCCAGTCTTAAAAAATTACAGCCCATATCTTTGATCAGCTTTAAATCACGGTAATGGTCTTCGGCCGATAGGGCATCACCATGATCTTTCATGTCCTGATGGCGGTTGGTGCCTTTTAAGACCAGTTTTTTACCGTTTAAACTAAAACCCTTATTGGCATCAAAGCTAAACCAGCGGAAACCCAGCGGGTTGCTTAGTTCATCAATCACCTGGCCACTTTCTATCAGCCGGCTTTTTACAGTATATAAATAAGGCTTATCGGGCGACCATAACTCAGGATTTTTAAGTGCACTGGCATCTAGTGCAAAAACCAGTTCTTTGCCAGGAGCAACAGTGTAATTTTTACTTACTCTGGCTACTTCTTTTTGCCGGGCATCATAAACAACATGCAGCATTTCAAACTTTCGTTCTATACTGTCGTCATTGCTTACGGTACCTTTGATGTTAACCGAGGCACGGCTGCTGTCTACCTTCGGGGTGCTGATAAATACGCCTGGAGAACCATGGTCCAACATTTTAAAATGAAGTTTATTGGTACTGATGAGCCAGGCATCACGGTAAATACCTCCATAAGAAGCATAACCAATAGATAGCGGCGGTATAAAGTTGTCCTGGGCATTGTTCAGCTGAACAGCAATCAGGTTTTCTGTTGGGGTATCGCCCAGCTTAACCAAGTGGGTAATATCGAAAGTAAAAGCGGTATAACCACCTTTATGCTGCCCTGCAAATACCCCATTTACATATACATCGGCCACCTGGTAGGCACCTTCAAAATTCAGATAGATCTTTTTGCCCTGAAACCGCTTGTCAAGCATTACCTTTTTCCGGTACCAGCTAATGTCCCTCCTGGAAGTCTCGTCATCGTCAAAAGGATCTTTTGCATTCCAGGTGTGGGGAATGTTTACCGATTGCCATTTGGAATCATCAGCTTTTGGTCGCTGTGCAAAATCTGCCCCCTGGGATAAATATTTCCAGCTGTCATTTATGGACCATTGTAACCTGGGCTGTTGCTGCCCGGATGCAGAAGTATATACATTGCTCAATAAAAACAGATACATCAAAAGCCTTCGGATCATGCGCTTCTTAAAATAGATTTAGAATTGGGTTATTTGGTTGTTGCAAGGTATAACGTTGCAGGGCCAATTTTACAGGCTAAATGAAGCATAAGTACCGTACTAAATGATCAATCTGCATTTTTATATAGCATGAAGGCCCAATCGCCCGCTTTTTTAGGTTTACAGTTCCTGATGAAGCATGCCTCCTGTATATCTGACTTAAATGACCTGCACATTCAAAGCCTTTGCGGCCTATCTTAGCCTAAAATCAAATTATATACAATGCGTATACCCACTTTTATCTTGCTGGCTTTATGCTTTAGTCTGCAAGTTGCTGCCAAAGTCCAGTTACCTTCAATCTTTACCGATAACATGGTATTGCAGCAGCAATCGGCAGTAAGGCTATGGGGACTTGCCAAACCCAATGCCAGGCTCAGTATTGTGGGTAGCTGGGATAAAAAGGCCTATATCCTACAGGTTCCGGCCAGCGGCAAATGGAATTTAAAGATACTGACACCTAAGGCCGGCGGCCCTTATACTCTTGGTTTTAATGATGGCAGCCTGCTTAGCCTGCAAAATATCCTGATTGGCGAAGTATGGTTATGCTCTGGCCAGTCAAACATGGAAATGGCTTTAAGGGGCAATTCCTCCCCTATATTAAATGCCAGCGAAATTATTCTAAATGCTGATAATCCCAGTCTACGCTTATACCGGGTAAGCAGGGCAGCAACCCTTGCCCCCACAGCAGAGTTGAAAGGACAATGGATGGAATCAACATCAGCAACAGCCCGCGATTTCAGTGCCCTGGCCTTTCAGTATGGTCAGATCCTGCAAAAGAAATTAAAAGTGCCCGTGGGCATCATCTTATCTTCAACAGGGGGTACCATGATTGAGGCCTGGATGAGCAAAAACAGCTTAAATGCCTTTCCTGAAGTTAAAGTGCCGGAAAGTTTAGATCCGGCCCAGGCCGTGCATAAAGAACCCACTGTATTGTATAATGGTATGATTGCACCTCTGCTTGGTTATGGAATAAAAGGTTTTTTATGGCTGCAAGGCGAATCTAACCGGCATGAGCCCGAGCTGTATGAAAAACTTTTTCCGGCAATGGTGGCCGACTGGCGCAAAAACTGGGGCCTCGGTGATATTCCTTTTTATTATATCCAGATTGCCCCTTACGGGGGTACAGATAAAACCCGCAGCGGCCCGCGTTTGCGCGAGGCCCAGCTTAATGCCGCTAAAATAATCCCCAACAGCGGAATGGTCTCTGCCCTGGATGTGGGTATGGAAACCGATATCCATTTTATGGACAAAACCACACTTGCCCAGCGATCGGCCTATTGGGCACTGGGTAAAACTTACGGCATTAAAGGCATCGGTTATCAATCGCCCGAACTGAAAAGCATGGAAATTAAAGGTGACACGGCAGTCCTTACCTTTAACTATGCCCCTTACCTTACCTCGTATCGGAAACCGCTCACTTTATTTGAAATTGCAGGAGAGGACAAAAAATTCTACCCCGCCAAAGCTATGATCAAAGCCAATCAGGTTAACGTAAGCAGTCAGGACGTAGCCAGACCAGTAGCCGTACGATATGCCTATAAAGAATGGGTAAAAGCAGAGTTGTTTAACAACGACGGTTTACCGGCTTCTTCTTTTCGTACCGACAACTGGTAATTGATCATACAAAAACTTAACTTGTAACACTAAAACTCATCTAAAAAAGAAAATTTAAGATATGAACCCTTTCAGTTTAAAAGACAAAGTAATTGTAGTTACCGGAGGTACCGGAATATTGGGGCAAGCCTTTATTGAAGCCATTGCCGCAGCGGGCGGCATTGTAGGTATACTGGGCCGCAATATGGAGGTAGCCCAACAACGTGCAGCACAGGTAAACAGTATGGGTGGCAAGGCGCTTGCCTTAAAGGCAGATGTATTGAAAGAAGAGGAGCTGGTAACTGCCAAGGATAAAATATGGGAGGCTTATGGCCGGATAGATGGCCTGGTGAATGCTGCAGGCGGCAATATGCCCGGTGGGGTTTTACAGCCGGGGGCAGACATTTTTAAACTGAGTATTCCCGGCATGCGCGAAGTGGCCGATCTGAACCTCTGGGGCACCCTTAATCCTACCCAGGTATTTGGCGAAGCCATTGCCCAAACAGGAAGTGGCAGTATTGTAAATATTTCGTCTATGGCGGCCGATCATGCCATTACCAGGGTACTGGGCTATAGCATGGCCAAAGCAGCTATAGACAATTATACCAAATGGTTTGCAACAGAGCTGGCCATCCGTTATGGCGATGCCATCCGGATGAACGCCATAGCCCCCGGCTTTTTCATTACCGAACAAAACCGGACATTGCTTACCCAGCCAGATGGATCGTATACAGAACGTGGTAATTTGGTGATCAAAAAAACACCGTTTAGCAGGTTTGGCAACCCCGATGAGCTTAAAGGCGCACTGGTATGGTTACTGAGTGAAGAATCTAAATTTGTGTCGGGCACCATCATTAAAGTTGATGGTGGTTTTTCTGCATTTAGCGGGGTATAATGATGAAAACAAAGGGTATTTTTCTGTTGATTTTAAATTTGGTGCTGAGTTTTGGTTTTTACAAATGCTATGGACAAAGCAGTCGGCCCGCCATAATGGAGACCATGAAAAAAGTAGCCAGATGGCAGGTAGACAGCATTAAACAGCATGGCTGGCGACATGCAGAAGACGACTGGACCAATGGTACCCTTTACACCGGCCTGATGGCGTACGCCCAGGCATCTGGCAACCGTTCCTATATTGATTTTTTGCGTAAGGAGGTTGGCGAAAAACTAAACTGGCAGATCACCAAAGACTCTTTGCGTTATTTCGCCGATTTCTATTGTGTAGGCCAGCTGTACACTGAGCTTTACCTTCTGGATAAACAGCCCCGGACGATCAAAGATTTTCGGCAACTGGCCGACACCCTGCTGGCACGGCCGCATACAGAATCGCTGGAATGGATCAATAAAATCAACAGAAGGGAATGGGCCTGGTGTGATGCCCTGTTTATGGGCCCGCCTGCCCTTGCCCTTCTGGCCAAAGCTACCGGCAATACCCAATACCTTGACCTGAGCAATAAACTCTGGTGGAAAACGACAGCTTATCTTTATGATAAGGAAGAACATTTATTTTATCGCGACAGCAGGTTTTTTGACAGAAAAGAAGCCAATGGTAAAAAGGTATTCTGGGCACGCGGCAATGGCTGGGTAATGGGCGGTATGGCAAGGCTGCTGGACAATATGCCGGCAAATTATCCCGACCGGCCGAAATATATACAGCTCTTTAAAGAAATGGCCGGTAAAATAAAAACATTGCAGCAAGCCGATGGAAGCTGGCGCACCAGTTTGCTCGATCCGGAATCGTACCCTTCAAAAGAGACCAGCGGCACTGCGTTTTACTGTTATGCTTTGGCATGGGGCATCAATCATAAAATACTGGATGCCAAAACCTATCTGCCCGTAGTATGGAAAGCATGGCATGCACTTACCACCAGCATAACAGCTACAGGTATGCTGGGCAATGTACAGCCCATTGGCAATAAGGCAAAGGCCGAAATCAAAGCCGATGATACCGAGGTGTATGCCATTGGTGGATTTTTACTGGCGGGAACGGAGCTGATGAATACATCTCCCATTCCCAGGTAATTAGCCAACTCATTGAGGATTGTTTATACCTGGTGATTTACCAATCAGCTGCTTTAATGCCCCGGTTGACCATAATGTCAAAAGTATGAGCACAGGCTGGAAGAAAAGTCGTATCAAACGTTTGGTATCGGTATCCAGGCCAAATGCATCTCGGTGTTCGGTATACTGGGCAATGTTGCCAGGAAATACCAGTACATAAAAAATAGCAAGAGCAATACCAATCCTTATTCTTTGCCCGCGCCAGAAAATCATTGCTACTCCTAATAAAATTTCTATAATTCCCGAAAGGATGACCACAAGATCTTTGTTTAGGGGAATCCAGTCTGGAACCTGTGTCTGGAATTCCTGCAGCTGAATGCTGAGGTGGCCAATACCTGCTAAGATCATAAACAGGCCAAGGATAATCCTTGCAAGGTTTTGCAGCTTGGAAGTAGATTCAATTGTATTGACCATGATAACTTAACAAACTAAAAGTGTGTTTGTTAGTCTGATTAAAAAAACCTGCTCATTTGGTTTTAGTAATGCTTAATTATCCCCCTACAACAAAATTTCACTAATTTGTTTAATCAAATGAAATTTTCGAATGATAAAGGGGAATAGTTACCTTCCGGGAAGACCTGTAGAACAAATTTTTACATTGGAAGAAGGATTGGCTTTAGCGCCGGAAATTGTACATTTTTGAAATAAAAAAGAATATGCTTACAGAAATTAACCCAAAACTTCCAATGCGTGATAAAGCCATCACGAGAGATTTTTATGTAAATAAGTTAGATTTTAAAGAAATTGGAAGTGCCGATTTTAAAGACTATCTGATGGTTCAACGAGATAATGTACAAATCCACTTCTTTGAATTCGAAGAACTTGATCCAAAAGAAAATTATGGGCAGGTTTATATCCGCACAAATGATATAGAAGCGCTTTATAAATCGATGCTGGACTCCAATCAAACTATACACCCAAATGGAAGTTTGCAAATCAAACCCTGGGGACAAAAAGAATTTTCAATGCTCGATCCAGATAGTAACCTGCTTACATTTGGACAAGGGGTAATCTAAATTATTTGTATTTTTTAGGAGGGATTCCTTAAAAAGATTAGCTATCAGAAGCTAATGTGTATAAACTCCGTACTTAAAGTACGTATCAGATTTGAAAATTAGCCTTCTGCGAAACGGCATAGGTGCTGTTTCACAGAAGGCTAATTTTTACTTAAGATGACTTAAGGTAAGGTCAACCTGTTTGTTCGTTTTCCATGAACCACCTGTAAAATCGGGCACATCAATAGAATTGGAACGGTTGGCTACTGATATTTCACTTAATGGCTTTATCGAGCTCCAGGTAGCCGCATCATATACGTCCATGTCCAAAGGCAAACCGTTGCGCAAACAATCGATCAGGCGCCAGTCCATCATGAAGTCCATCCCCCCATGTCCACCAACTTTTTTTGCCATTTCACCAATTTTCTTTACAATGGCCGGCTGATATTTTTCTTCAAGCACTTTCATTTCTTCCGGTGTTACCCAGTTTAAATGATTGGTAGCAATTCGTGCAGGAAGCGGGTATTTCTGGGCGATGGCTTTGGTACCGCTGATGGTGTGTAACCTTGAATAAGGGCGTGGTGAGGTTACATCGTGCTGGATCATAATGGTTTTACCCTTACTGGTCCGGATGGTGGTTACATTCATATTTCCCCGGAAACTTTTGCCAGCAAATTCTTTATAAAAATCATCCTTTGCAGCAAGTTCATTAGCCTTAGCGGCCATCATAAAATCATTACTGGATACTGATACCAGATAATCCATCTTATCGCCCCGGTTAATGTCCATTGCCTGTGCAACAGGCCCTAACCCATGTGTAGGATATAAGTTACCGCTTTTGTAATTGTCTTTTAAACGCCACATGCCCTGATACTGTGTTTTGGAGAAGTTTTCATCCAGCAGATCATGTAAATAAGCGCCTTCTGCATGAACAATCTCGCCAAAGAAACCCTGACGTGCCATATTTAAAGTAAGCAGTTCAAAGAAATCATAACAACAGTTTTCCAGCATCATGCAATGCTTTTTTGTCTTTTCAGAAGTTTCGACCAATTGCCAGCACTCTTCAAGCGTTTCGGCTGCAGGCACTTCCACAGCAGCATGCTTATCATGTTCCATGGAGAATACTGCCATGGGGGTATGTAAATTCCATGGTGTAGCGATGTAAACCAGGTCGATATCATTGCGTTCGCACATTTTTTTCCATTCGTTTTCCCCTCCGGTATAAAGATCTGGCGTATGTGGGGTATTTGCGATATTTCTTTTGGCAGCCTGAGCTTTTTCAGGTCGTAAATCGCATATGGCTTTGATTTCTACACCTTCTATTTTACTCATCCTTGTTACTGCTGAAGTTCCCCGGTTACCTACTCCTATAAAACCAACGCGAACGGTTTGTAATTTTGGGGCAGCATAGCCAGACATGTTGAATTTTTGGGTATAATTCCGGTTATGCATTTTTATACCAGTACCAGCACTTGCATTTCTGGTAGCGCATCCTGCAAGAAGCCCTGCCCCTGCAATGCTGGTCAGTTTTAAAAAATCTCTTCTATTGTTCATTTGTGTATTGGTTATGGTTGATATTTAGTATTTAACAAATCCAAATTAGTCATTTAAATTTTTTGGAGAAACCCATATATTTACACAAACGTTTGCGTAAATATGTATTCAGCTTAAGGCAACACTGCTTGGGGGAAATGCAGTGCGCCTTATTGGTATTTATTAAGGACAGTGCGGACCTGCTCCGGTGTAAGGACTTCCGATCCGATTGGTTTCACCGCATGGTGTCACCGCTCTGACGTCAAGATCATGCCATCCGCATAAGGGCTCTGTGTCTAAATAAGGCACATAAGTTGTTGTTAGATAGGCATCATCCTGGTACCATACATAGTATAGCGCATCAGGTACGGCATTCGTCGATACATTTATAATACCTGTTGTTATATGAGTAATGCCATCCAGATATTGGAATGTGGTAAGGGCATTGGAAAGGTCACAGGTATCTGTTTTTAATGTAGTTTTTGTGAATTGTGCAGCTGGTTTTACAACTGCTGATGTATCCTTTCCTTTATAGGCGTTAAAAATTACGAATGCCATCAACAAAGGAATGGCTAAAAATACTCTTTTGTAGCCGGATGATTTAAATTTATTAAAAATATTCATGGTATAATGATTAGTGTTTTGCCTACTCTGTTATTGATTTTCGGCTTCCTCATTTGTTGTCCCCCAATTTATATTGCTGTTAATGATATATAAATAACTGGGGTCTGTTGGCAGCGGCAGCATTCTCTTTACTATAGAAATTACATTGCTTGTCCTGGTTTGCGGTCATATTCAATTGCAGGGAAACGATTTTGTCTCCGGCTGCCTGCTCCTGTACATAGCCTGTTACATCAAATTCATGGTATTTGTTCAGGCTGTTGACCCAGGTTGATGCGAGCTTGACGTTGACTACAGCAGGGGCATTGTTCCAGGTAAGCCCGGTTTCGGTCCATGCATCGCCATTGCCGTAACAATTAATGGTGCAGGTTCCTGTACCTGTTACATTGGAATTGCCAAATACCCGGAGTTTTGCACTTTTAATGGGTTGGGTAATGCTGTTTAAGTCAAATTTAAGATAGGTTTTATAAGAGCTGTTTACTGCGGGGCTGGCGCGCTGTACGATCAATGTGGCGGTGCCATAGTTTACATTCCCATTAACGCCGTCTCTTACATGTGCATCTGCAACAGCATTGAGTGCAACGGGATAAACATAGGGAAAGGTAAACATGGTATGGGTAAACTGTTCATTTGCCGCTGTAAGATACTGGTTTAGATATGGGGAATAGGACTTGGTTTCTACTACATTGAGATCCGGCCTGAACTTGAGTATACGGAGAAATCCTTCTCCCCCATTCGGCTCTCCCTGGTAATCTGCCAGGTATAAGCGTGTAACATTGCCATTGGTTGTTGCCGTATTGGATACCCTTGCGCTGATATGGCCACCATACATCATGAACAGGTTTGGGCGGTATTTGATTTTATTATACAACAATGAAGCCTGGGAACTAAATGCACCTGATCCGTTGATGACATAATGCGTTACAACAATTGCTTTCCGTGACGAGTGGGTAGCCAATATTTCGTCGACCCAGTTGTTCAGGGATAATCCATGTGCTTCTGTAGCATCGTATTCTACATGGATTACGATGAAGTCAATACCTCCAGCTGTAAATAAATCATAATGGCTATCGTTGTTGTTGCTGCTTGGGCCTAAATAATTGCCGCCATAATGGGTACGGTTATGGAACTCTGTTCTTCCAAACCTTGCATTGTATTCTGCAGTGGAATTGCCTCCGGGAGTCCCGTTTGGATATTGATCATGATTACCCACACTTAAACCATATGGGATTCCGGCAGCCGATAACCTCGCGTATTGGGTTTTTGCTTCGTTCCATTCCGAAACATTATTCCCATTGTCTACAATATCTCCAAGCCCGCCCACATAAACGATGTTCTGACTGGTTTTATTGGCAATGATCCAATCGATTTGTTTGACAAACATGGAGTAAGTGCCTCCATGACTATCTTCATCCATATAATACTGGGTATCTGGTATAAAAATAACCGTAAAATCAGTTGCTGCAGCTGCCTGGAGTGATGTCGGCGTTTGTGTGACAGACTGTTTACGGCTGTTGGCGGATTCAGCTGACTGGGTGTTGCCAGCCTTTTTGCATTGTGAAAAGCACAATGCAATTGTTAAAAACAGGAATACTTTTTTCATTTCTAAATAGATTATGTTAATGATGATGATATTTTCCCTAATTTCTCCGGCACTGTATCTAAAAGGATTGTAAAATAGAGGCGTCTGTCAAACCATAAACAGACGCACTCTGAAAAGGGCACACCATTACTGCTGAAGCGGCATTTGTATCCCTCAGCACCAATGATTGGGTACTTCATACCTATAATGGCGGCCTGTATTGTATTTTATTATTCAGTAATGGTCAGCTCGATTGACCTTACCACTTCTTTTCTGTCTTTTGTATTCTCATTCGCAGCTACAAAATAAACCTTATATTTGCCAGCGTTGGCAAAAGTGTAGGTATAGTTCTTTTTTTCTACAGCACTGGTACCCCCCTGTATAGGGATAGCAAGATCGGGACCATAGTCTATCTTATTGGTATTTGTAAACCCTTGTGTGATCAGCCAGTTTTGTGTTGATATCTCTGCAGCTGCGGGATTAAGCGTCAGATCTGCATGCTGCAAGGTTAGCGCAGTAGTTGTAGCAGTAGTCCTGGAAATGATCTCGGGATTTTTCTGTACAACACGAAAAGCAGTAGTGGTCATATTGCCCAGTACTTGTGTACCAGCAGATCCCGTAGCGGTAAGACTAAAGGCCTGGAAAGTCCATATTTTCCAGACGCCATAAATGCTTTGCTGACGGATGTTGTACTTAAAAGCAATAAAAAATGGTTTTCCTGCTACCCTAAGATCGGTAAGTGCTATTCCTGCGGCTGGTGTGGCCGCACTGGATGTAGCATTCGTATTCGCTTCCAGCTTGCTCAACCTGCTGGTTACATCAGTCCAGGTAGCATTTTCAACACTGGTAATATTTGAATAATCACCATTAAAATCGGTAGAAACCAAAAGGGAAAACATTCCTGTTTGAAGATTGCTTGTTGCACTATTTGTTACTGCACTGTTAAAAGAAAGGTTAAGACTGCTTATGTCCATTACCCTCCCATCTTTATAAGCATAATCTCTGCCAGTTTCACCGGTATATACAGAAATCAACTGAGGATTTCCATTAAAAGTAAACTCAACAGGAGTACCTTTTTTAAATGTAGATGAGGTTGTACTGACCTCAAAATCAGGCAGGCCCACCTCATCAAATTTTGAACAACCTGATAGTATAAATAATACTAAGAATAGTTTTTGATATATAAATTTCATATGCTTCATCTTATGTCAATGATTACCAGCCAGGGTTTTGGACTAAGGCTTGATTTAATGTAATTTCACGTGTTGGGATAGGATATAACAGATTCCTCTCTTCTACATTTGAATAGGTTAGGGTATACCACGATGCGGTAAGCGGCTGCACGGCATTGTCTGATTGCATCATGGCTAATGTCTGTTTCATTTCTGCCATGTACATTCCCCAGCGGATCAGATCGGGTTTCCTAAGCGCTTCATAGGCAAGTTCCCTCATCCGTTCATCACGGATTACTTCCATAAAACTTTCTTTAGACGCGGTTTGGGTATTCGTAAGATTGGCATCCTCTGTTTTATATATTGTTGCAACCGCTGTAGCCCCATTTCCGCCCCCTCCGCTAAATGTTATAGTAGGTACAGAGGTATATTTACCCCGGCCTGCACCCATGCCGTATGTGGCATCGGGGTTTAATACTATAGCAGTTACCACACCACCTGATATTATTGCCGTGGCCGTAGCACCACCCGTCCCCGAAATCGTAACCGAAGGTGCGGTAGTGTAACCAGTTCCGCCACTGGTGACCGCAATATTCTTGATCCCCTGCGACCAGGCCCTTCTCCTTACTTTATTAACAGCTTCAATTGCATCAGTGGTAACCAATCCTTTAGATTGGCTTTCTGCCTCTGCATACATTAATAATACGTCAGAAAAACGGAGGATAGGGAAATTCTGGGGCGTATTGTAATTTATTTTTGGCAATACCTTTTCATATTCCCTTCTGAATTTTGCTGCATATCTGGTATAAATATTCGTATTTGGTGGGTTATCTAAAAGCGCCTGGCTAAAAAACACCTTGGCACCGGTAGTAGCATTATAGTTAAAAGCAGAAATGTTCCAGTCCCTGCGGTCATCACCGGGTTCGTATTTACGATACATTTTTGCCGTAACCTGATGCATACCATATGCACCTCCTATTGTGGTATTTGTGGTCGCGATTCCGATCAGACTGCCAACAGCACCGAAAGTGTTGTTACTGTTTGAGTTGTTCCCGTAAAATTCGGCTTCCAATATACTTTCACTTACATCATAAGTGTCATTGGCATAACGGATAAAAATATTTTTATAATCCGGGTTCAGCACATGTGCAGCTTCCGGATCATCTATTACCTTTTTTGCCCATTTACTGGCTTCAGCATATCTCGACTGGTCATTTAACGGATAGCCAGCCATATAAAGGTTTACACGTGCCAGCATACCACGTACAGCAGATTTACTGATCTTGCCGCCAAAGCCCAATGTGCGTATAGGCTGTACCAGGTTTTCAGATTCTTCCATATCTTTAACAATCTGGGCATACACTTCTGCAACAGATGCACGCGGTTTCCCGGCACTTTCCGGAGAGGTTGTAGGCGATATCACAAGCGGTACACCACCAAAATTCTGCACCAGCATAAAATAATAATAACCCCTTAAAAACAAGGCCTGTCCGCGGATGATCTGTCTTTTACCCTCATCCATTGTGGGTTTATGCAGGTTGGCAAGTAGCGCATTGGCACGATCTATACCGGTATACATACTCTTCCAGATGCCTTCCAGTTCTGTGTCACCGGCGGCATGTGAGTTGGTACGCAAGCCTATTTCCTGCCGCGCGTAAAACGCTTCATCTGCACACATATTCATCCTGCCCATATATACGCTGCCATATACGGGCCTTGAATATAGTGGAACGTATACACCATTTAAAGCCAGATTGAGATGTTCTTCTGTTTGATAATAGTTTTCAGGAGAAATAAAGTCCTTAGGGTCTGTTTCCAGGAATTTTTTGCATGAGCTTGCACTTAAACAAGCTATGATCATTAATAAATAAGTGATCTGTTTCATGAGAATATTTTTAAATACGGTTTAAAAGGTTGCGTTCAATCCAAAAACTATAGTCTGTGCCTGCGGATATGCTGAATAGTCGAAACCACGTGTTAAGGCCGAACTCTTAACAGATACTTCAGGGTCCAGGCCGGAATAACTGGTCCAGGTAAGCAGGTTTTGTGCCGATGCATGAACTGAAAGGTTTTTCAGGTAAAGTTTATTAATGAACTTTGAAGGGATCTGATAGGCAAGTGATACTGTTTTTAACCGTAGGTAAGAACCGTCTTCAATTACCCTTGAAGAGCCCATTGCCGCGGGGCCCTGGCCACCTACTCTGAAATTCTTATTGGTGGGGTTCGTAGGCGACCACCTGTCTATCCATGACGCAAACTGGTTCATGTGGTAATAATAATTTGAGTTACCTTCAAATACCAGCCTATTGCCATTAAAAATATCATTTCCGGACGACCATTGAAAAAACACGTTCAGCGTTAAACCTTTATAAGAAAAATTATTGGAAAAACCACCGGTATGTACAGGTTCGGCCCTGCCAATTACGGTCTGGTCAAAACCGTTAACAATCCCGTCACCGTTCAGGTCTCTGTATTTGATATCCCCAGGCTGTATAGATGCGCGGGCGTTTCCATTTGTAGGTACATTAAGCTTCAGCGAATAAAGGCCAGGTACAGGATTATTAAAATCTTCATACTGATAAACACCATCAAAAACATAACCATGAAAAACAGATATCGGCTGCCCCACTTTTGCTACCCACAAACTGGGAGCCGGCGAAAAACCACCTGAAACGTCAGAGAATAAAGTACTTGACTCTGTCAGTTCAAGAATTTTGCTTCTGTTGAAGCTGATGTTAAAATTACTTTCCCATCTGAATGAAGGTGTAGAAATGTTTACCGTATTGAGGGAAAGCTCCAAACCCTCATTTTTAATTTTACCAATATTTTTGGTGGTGTTCGAATATCCCGAAATGAATGGGATCTGGGCATTAAGCAACAAGTTGTCGGTTGTCTTCCGGTATATTTCTGCAGTCAGTTCAATCCTGTTTCTGAAAAGGCCCAGGTCATATCCTATGTTGGTGGTAATACTGGTTTCCCATTCAAGATCAGTATTACCCAATTCTGACAGCCAGGCAGAGGTTTGCTGTGGAGTATCATTAAAGGAAACACCATTTACGATCTTGTCAAAACTGATGCGGTTGTAAGTTTCATAGTTACCAATCCTGTTGTTACCAGATAAACCATGGCTTAACCTAAGTTTAGAATTGGATATTAAAGGGACAGACTTCATGAAACTTTCACTTGTCATGTTCCAGGCAAAAGCAGCAGATGGAAAATATCCCCATTGTTTGCCTGGCCTGAATTTTGAAGAACCATCAGCACGGACAACAAGACTGAGCATATATTTTGACTTGTAGTTATAATCCACTCTGCTAAAAAAAGACATCAGTTTATTATCTCCACCGCTAGCTGCAATTGCTAAAGGTGTCCCTTCATCCAATCCCAGCATTCCAAGCTGTTCGTTTGGAACAAACTGTGAGGTAGCCCCATAAGTATTTGTACCAACCCCTTCAAGCGAAAAGCCTCCTAATGCGGTAAGTTTATGGTCTTCCTTAAAAGTTTTTTGATAGGTCAGCGTATTTTCTGCTGTCCAGGTATTGTTCTCAGCAAAACTGAAATTTCCATTTATCCCACGGGTATTGACCGGGTTTAGGGGGGAGCCTTGCGGAGTTAGTGAATTATAGAAAGCTTCACCTCTGACCACGCGTTTTCTATAACCTATTCTTGAATTGAAAGCCAATTCTTTGATAAAATTATAAGTAAGATAAGCATTGCCAACAATTTCGCTGTTAATGGTTTTACGGTGTGTATTTTGGGCAGTGATAACCGGGTTTATACGTACATTATTGCTGCTAACCGCCACATCAGGGTCGATCAGTTCTTCTTCCAGATTGGCATTTTCATCTGCCGAAACCGGCCTGTAGCCATATACATTGGCAAATATATAATTGGAGAGATTCGAGCTCCCGGTATTGGAAGCTGCAGCCAAACCGAAAGAGGTGGCATTACTGTAGTTGGCATTAAAACCAACCTTCAACTTGTTACTTACATCCTGGTCTAACGAAACCCGGGCAAGTGCATGGGTATATCCTGAATTGATCATTAAACCTTCCTGGTCGTTTAACACACCTGATACAGAATACCTGCTTTGTTCACCGCCTCCTCTGACGGCAAAATTATGGGTCTGCATGGTTCCACGGCGAAATATCAGGTCCTGCCAGTTCACACCAGCCACATCCCGGTACGATTCTAAAGTTTTACCGTTGGGAAAATAAACCTGGTTTACCAGATTGGTGTTGATCATCTCTGATTGCGTTTTAACAAATTCATAAGGGCTCATCATTTCCATTTGTTTTCTCAACTCCTGCACGCCCAGGGAACTGTTTAGTGTAATTACAGGTTTTCCTGCTTTTCCTTTTTTGGTTTGTATTACAACTACCCCATTGGCCCCGCGCGCCCCATAAATTGCTGTGCCCGAGGCATCCTTTAGTACGGTGATCGATTCAATATCGTCGGGGTTCAAAGAATTACTTTGAAAACTCTCCATCGCAAAACCATCTATTACATATAATGGGGCAGTACTTTGGGTTAGCGAACCAGAGCCTCGTATTACGATGTCTTGTGCACTGCCTGGTTGTCCATCACTTGTAGACACCTGCACACCCGCCACCCGGCCTGCAAGCGCTTCGGTAAAAGTGAAAACCGGAGCTTTTACCAGGTCGTCCATTTTTACCTGGCCTACCGATCCTGTAAGGTCTTTTTTGGTGGTTGTACCGTAACCGATCACTACTACTTCATTCAGGCCTTTATCCTCATTTACGAGGCTCACATTATAAGTTCCTGCTCCTGAAAAATTGATTTCCTGTTTAATGTATCCAATAAAGGAAACAACCAGCGTACCTGTATTTTGCTGAGCATTTAGGGTATAAGTCCCATCCTGGGCAGTTACAGTTCCGTTAGTGGTCCCTTTAATCAACACGTTAACGCCAGGGATAGGCATTCCTTTATCATCAGTGACTTTACCACGTATGACAACTGCTGATACCTGCGCTGTTTCTGCATCTTTAGAGACAGATTCTTTTTTGATGATCAGCACGTTTGTAGCGATTTTTTCATAGGTAAGCCCGGTGTTGGCCAGCAGTTCCTGAAGTACGTCTGACAGTTTCTGGTTGTTCTTCTGATAGGTAACAAGATCAGATCCTGAAAGGTCTTCACTTTTATAAGTGAAACGGATTTTGCTGCGTTGTTCTATTTGTTTCAACGTTTCTTTCAGGCTTGCACTCTTTAGTTCTAAAGAGACGACAATCTTGTTCAGATCCTGCCCTACTAAAGTGTTTGCCTGAAGTACTCCGCTAAGCGTTAAAAAGCATATCAGATAAAAAAGTTTCATAATAGCAAACTTGTATGTAAAGATTAATTGCATAGTTTTGAATGGTTTTTAATAATTCTCGAATGGGTTATTAATTAATCGTAATACCGTTCTCCGGCTGGTACCCGGGAACGGTTTATTTATTTTAGCTGGTTCTTTTCATCAATTCATCTTTTAGTTAACATTCTGTTAGTTGTCTGGTTACTTTATAAGGTATTGGTTGTTTTTAATTTCCAGCTTTGAATCTGTTAGCTCACAAAGGATTTCAAGCGCTTTTTTTGCACCAATGTCACGGTTAAAGGAGGTAGTTACAGATAGCTTTTCCAGTTGTCCCTTCATCAGGATGATCTCTGTGTTGTATACCCGTTCCATATCGCTGATGATGTCACCAAAGTTTTCGTCCTCGTAAGTTAAATATCCATACTGCCATGATCCTGCATTGTTGTTTTCAATTACCTTGTCGGTAGGTTGCTGCAGGTCTTTTTTATTGATCTTTATTTCCTGTCCTTTAATTAAAGTAAAAACCACTTTATCCTGTTTCAATACCTGGACTTTACCTCTTTTAACAGATACAGTAATATGCTGCTGGCCTTCGTATGCCTTAATATTAAAAGCAGTACCAAGCACTACTGTAGTTACCTCTCCGGTATGGATAACGAAAGGAATCTTATCGGCATGTTTCACATCAAAATAAGCTTCACCATTGAGGTATACCTCACGTTTTTTTCCGTTAAATTGCTCAGGATAATTAATTGTACTGGAGGCATTGAGCCACACCTGGGTACTATCACTCAGCAATAAAAACTTATGTTCGGCCCTTTCCGTAAACTTTTGCACTACGGCAATTTCAACAACATCAGTATTAAACTTCTGTAACATTACTGCACCAAAAACAATTACAAATAAGCAGGCTGCAGCAGGCCATACATGAAAGCTTCTTTTTTTTGCCCTTGTTTGCAGTGTTTCAACCTCCGGTTCGTATAACCAGTCTGGCTCTCTGAGTACAAGTTTACCGGCTTCATTTATATAGGTAAGCGACGGGTTGTTTTTTTTGATTTCATTGTATACACGCTTAATCAGGTCATTAAGCTCTTTATCATTCTTTGCTGCATTGATGACCATAAAAAAATCTTCCAGTTCTTTTCTAGTCGATTTATTTGTGTAATACTGCATGAAAAGGTAGGTTATGCGGTCTTTCATCTCAAGCTTTTATATATAGTAGCTTCAGCTCAGGGCAATTTCCTATTGTAGTCCAGCTGATTGCTTAAAAAGAAAGGTAAACAACTGAAAATCAGTCGAAAATATTTACATATTCCAGAAGGTCGTGAGCACAACCACTATGGCTTTAAAGGTAAGGTCAAAAAATTTGCGGATGGCTTCACTGGCGGAAGACAAATGGTTTTTTACGGTGTGCTGTGATATTTTCATCTCATGAGCAATATCTTTATACGTTTTGCCCTCAGTATTTTTTAACAGGTACACTTGTTTTCTTTTAGCAGGAAGCTGCGCTATGGCCAAAATTAGGATGGAATCAAATTCACGAGCCTCTATTCTTGCATCACCATCTTCCTCCAGGTCTTTTAAAGCGATCCAGATCTTTTCTTTTAAGCGGTCATCGGCCGAAACTTTACGTAAATACTTAATTACCTTAAATCTTGTAATCCGGAAAAGATAAGCTTCAATATTGTTGATCTCGTGTAGTTTTTCCCGCATTGTCCATAAAGTCAGGAAAACTTCCTGAATGATATCCTTTGCCACGAAATCATCTTTTGACAAACGCAATGCCAGCGTATAAAGTGGGTGTTCGTAAGTCCGGAACAGTTCACTAAAAAGCATTTCCTGTGCCTTGGTCTTGGCAAGTCCACCTTTCAGTTCTATTTTTTCCGGCATATTCATTAAGTTTTATTATGGGTTCTTCTGCTTATTTTTTATAATTTCTGCGCTATCGACCATAAATGAAACAGTATTTAAGTGTACGTACACGAATTACAACCAAGGTATGAAATATTTTGAAACAAAAGAAAATATAAATTAAATAATCCAGGGGATAAAGTAACCTCCCTGTTTTAGTGTAACCTGCCAACATAATGAACAGAAATTGCATTAGCCCCATCCTATGGCCTGGAATGGTATAACTCTGATGTGCAAAGATGTAGCTTTGTGTTATTATTAAACTTTAGTGCTAAATTTGAACTGACTTTTTTTCAAATATAAACCGGACTACCAAGCTAAACTCTTGGGCGTCATTAAAAGGCGAAACCTTGCTAATGGACAGACAACATGGACAATGATTTGCATTATGAAATCATAAAACCCCACAAACCGCTTTCGGATTTTGTAGATAGTTTTTGGTTTTTGCACAATCAATCTGACAGCAATAAAGAAACTACAGGATTGCCCGATGGACGCGTTGATTTATTCCTTTTCCAATCGCCCACAGAACCTTTCCGTATCGCACTTCTTGGCTTGGGGACAGCACAACACGAGTCAGCTGTTATACCTGCCAATGGATTGATGTTTTCCATTAGTTTTAAATTGCTTGCGATAGAATATATTTTCCATGACACCATTTCAAACATCGTAAATAATGGGAAATTATTACCCGAAGGTTTTTGGGGCTTTACAAAAGATGATTTACAGGATTTTGACCTTTTTGTAGAAAAAGCTACGAAAAAAATCCAATCGCTTTTGCCGAAAGATATTGATAAACGCAAACTCAAATTGTTTGAACTCATTTACGTAGGAAAAGGTGCTGTTACAGTAAAAGAACTTTCCGAAAAAGTATTTTGGAGCAGCCGCCAAATCAACCGTTATTTCAATCAGCAATTCGGTATTTCCCTGAAAACATATTGCAACATTTTAAGGTTTAGGGCGTCGCTGGAACACATTGCACAAGGAAAACTTTTTCCTGAAGAGAATTTTACTGACCAAAACCACTTCATCAAAGAAATAAAGAAATTTTCGGGCGTAGTACCGAAAGAATTATTTAAAAATAAAAACGACCGATTTATACTATTATCAACGCTACCCAGGAAATAGTTTTGCAGTATAAAACAAATTCTAAGATAATGTTACTGGAAAATAAAAAGGTTGCAATTGTTGGCGGAGGAATGGCTGGATTAACTTTAGCTCGGCTATTACAAATGAAAAACACTGACGTAAAAGTTTACGAAAGAGATATGAATCGTGATGTCCGGGTTCAGGGTTCTACCTTAGATTTACACGAAGGTTCAGGCTTGGAAGCGATGAAACGAGCAAGTTTAATTGATGAATTTTACGCATATCATCGCCCAATTGCAAGCAAGATGCGTATTGTGGATCAAGCCCTCCAAATAAAATTTGATGATCATAACAGTGGAAAAACAATTTCAGAGGATCGTCCTGAAATTGATCGCTCGCCTTTGCGTGATATTTTATTGAATGCATTAAAACCAGATACAGTCGTGTGGGACAGTCATTTCCAATCTATGGAAAAACAAAGCAAGGGCTGGCTGCTGCATTTCAAAAACGGAACAGGTATATATGCCGATCTGGTAATTGCAGCCGACGGAGCAAAATCAAAAGTTCGTCCGTTTTTAAGCGCTGAAAAGCCGGTCTATTCAGGTATTACATTGATTGAAGGAAATATTTATGATGCAGAAAAAAATGCACCAACACTTTTTGAATTTACAAAAGGTGGAAAAGTTATGGCTTTTGGTAATGAGCAATTTATAGGATATGGCACAAAAGGCGACGGCTCGATTATGTTTGTAGCAAGCTGCAAAGCACCTGAAAATTCGGTTACACAAAGTGGCATTGACTTTAAAAATAAAGCGCAAGTCTTTGCATGGTTTAAGGAAACATATGCAAGTTGGAGCGAGGAATGGCATGAATTTTTCACTAACGATGATGTACATTTTATTCCGCGTCCGCAATACTATTTTCCACTCAACCAAACCTGGGAAACGCAGGATAACCTTACCATGATTGGCGATGCGGCTCATTGTATGCCGCCATTTGCCGGCGAGGGTGCAAACGTAGCTATGCAAGACGCATTTGAATTGGCAGAATGTTTAGCCGGCACGAAATTCAGAGATATGAAAACTGCAATCTCACATTTTGAAAAACAAATGATTAAAAGAGGTGCGGAAGCTACACAGGATACATTAGAAAACAGCGAAATAATGCACTCAAAAACCGCATTGGAACAAATGCTGGCATTTTTCAGTCATTAAAAGACACCGCTACAAGCTAACAATTTTAGTTTTAACAATTATTTTATGCCAAAAAACTTAGCATTTACGATTTTAACTTATAAATTTGTGAGATAGATTTTAATTTTTTAAAACATGTACAGGAGCATTGAAGATTTCACAAAAGATTGGGAATTGGAAACCCAGGGAACCCTAAAAGTCCTTTCAGCGATTACAGAGCGTACCCGTAAAGAAAAGATCCACCCTGACGTTCGCTCGCTTGCGCGGCTTGGCTGGCATTTAACACAAACCATTACCGAAATGGGACATAAGGCAGGGTTATTTACAGAGGATGAACTGGAGTATATTTTACCACCATCTGATTATACCGAACTGGTAAGCCTGTATCAGCAATATTGTAGAATATTAGCAAATGCTGTTCGTTTGAAATGGACCGACTCTGGGTTAACGGATCAGGTAGAGATGTACAATGAACAATGGGAAAAAGGAAAAATATTGCGTGTACTGATTGCACATCAAACGCACCACAGGGGGCAAATGACTGTGATCATGCGCGTGTTGGGATTATTGGTACCTGGACTTTATGGTCCTTCAAAAGAAGAATGGGAAGAATTTGGAATGATGGTACCAGAGTAATTCTGTTTACCTCGTATAGAAATAAAATCTCTATTATAGCAAAAAAGCGGCTTAAAGCCGCTTTTTTTTTGTGTTCCCCAACGGACTATTCTCGAACCAGTTTATTGATGATTTGAAGAAAATAGCAAACTTGGACACCCTTGTTAATAGTGAGCCCCTTAGTAGAGATTTCAAACTTCGATACAAACGATATTATACCAATCAGGAAAGGAAAAATAAGCCTTTAACGCAAGTATGGGCAGAAAATGGTTTTACAAAATACAAGACTGACTAATCATTAAAAATTTATTTATCGTCTAAATGGGATGATTTTGTAGTTTCATCACTAGCAAAATCATCCCTACTATATAACTTACTACGCAGCCTCGTTTTTTAACCGTTTTAAGACCTTTTCTAGACTGGCAATTTTTGTCAGTCTGAATTTTTATTTATACTGTTCATAGTCATAAGGAGTAAAATCTTCTTTGTACCTGACCATTCTGTAATAGATAATTGCGATTTTTCTTGCGGTTGCTATGATCGCATATTTATGTCTGCCTTTTGCTTTGATCCTCCTGAAATAATCACCAAGAAAGCAACTTCAATAACAGTCATAATGAACTTTACTACCTGAAGGGAATAATCCATTAAAGCAGCAATAGCACCGAAAGAAAGAACCCATACAGAAATACCAACCCCGATTAGTACCGTTCCAGATAATAGTTGATCGGGTGTATTGCCCCACTTCAAATCTTTGTCTATTCAGATAAATTATGGTACCTGAATTACACAACTGGCATTTTATATAACAAGCATCCTGAACCTCAAAAGGGAAAAGGAGAAGTTGGAGTTGGACTCGACTCTGCGAGCCACAATAGTTTCTGGAATTTTATTATACACCTAGGTTATTGTGGTAAATTTCAGAATACCCAAATTTAAGAATGAGATATATTACCATTTATCTTTATTACAGAATCGCCATCAAGCTCTAGATTTAAATTACTTAAAAACTTAAAATCAAATTGTATCTTTAAACTTTCACATCAAAAATTTTCATGAAAAAATTAATACTTTCACTATTAATGCTTTTTGCATTCAATACAACTAACGCTCAATCTCCCCTTATTCCATATCGCTTAGGTAAACTGTGGGGACTGGCAGATACTACCGGAACCATTAAATTAACCCCAGCTTATGATGCAATAGAGCTCGATCAGGTAAAAAGGGTGGGTAGCAAAGAATCAATTCCTTTTTTCATTACACAAAAAAACAAGAAGTATGGCTTGCTTCAAGGCACTTCTACCATATTGACTGCTAAGCACTATCGATTGTTCATCGACTCGGTCTTTATCCAGGAAAACCGGCAGATTGAAAATAATCATACTGTTGGGGGTAGCAGAACAATCGTCAGAAACCTAAAGGGCACAGTGCTCTTCCCCGATTCGATTATGGAAATTACTCCGGTTAAGTATTCAAAACAACCGCAAATGATGATGTTTGTAACCTTTGGCAAAAATTGTTCAGGAGCGTTTTTATACGATCATAAAAAGCAGGTCATCACGCAATGGTTCTTTCAGAAGATGGCTTATGTGTACCTTTCCGACCAACAGGGCCGCCTGTACGCCACTGTTGGTGCTGCTGAAAAATCCAAACCTTCTTTCTATGAACTGATTTACAATATCGCCACAAACAAGTTTGATATTAAACAGCTGGCCGCACTGCCAGAAACCAGAGGAGGTACCGGTGATGCACTTTATAAGGCACGTAACATGGAATATGGCGGGGTGTCAGGCAACAAAGGCAATAACCTGATGTTTGAGAAGAAATTCATCAAAACCCGGGATGGTTGGTCGCAAGTTACCATAACCATGCGGTACAGAGAAAAGGGGGTCAAATCCGACACCATCAAGCTGAGTTTACAAGCCGACAGCATCATGCTTACCGATTTTAGTTCAGGTCGTTTTGGGCAATACCATACTACCGATAGCTATTGGACCAAGGCAACCGATACGATCTATACTTACCAGAATTACCTGCGCTATACCAAAAATGGTAAGAAAGGGGTTTTTGTTGAGGGTAAACCCGTTCCGGCGTTATACAATGACCTGATCTATTTCAAAAGCTCGGCCGCAGGCAAGCCTATATTTCTGGCGGCCCAGATATCGGACAAAGACCATAAAACCTATTGGGGAGTGATTGACGCACAAGGCAGGGAGGTGCAGCCTGTCATATATGACGAGATTATCCGCTCAAATGGCTCGGGACCAATGTGGGTACTGAAAAAAGGAAATCTCTATGGTATTGCCGATAATGAAGGTAAAATTGTTTTTCCGGTAAAGTATGATAAAATTGTTCCGGAAGAGTCTTTCCTCTCCTTTTC
Organism: Pedobacter sp. AK017; assembly: GCF_014200825.1. Taxonomy (NCBI): domain Bacteria; kingdom Pseudomonadati; phylum Bacteroidota; class Sphingobacteriia; order Sphingobacteriales; family Sphingobacteriaceae; genus Pedobacter; species Pedobacter sp. AK017. The sequence continues at coordinate 178,444 of NZ_JACHCW010000008.1, forward strand.
TATTATCCATCAGGGTAAGTTTGGGTACCTGGATATGTACAAGAATAGAATTGAACCGAAGTTCCCGTATGCCGTAAACCGCAAACTACCTATGACCAACGGCTACGCAGTATTTGAGTTAAAAGACAGTGGGGGTAAGGTACTCGGTTTTGCCGATCCAAAAGGATTCTTATACTTCAAAAATCAGTAACCTGAGCCACGTTGTGGAACCTCGTTGCCATAACGATCAACCAAAAACCGCTCTCTATCAATTTCTATGGTAATGATTCCCCTGGTTTGGGCGTGATAAGCATCCCTGATTCTGGGGTATTGAACTGGAAACAGAACATTACCTTCAAGGTCCAGCACACCAGATTTGTCTGCCTTTTTAACAATCAATATGTTATTGTTAGGCTCAATATAATCGTACGGCAGTGACACAGCGGCTTTGGTTTTTAGGTTCATTCTATTCCATTTTCCAGCCTGACTGATCACAACAGTACCATTACGGGCGAGTAATAAATCGTCGTAAATAAGCGGTAATACGGGTTTTCCCGTCAGATCGGTCAGCCCCCTTTTCTGACCTCGTTCTACCACAATTAGTGAAGCTTTTTCATCGATGTAAAGCACATCATAGCTGCAAGGTAAAACCTCAGTGCCGAGAAGGGATATTGCACCAAACTTCCTATCCTTTTCTACAACCACAATTTGCTTTTTGAAATATACCAGCTCCTGGTAAACCGGTGGGACAAGCATTTTTCCACTCAGGTTCATCAGTCCAACTTGTGCTTTTGCTGGATTGCCTTCATTGATCTGGAGTAAACGCTGTTCATGAAGATACTTTGGAGGTTGACTCAGACCAGGCGACAAAATGGTTTTCCCCAAAGTGTCTATCAAACCATAACGTTTGCCCTGTTGGGTTTGCATGGATACCAAAAACAGACCTTTGGTAATTACCCGTATCTCATCGTAGGCAGGAAGCAACAGTACCTGACCTTTACTGTTGGCTATCCCTTTTTTCTTCTCCGAGCTAAACAGAATTAACCTGCCACTATTATCCGCATACGGCAGGTAGCTAAGGTCATCGTATTTAGCCGGCAAAACCACTTGTCCGGTTTTGCTGATAAGTCCATATTTGTCGTTTTGCCTGATTTGGAACAGCTCATTTTTCTTACGGTCATTGTAAGAATCGAATAAGGAAATATCTTGATACTGTGGTTTTTTTATAATGACACCATTACTTTGAGCAAGTCCTTTTTTTCCATCTTTTTCTATTTTAAGGAGGTTTTCGCTAATGTACGTCAGATTATCATAGGCAGCGTCCAATCCTTTTTGCTGACTGGTTTTGTGGACCGTGCCTAATCGTCCGTTGATATTGATCTGTTGATAGGGATCGTTTCTTCCATAGTCATGACTAGAGATGGTTATCCCTGCATCCCCCATACTCATATCACCGTTATAAGTCCTGTAACCAGGAATCTGATCTTCAGGAATAATATTTGCCCGTACATCAATCAATTGCGACTTTCCATTGTAAACAGCTTTAGCCGCCAGCATCAAAGGATTTTTTTGCAGTGTATCAAATTTACCAACCAGACTGTACCCCTTGTCCTTAAGTAGTTGATGGAATTTGGGATTTGCGATATAGCCATTTGGATCTGGCTTGTAAGTTTGTGCCGTTAAAGTTTTAGCGATAAAGAACAATAGGAAAATTGCGATAATTTTAGGCATAAGCGTTGATTTTGAAATTAGTATATTGTAAGTCTTTCTCATAGTAAGTTTTTTTAATAATAAAGAATATTCCGCTCTTCCCATCGTGTGGACCTCCCATCGATATTCTTCATCGTTAGCCAGTTATTTCGCTTATCATAGGAATAGACAGTAGTATGTACAGTATGTCGTTTCCGCATCTGGTCATATGTACCATACTCAACATGATTGCCAAATTTGTCATTTAAAAAATAGTACTGGGTTTCGGGATAGCCTTTATCATTGAAAATATCCCACCCTATTTGAAACTGGTTTTTATCATAGTATTGAATGAAATACGATTTAGAATAAGTGGACCTATTTATTACACTATTCTTTAGCGCATTGTAAGTGTAGGTGGTAACATCCTTTTTACCGCTACGCTCATAAGAAGTCATTGATATGAGTCTTCCCTTTGCGTCATATTTGTAAGTCTTTGTAAAAAAAACTTGATCTGAATCCCGGGAAAATGCTTCAGTGGTTATAGTATTCTCCTTTAGATTTACTTTGCATTTGGTAACCAAAGCGGGCTTCAGGCTGTCTTTATTATAATATATATGCGCTGATATTTGCCCATTTTCATAGGTATAGACATCCCTGGCCGCTAAACGTCCATCAGCCAGGTATTGTGTGCGTTCCGATAAGTTTCCCTGGTGGTTAAACTTTTGAACTATTACGGCCCAGAGTACTTTTTTAGTTGTATCTCTCTGTTTCCCATTATTATATAACCGGGTAGTTATTTCCCTGACTCTTCCCTGAAGTAGCAGTACTTTGGAAGAATTGCTGAACCGCGTGTCGAAAATCTGGGCAGTGGCCGTCAGATGGAACAGTAATAAAAAGTATAAACAAATCAAACGGTTGAGCATTACCATAGATTAAATTAAAAAACAAACATAAGTTTAATCATATTAAACTTGGACAAAATTATTGGAGTTTTACTAAAACATAATTTTTAGCTATTTTAATAAAAAAAGGTTTGTTATGAAATTCTCTTCAAAAGCAGAAAACGTTTTGGGCCAGATCAACACAAAAACCAAGCTGGGAGACTTACGGAAGATTGCCAAGGATATCAAAAAATCACGAGCTGGCTATGGAGTTTTTTTAGCCGCCATCCTGACATAGATCTTAAAAATCTGATCAGTTTAAAAGCATGGTTGGTGGGCAATATAGGGGTAATACACATCTAATCGCCCGCTATTAACCACTTTTTATTAAATCGACAATTTTACTCTACTAGGGATATATTATTTAGTTCGACTCCTGTTAACTCACCCTCCCTGGAGTTCGAACTTTTCTTTATAACTTCGATCAGAAAAATAAAACCAAACAACTATAAATCAACCACTTAAAACAAAACAAACCACAAAAGCAGCAATAAGTAGTAAGATTTTTGTGGTCAAAATTCAACCAACCCATAGAAATCACAAAAAACTGAACATCAGATACATAAATAAAAAAAAGAGGAAATCTCATTGCTGAAATTCCCTCTTTCTGAAGTGTTCCCGAAGGGATTCGAACCCCCATCTTTAGAACCGGAATCTAAAATTCTATCCATTGAACTACGGAAACCGGAGCGCAAATATAGGGATTCATTTAATTAAAATCCACATCAAATTATTTTACTGTAAAAGGAACAACAACATCACCCCAGATTAAGGATATTTTACCATTCTTATCAATGGTAAAAGTCATCTTTTCTGTGAAGGAAGTAGCCTTTAGAGGTTTAACAACTACACGTAAAGCATCGTCAGTCTCAGCGTATTCTGTTCCCGATTTTTGCCATTTTTTGTTAAAGATCAACGTCCACTCCTTTTCACCGGGAATAGAATGCAGCGCATATTTGCCTGCAGCCAGCACTTTACCATCAATCTTTACGTCTTTGCTCACTTCAAATATGGTTGCCTCGTTAGCACCGGTACGCCAAACTTTACCATAAGGGGCAATTTCTTTACCTATTGTACGCCCTTTTACCGAAGGTTGGCTGTAATCAATGCTCACAACTATTCCGGAACCTAGTGTGCCCTTTACACTAGCTGGCGGACTTGGCCTTTTGCTTTTGTCCTGTTGCGCCGAAACAGTGAAGGTAGTAAACAACAGGGCTACCCATGTTAATGCGATTATTTTCTTCATATATATTCTTTTTTATTCCTAAAATGCTAAAAAATACTTTATAAATCAAATCTGCAATAATTTATAGAAACATATTTTGATCTCATTATATAATTCTTTAAATTCAATAGCTATACCATCAGCTGATGTTAATACCTACCATTTATGTTCCATCAGAATATATTAATTGTTAGAGAAAGTGTCTCTGGCAATGATAAAAACCTCATCAACCTGCTCCTAAATATAGGATATCAGCAAAGCCAGATTGTTTCAGTTCCGGCACAAAAAATTCCTTTCGTTGACTGCGAAGTGATATTCTTACTTACGGAAGCCATGGAGCAAACGGCCGTATTCATCCCACAAATAAATACAGATTTCCCTGATGTCCCCCTGATTTTAATTATTGGTACAACTACTGCAGAACAGCCATTTCCCGTTGGTACAGACGATTGGTTGCTCGAATCCTGGCTGCAACCTTTACTCTTAAAAAAAACCATACAACTGGCTATTGAAAGAAAGCAAAACACCTGCAACTACCTGAGTATTTTCAGAGAAAATCCAAGTCCGATGTACATTTATGAAAAGGGCACCTTTCAATTTCTGGAAGCAAATACTGCAGCATTGCGTCAATATGGATACACCAGAGAGGAGTTTCTCGAACTAACTGCAAAAGACATCAGGCCAGTCGATGAACTGGAAGCTTTTTATAAGATCAATGAAGAACTGCCTGCAGCTTATTCAAATGCGGGTATCTGGCAGCATATACGAAAAAACGGAGAAATTTTTTATGTACATATATTCACCCACCAGATCCGGTTTGCCGGTAAAATCTGTAAACTGGTGACGGCCATAGATATTGATGTCACAGTAAAGGCTGAAAATGCACTTAAGAAAAAAGCAAAAGAAATAGAAAATATCTTGGAAAGCATAACAGATGGTTTTTTTACCGTAAACAGAAACTGGGAATTAACCTATATTAACAAAGCATTCGAAAAGATCATTCAAACAAGCAGGATAGGAATAATTGGAAAAAATCTTTGGGAATATTTTCCAGAGGCCAGAGACCTGGCCTATTTTCAATTGTATCAAAAAGCTTTATCAGAAAATGTTTCAGTTCACTTTGAAGAATTTTATCCACCATTAAATATATGGCTCTCGGTTAATGCTTACCCTACAGATTCAGGCTTAGCAGTTTATTTTACCGACAATACAGCCCAGCAGAATTATCAGCATAAAATAGAGGTCCAGAACAAGAAGTTTAAAGAAATAGCATGGGTACAGGCACACCAGATCCGTGGCCCGGTATCTAATTTACTGGGGCTGGTAGATCTTTTTAATATTGAGCCCGACGATCCGGATAACCTGGAGCTCCTGGCCAGGGTTAAGCATACAGCCATACAAATGGATGAATCTATTAAGGAAATTGTTCATCTGACCAGGAAGATTGAATCATAGGATGTATAAACTAAGCTTAAAATGTTTTACTTTTAGAAATCTTTACCATTTTAATATTTTCGGATAAACCCGACATAACTATGATGAAACAAATAATTACCCTATCTATCATTCTTTTTCTGTTTAAAAACTCTGGCGCACAGGATTTGCAAGTTGCTTACCCCCCTCTTACAATTAAAGGCACTAGTATTTACCTTCCTGGTAAGCAACTGGACCTGAATACAGATGGCTTTCCTGCAATGATCCAGACTTCATTTAAACTCATCACAGAGCCTATTCATTTTCATATACCCCGCTTAACTAACCACAAAGACATTAAATTTAAAAGCACACCGCTCGAGATCTCTAAAGGCAGGCCAGACAAAGCAAGCTGGATCGTAAAAAACACATCCGACAGCCTTGACATGGAAGTAAGTGGCAGCCTTAACTTACATGGAAAAATGATTTATGTAGTCAAAATCACTGCATTAAATAATATAGACCTGGAAAACATCAGGCTACACATTCCCTTTACACCCGAAGCAGCAAAATATATAAGAGGACTTAACCAGAAGGGTGATGAACGTGATCCGGTAATTGACTGGAAATGGGATGCTGCCGGCAAAGATCAGGCTAAAGTATGGGTTGGCGATATAACTGGTGGCCTGTTGTATACTCTGGAAGACAATCAACATAAAACTGCCCCCATCTCCTGGTCAAATGGAGATAAAGGAGGCATCCATATCGAACAAAAAGGCAAAGCCATTCTGGCTGATAACTACAGTGGTGAGCATCGGATGAAAAAGGGAGATGTACTTTATTATAACTTCAGCATGTCCATTACGGCCAGTCAAAAAACAAAATAGCAAACAGTTTAATATCCGCTGTTGTTATTTACGAAACTAACTTATGAAATTTAATCCAATTGCTTTTATTGTTAACCTAGCCGTACCACTTATTATTGGGGCAATAGGAGCATTTTTTACGGCAAGTTCTGTAAAAACCTGGTATGTAACACTTACAAAGCCTTCGTTTAACCCCCCAAATGAGATTTTTGCTCCGGTGTGGAGCAGCCTGTATGTATTGATAGGTATTTCGGCCTACCTGGTATGGCAAAAAAGACATACCATAACCCGCTTCCCACGTACCATTGCCATTTACCTCATACAACTGGTTTTAAACCTGATGTGGTCGTTCATCTTCTTTTATGCCCATCAGCTTGGCGTAGCATTGTTTGAAATTATAGCATTGCTTATTGTAATAATCATCAATGCCCTTGTATTTTATAAAATTGATAAACTGGCGGGCCTGCTTTTTATCCCTTATATTTTATGGGTTGCTTTTGCAACTGTACTTACTTATAATATCTTCATTCTGAACTAATTTCCCTATTTTTAGGGTGTGATGTTTTTAAAGAAACTACTTGTATTTACCCTTGCTGTTTTGACATTTCCCCTATATGCTCAAAAAGTAGGTTTGGTATTAAGTGGCGGCGGCGCAAAAGGAATAGCACATATTGGCACCCTAAAAGCACTGGAAGAAAATAACATTCCGATAGATTACATCACCGGAACTTCTATGGGTGGCATAGTGGGGGCTATGTACGCTGCCGGCTATACCCCTGGCCAGATTGAAAAAATTGCTTTAAGTCCGGACTTTCAAGACTGGGTAAGTGGCCGCTTTAAAAGCGACTATACTTTTTTCTTTCAAAAGAAACCACTAAACCCCTCTATTGTTACGGCCAAGCTATCTCTGGATACCAGCTTAAGGATGACATTCAGGTCTAACCTGGTGAACGATATTCCACTGAATTTTGCGCTGCTTGAGCTTTTTTCGCAGGCTTCGGCGATATCTAAAGACAATTTCGACAACCTGTTTGTTCCATATCGTTGTATGGTTTCTGATGTTTTATCGCAAACCAGCATTACAGTAAAAAAAGGGAACCTGGCCGAGGCAGTCAGGGCAACCATGACTGTCCCACTAATCTACCGCCCTATAAAACTCGAGGGGAAATATGTTTTTGACGGAGGTTTATACAACAACTTTCCGGCTGACGTAATGAAAAAGGAATTTAACCCCGAAGTCATGATCGGTGCCAATGTTTCTTCAAAAACTTATAACGAATATCCTAAAAACCGGGATGAGCGACTCGTAAACAGGCTTATGGTATTTATGTTCCTTTCCAAATCTGACTCTACCCTGATTGGCGATAATGGCGTTTATATACAACCCGACCTTAAAGATTACAATGTGACTAATTTTAACCCTGTCCAGGCCCTGATCAAACAAGGTTATGATGCAACGATGGCCAATATGGATGAAATTAAAAAAAAGATAAAAAGACGGGTAAACATCAATGATCTGATGACTAGGCGCAACGATTTCAACAATAGAAAACCTGATCTGGTTTTCAGCAATGTAACAGTATCAGGCGTCAACGACCAGCAAAAGAAATACGTTGAACGGCTCTTTAAAAGAGACAACAAACCCACATTTAATATTAATGACATCAAACAAGGGTATTATAAGCTGGTAGCTGATGAGACATTTGAAACCATTTATCCCCGGATATCCTATAATCCGGTATCAGATAACTACAACCTCGAAATCATTGCCCAGCCCAGGAAAAGCCTGAAAATTGATTTCGGCGGAAATATTTCCAGCCGACCTATCAGCAATGTATTTTTAGGTTTACAGTACAATTATCTGGCACGAAAAGCCTATACTTTTGGCCTAAACCTCTATTCAGGTCGATTCTATGAATCTTTACAGATGAATGGCCGAATAGATTACCCTTCCGGTCTTCCCCTATTCCTGGCAGCAGATGTAACTTATAACCACTTTGATTATTACAAAACAAGCTCCATTTTTATAGAAAACCCACGCCCAACCTATATTGAGCAGTCGGATAGAAAAATAGAGTTAAAAATGGGCATGCCCCTAAACAGAAATGCCAAAATCACACTTAGCACGGCCTTCATTAACAATAACGACCGCTATAGCCCTAACAATACTTTTTCCATTGGCGATATACTGGAGAAAACAGTGTTAAACGGCGCTATGTCTACCCTTGCCTTCGAACAATATACCTTTAACCGTAAACAATATGCAAATAAAGGACGCAATTTCCTGCTCAGCTTTGATTATTTTGCCGGAAGAGAAAGTTATACACCAGGCAACATTAACGGCACCAGTTTACCCCTGCTGGCTAATACTAAAGTCAGTGTAAATAAACAGTTCCGGCAATGGATAAAAATTAAAATGAGCGAGGAAAACTATTTTTTGCACCTGAACAAATATACCATGGGTTACCTGGCAGAAGCAGTGTACTCCAATCAACCGTTATTCTCCAACTATTATTCAACCCTGTTGGCTGCCCCGGCATTTTATCCCTTACAGGACAGCAGGTCCGTATTTCTGGAAAATTTTAGGGCAACTACCTATCTCGCAGGAGGCATTAAAAATGTATACAGCTTAAAAAGAAGTCTGGATATTCGGGTAGAAGGCTATGTATTCTTACCTTACCGGGAATTTGAAAAAGTAGGTTTTCAGGGTATTACGCATAAAACTGCCTTTACCAAATGGCATTATGCCGGAACAGCCGGACTGGTTTACCATACCCCCCTGGGCCCCATTGGCCTGAGTTATAATTTATACGATGACCCCATAAAAAGAAACGGTGTTTTGTTACATTTGGGGTACTTAATTTACAATAAACGATCTACAGAATGAAACGAATCTATTTATTGCTTCTGTTTTTGGCGTTCAGCAGTTTTGCCTTTGCACAAAAAGCAGCCATCAATAATTTCATAGTTAAAGAAAGCCTGCTTAAAAACAGTAAACTTGCTATTATAGCAGCTGATTCTCTGGACAATCCTATAGAAAAGATCAACGGACTCTATACCTTTACTGTAAGTGGTTTTACACAGCCTGTTACATTTAATGATGGTGTGGCTATTTTACCACTTCAGCTAGAACGTTCTGCATTTGTTTACATCAAACATCAGAACGAAAGCGGCACGCACAGTAAGTTACTATACGTTTATAAAAAAGATGGCTCACTTAACCCATATACCATCAATAGTATGTGGCTCATTATTTTCCCCGCACTTATTATATTTCTGGCTTTTGCCTTCAGAAAATTCATCATAGCTGCAGTCATCATACTTATAATCTTTATTTATTTCAACCACAGTAACGGTTTAAATCTTTCTACTTTTTTTGAAACCATTTTTGACGGATTAAAAGGAATGTTTTAAAAAGGCATTCCTATACCAAAGTTATACTGTACAAAACGGTAATTATCCGGGCTGTTCATTGCATCATAAGCACTTCTAAAGGCCTTACCGCCACTTAAAAACTTGCTGATAACCCATTGCTCGGAACCGGAAAACTGGGGGTCCTTAAGCTTTAAGCCTACATCAAATCTAAAAACAAAATATTGCACATCGTACCTGAAACCAGTACCGGCACCCAGCGCAATCTGGCTGCCTAACCTTTTAAAATCAAATCTCGTTTCTGATGTTCCATTGGAAACATTCCAGATGTTTCCAGCATCTAAAAATACAGCACCCTTTAATTTAGCACCAAAAAACTTATTCAGTAGTTTATATCTGTATTCAATATTTGTTTCAATATGCAGTTCGCCTGTCTGATCAAGACCATAATACAACCTACGTTCCTCTTCGGTCTTTAACGATTCTCCCCTATTGTAATTTCCCGGCCCCAAAGTTCTTGCCTGCCAGGCCCTTACCCCGCTTGATCCGCCACCATAAAATAATTTCTCAAAAGGGATGTACTTAGAGTTTCCATAGGCATAACCAATCCCTGTATTTAACCTGACAACAAGCTGTCTGTCTCCACCTAGCCTTCTATACAAGCGAAAATCAATGTCAGGTCGTACATATTGATTAAACGGAACACCAAAAATAGTTGCATTGCCCGCAGTATCAACCTTTGTTTTTAATACCTTTGAAATGCCCTCCAATAGGTTACCGGCAAGATCAATATCTCCCCTAAAGTAAAGGAAATTGCTATTCGTCGATAGTTTTTCTGCATTAAGGGAATAAGCATACTTAATTCCAAACGTCACACTTTTCCTACTGAATAATTCAAGTGTATATAAATTGTTAATCAAATCCCCCACATTTGTCGTGGTCGAATCCAGCAACAAGTTTCCAAAACGATATTCAAAATTTAATGGTGTCACAACGTGGAATTTAGACCTTGTTTCCCTAAACTCGTAAGCAAAAGATGTAAGGATTACTTTACGTTGAAAAGCACTTTTTTGCAGTCCGTAAAGATAACTGGCAGAAAATATCGTATGTGGCATACCACCCCTTCCTGGCTTAGTTCTGGCAAAGGGAATCATTAAGCGTGGAACAGTTAACGTGGCACTTACAGAAAAGTCCCGCTGATAAATGTCTTTAAAAATAGAAGTACCTGCCCCTAGCCTGGACTGTAAGCCACCTTTAATCTGAAACTCAAACTTTTCCGCTCCCCTGAACAAATTGTTATTGGTATAGGTATTACTCAGGGTGAATCCTACAGTACCCGCATTAAAGGGGATCTCACCCTCTATACGGTTGCTCATGATCTTTTGAGGGATCAGCTGAATCACAGGCTCAACATGATTTGAACTGTCTTTGGCTTTGTTGTAATCTATTTTAACATTCTTAAAAACATTCAGTTCATATAAACGGTCATAGGTTAAATTTTCATTTCTGATGTCGTAGATATCACCTTGATGCAGAAAATTGTATCGGTTAATTGGATTTCGCCTGAATTTCTTAGAAAGATCGGTATACCTTACCCCATTAAATAACCTTTTGTTCATCGGAATAGAATCTGGAAAACCATCGGCATTTGGCGCGACAATAATATTGGTTTCACCAATTGCATAGGGAAGATGTTTAGGTTTATCAATAGGATTGTCGATGATCAGTGTTACATTAGCCTTACTGTTGTTCAGGTTAGAATCTACAGAAAACTTCACATAAGGGCGCGCAAAATCAAAATAACCATTCTGTTTCATCACCTGATAGATCTGATCCCTTTCATAAGCTAGCGAATCATCGTCATAACGCAACCCTTCTTTCAGATGGCTGAAAGAATTTTTCTTTGACAGGTACAACGCTTTGATATTTTCATCGGGAATTTCATATGAAACTTTATTTACTGCAAATGACGAACCTGTATTAGCCTTAAAAAACACTGCTGCCCGTTGATTTTTCACTTCAATATCAGATTTGACACGAGCATTAAAATAACCTTTACTCATCAGGTATTTTTCTATTTGGTTACGTGAAATCTCTACCAGCGCACTGTCTAAAATTGGTGGCGGGGTGCCCAAAGGTTTAATATTGGTTGTTTTATACTTACCGTCTTTGGTATTGAACATATTATATATCAACACATTGATACCCAGCCTTGATGCAGGTCTGATATCTTTCTGGATATAATTAAAAGCTTCTTCTTCAAACTGTTTCGGAATACTGTCTATTTCTACGTTTTTAACGATCGACTGGTAATCGGCAATGTACTTTGTTGATGAACAAGCTGTCACAAAAACAATAATAAATAGTAATATTGCAGGAAACAGAACATTATTTTTATAATCGTGGTATGCTTTCAAAATCTCAGATAAGTTTTATAAAATCGTTACATCAAAAAAAGTACCGCAAAGAAAACGGGATATTTATTATTGAAGGTATAAAATCTATTGAAGAATTTATTCACTCCAATTACCAGGTACACAGCATCTATTACCTTGCACAATACCAATCATTACTTCCAGCTTTGCCAGCAAATATAAAGTTATTTGAAGTAAACAACGCTGAACTTGATAAGATTAGTACACTGCAAACCCCACAGGGCATTTTAGCATTGGTAAACATTCCCGAACCACCTCTTTTTAAACCTGCTACACTTAAAAATCTTTTCTCTTTAGTACTGGATGGAGTACAGGATCCAGGCAATATGGGTACCATTATCCGTACAGCCGATTGGTTCGGCTTTAAAAACATCATCTGCTCCAACAATTGTGTGGAAGTATACAATCCAAAAACAGTACAGGCAACAATGGGCTCTTTAAGCAGGGTTAATATTTTTTATGAAGATCTGCCCGGAATTTTAACAAACTTCAAACTGCCTGTGTTTGGTGCAGTTTTAGATGGCAAAAGTATTTATAAGACGGACTGGGGCAACGAAGGACTGGTTATTTTGGGCAACGAAGGGCAAGGAATTACCCCCCCGGTGATGAAATTAATTACACACCCGGTAACCATTCCACGCATTGGAGGTGCTGAGTCCTTGAACGTTGCCATATCTGCCGCTATATTATGTGCAGATATTAGCAGAAATTTAAACAAATAAGTTGCATCCTAACTTATATTTACTATTTTTGCAGCCTGAATTTCAACAGGTCGAGTGGCCGAGTGGCTAGGCAGAGGTCTGCAAAACCTCCTACAGCGGTTCGAATCCGCTCTCGACCTCCAGATTTATTAATAAATAAAAAAGATTGACATGGCAGTTACCAGATTAAAAAGAAAAGACAGAAGAAATAAAACTTTCGCAAAATTAGATGTGAAATTCTTAAAATTAGCTACCAACATCGAATTAGGCAGCAGATCTAAACAATCTACAAAAGATCAGTTGGCTAAAAACAACGCTGTTATTGCTCAATTAACTGCAAAAGCATAAGTTTTTTTCAAACAAAATTAAAAGCCTTTCTGCAAAACAGAAAGGCTTTTACATATAACTTATTTGCCGGTATTACTTTACCAGCAACTCTTTACAGATTCGTTTAACGATTGCAGGACCTTCGTAAATAAAACCAGTATACAATTGTACCAAAGATGCGCCTGCCTCCAATTTATCTTTGGCATCCTGTGGGGAATGAATCCCACCTACACCTATAATCGGAAAAGCTTTATTTGATTTGTCCGACAGATATTTAATCACTTCGGTAGAGCGTATTGTCAGAGGTTTACCACTTAAGCCGCCAGCTTCATTTGTTACTTTTTCAGCAGTATATAAACCGTTCCTGTCTATGGTAGTGTTGGTAGCAATAACTCCTGCAATCCCTGTATGCATTACAATCTCTACAATATCATCCAGCTGCTCATTGGTCAGATCAGGTGCAATTTTCAATAAGATCGGCCTGGAAATGCCGTCCTTCTGATTTCGCTGCTGCAGGGTATTTAACAGGTTCATTAGTGGTTCCTTCTCCTGCAATGCTCTTAAACCCGGCGTATTGGGCGAACTTACATTCACTACAAAATAATCAACTACATCAAACAAACGGTCAAAACATTTGACATAATCACTAACAGCATCCTCGTTGGGGGTATTCTTATTTTTTCCAATGTTACCACCAACAACAATATCTTTATGTTTACCTCTCAGCAACCTTAACCTTTCAGCAAGTGTATCCACCCCTTTGTTGTTAAATCCCATCCTGTTGATCAGCGCACTATCTTCTTCCAGACGAAACATTCTTGGTTTATCGTTCCCCGGTTGAGGTAAAGGCGTTACCGTACCTACCTCTATAAAACCAAAACCCAGGTCACTCAAAGCTTCAATATATTCCCCGTTTTTGTCGAAGCCCGCAGCCAGACCTACCGGATTTTTGAATTTAATGCCAAAAACCTCCCGTTCCAGTCCTTTAATGTTAACATCAAAGCTGCTACGCAAAATTGTCTTCCCCAGCGGAAAATGATCATGAAACCATTTTAATCTTTTCACAACAAAATAATGCACTTTTTCAGGATCGAACCGGAAAAATATAGGTTTAATGAGCTGATACATGCTGCAAAGATAAAAAAAATGGCACAAATTTGCGATTCAGGCAATCTAATTCCCTCATTTTTACCTGCAAAGTTGTATTTTTGCAGCCAAATGATTTCAATAAACGACTTAACATTCCTGCTGGGCTCCAGGGCATTATACGACGAAGCAGACTGGCACATTAAACCGGGAGAGAGAATTGGACTGATTGGTGCCAATGGAACAGGAAAATCTACACTATTAAAAATAATTGTTGGCGAATACGCACCTTCTTCGGGAACGATTTCTATGTCGAAAGACCTCAAGATCGGCTACCTCAACCAGGATTTGCTTTCTTATGATTCGCATCATAGCATTTTACATGTAGCAATGGAGGCTTTTGAACGCCAAAACCAGCTACATGATGAGATTGAAGCACTTTTAAAAAAAATTGAGACTGATTATTCTGAAGAAGTTTTAAATAAACTGAGCGACAAGCAACAGGAGTTTGAAGCACTTGATGGCTATAACATTGAATACCGTGCCAACGAAATCCTCGCAGGTCTTGGTTTTAGTACCCAGGATCAGCACAGACCCTTGAATACCTTTTCGGGGGGTTGGCGGATGCGCGTAATGCTGGCCAAGATCCTGCTGCAAACACCTGATATCCTGTTACTGGATGAACCTACCAACCACATGGATTTACCTTCCATTAAGTGGCTGGAAACTTATTTATTAAGCTTTGAAGGTGCCATAGTTATCGTTTCGCACGATAGATATTTCCTGGATAAAGTGGTCAATAAAATTGTAGAGTCGCGCAAGGGCAAACTGACGCCTTATGCAGGTAATTATACATTTTACCTTGAAGAGAAAGCTTTAAGGGGCGAGATCCAGAAAGGTGAATTTAAAAATCAGCAGGCCAAAATCAAACAGGAAGAACGGCTGATCGAGCGCTTCAGGGCTAAAGCTTCCAAAGCTAAAATGGCACAGTCGCGTATGAAAGCACTGGACAAGCTGGAACGTGTAGAGGATGTAGACGATGATAATCCTACAGTTAACTTCCAGTTTAAATTTTCTAAACCTTCAGGCCGTCATGTTGTCCGCATTGAAAATGCCACCAAAAGCTATCCTAACGTAGAAATTCTGGAAAATGCTGAAGGGGTAATCGAAAAAGGTGATAAAATTGCCCTGATCGGCGCCAATGGTAAGGGAAAATCTACTTTATTAAGGATCATTGCCGGCACAGAGAAATTTGATGGGAAATGCGAAACCGGTCATAACGTTACCACTACCTTTTTTGCACAGCACCAGCTGGAATCGCTGCACCTGGACAATACCATTTTAGAAGAACT
The DNA here is from genome assembly GCF_014200825.1 of Pedobacter sp. AK017. NCBI lineage: Bacteria > Pseudomonadati > Bacteroidota > Sphingobacteriia > Sphingobacteriales > Sphingobacteriaceae > Pedobacter > Pedobacter sp. AK017. The sequence goes on from NZ_JACHCW010000008.1 coordinate 193,833, forward strand.
GCAGGCTTTTGCACCTAAACATACCGACACAGAACTACGTGGCATATTAGGCTGTTTTCTATTTACCGGTGATGATGTTTTCAAAAAGATCAGGGTACTTTCCGGAGGAGAGAAATCGAGGGTAGCATTGGCAAAATCACTGACGACGGATTCTAACTTCCTGATTCTGGATGAGCCTACCAACCACCTGGACATCCAGTCTGTAAATATCCTGATCCAGGCGCTGCAGCAGTATGAAGGTACTTTTATTGCCGTTTCCCACGACAGGTACTTCCTGGATAATGTGGCCAATAAGATCTGGTTCATAGAAGAGAAGAACATTAAAGAATATCCTGGAACCTATGCCGAATATGAAGAGTGGAATGCCAAAAGGCCGCAGCCTGTTGCTACCCCAATACCTGTAAAACAGGAAAAGGAAGTAAAACCTAAAGCTGAGGAGAAACCAGTTTCTTTAAATGCACAGCAGCAGCTTAAAAAACTAAACGACCAACTGCAAAAAACAGAAAAGGAAATTACTGCTTTTGAGCAAAGTGTAAAAACCATAGAAGCTAAAATAGCCGACGAGGAAACCTATTCAAATGCGAATAAGTTAGCAGAGGCCAATGCAGCATATACCACGGCCAAGTTTTTGCTGGACACCGCACAAAATACATGGGAAGAATTGGCTTCGCAGATTATGGAACTGGAAAGTAAATGACAAAACGGATAGGATTGTTCTTTTTGCTGGTGTTCAGCATTCAGGGTACGTTCGCACAAAACCAGGCTTTTGTGTACGATAATAAGGTATACCTACCCAACATCAAAACTGTACAATGTTACAACACTAAAAAAGAACAATCTATTCCGGTCATCACATTAAGATCAAATGAACGGTTGTTATTTTCATTTGATGATTTAGACGGAGGCAGCAAAATTTACTGGTATACGATAGAGCATTGTACATCCGACTGGAAGTCCTCGCGTTTGTCCGTACTGGATTACCTTGATGGTCTGCCCGATGACAGGATCAATGACTATAAATATTCATTTGGCACCCTCCAAAAATTTACACATTATGAGCTTAGCCTGCCCAACTCACAGGTCAGGCCAAAAATATCCGGTAATTACCTGCTCAAAATCTATGAAGATGGCAATCAGCAAAAGCCGGTCATATCGCAAAGGTTTTATGTAGTAGAAAACCTGGTTGATATAGGTACGGAAGTAATTGCAAGTTCACAGGTACCTTTACGTTTTAGTAACCAGAAGGTAAACTTCAGTATTTTCCATAAAATCCCTATTCAGAATCCATATATAGACCTGAAGGCCGTAGTTATGCAGAACGGCATCCCGCAAACAGCGATATTAAATACTAAGCCTACTTTTATAAGACCAGAATCGCTGGTATACAACGACCTGATGGCCAACGATTTTCCGGCAGGCAATGAGTTCAGAAAATTCGACATCCGCAGCCTGCGCTATAAAGCCGAAAATGTACAGGAAATCGTTAAAGCTGCGATCAATGAAGTAGTCCTTTTTCAGGACATAAATGGCAATAAACCAAAATACACCAACCTGGTAGATGAGAATGGCAGCTTTTTCATACGTAACCAGGAAGGCCGGGATAACAATACCGATGGTGATTATGCGCGTATTTTTTTTACGCTGAATGCCAGCCCACCAACTGCAAACGGAGATGCCTATGTAGTTGGCCGTTTTAACAACTACACCCTTGATGAAAATAGTAAAATGACTTTCGACACTTCAAAAAAACGTTTCTATGGAACGGTCTTACTTAAACAGGGTTTGTACGATTATAAATATGTCTGGGTAAATAAAGAAACAGGCCAAACCGACCAAACTGTTTTTGAAGGCTCCTATTTTGAAACTGCCAATACCTACCAGGTATTTGCCTATTACAGAAAGCCGGGCGCCAGATGGGAAGAGTTGATCGGCTATAGCAGTGTCAATACTTTAAGAAGATAAAACCCATATAGAAACACTGCCTGCATCACAATAAAATTCCCCACAACCATTTTCATCAATCAATACTTCTTCTGCCCTAATACCCAGTGCGTCAACCATTACTCTTCCTGTGTGTACTTTGCCAATTTCCATCAGTTTCAATCCTGTATCTCCGTTGCTCATCAATACAGCTATTCCCGAATTTTCTTTTTCAGGTACTCCTTCCCTAGTCCAGCCAATACAGCTAGGAAAATCCATGTAATCATGCTGTTCTCCATAAGCCAGGTCCTTACGGATGCGTAACATATCTGGCAATGCAGCCAACGCAACCAGTTCTACACCTGCATCATAACCTTCTTCTGTTTTATCGGTATATTTTGCACCATACAAATCTGGGTAAAATACACAGGGTATGCCTTGTTCCCTTAGCAATATTAAGGCATAAGCCAGGGGCCTGAACCAGAAATCGACATAAGATTCAAGGGCCTGTAAGGGCTGAGAATCATGATTGTCCACAAATGTAACAGCAAATTCGGGATGGGATTGAACCAATGTATGGTCAAATATCCTGGTCAGATCGTAATTTTCTGTTGTAGAAGCCAGATAAAAATTGTGGTGCAACATAGGATCAAACAGCTGCATCCTCCCCTCAGTAATTTCCAGATAGTGCGTTAAGGCTGCAGGATCTTCAATGTTCCAGTTTTCGGCTACGATAAAGAAATCCCGGCTAAAGGTATCTCTTATATGATCCAGCCATTCTGTTAAAAAATCTGTCGAAATGTGTTTTACTGCGTCCAGCCGGAAACCGTTCATGCCACAATTTTTAATATACCATTCCCCCCAATACTTCAATTCTGCTCTTACAGCCGGATTTCTAAATTCAATATCGTTATACATCAGATAATCATAATTACCCAGTTCGGTTGAGGGCACCTCTTCCCAACCTTCCCCATATTCATTTTGAATAGAGTAAATCCCTGTTTCTTTCAGGTTTTCTGCCCAATCTATTCCACTAAAACAGTTTTTATCCCATATAAATTCCGAATACTGCCCATTTCTGCCCGGAAATGTAAATTTAGTCCAGGCCTCAATTTCAAATATATCAGAAGTAAATTCCAGTCTGTTATCAGGGTCTACTGTCCTTACCATTATTTTTTCAAGTTCATCACCACCGGCTTTATGGTTAAACACCACATCGGCAATTACCGCAATGCCATGCTCCTGAAATGCCTTTATTGCCTGCTGATATTCCATTTTGCTTCCGTAACGGGTTTCCAACGTATTTTTCTGGTCAAACTCCCCCAGATCAAAAAGATCATAAGGATCATACCCCACTGATTGTCCGCCCGAATTTGCTTTATAAGCCGGTGGCAACCACACACCGGTTATACCAGCACCAGCTAATGTAACAGCATCTTTCATAGCCTTTACCCATAATTTTTCATTTTCATTATAATACCAGTGAAAATACTGCAACAGCGTTTGATTATCCATATAATGAATATACATCAGCAGACATGAATTGTTTGTCGGCAGTTGCAAATTATTAAACCTTTATGCGGTATTTTTACAATTTGGGCTGTCTGTTCAATTTTACTTACTTTTGCAGCAGTTATGAGTATAAAAATAAAAAGCCCGAAAGACTCTTTCACCATCATGAATGAATTGGTATTACCCAATGACACCAATACGCTGAACAATTTAATGGGAGGCCGTTTACTGCATTGGATGGACATTGCAGCGGCCATTTCTGCTCAGAAACATTGTAACCGGATTGTAGTTACTGCATCAGTAGATAATGTATCCTTTCAGCAGCCCATTAAACTTGGCGATGTGATTACCATTGAGGCTAAAGTAACTCGTGCCTTTAATACTTCAGTAGAAGTAAGACTGGATGTATGGGCTGAAAATATCCCTTCTGGAAGCAGGGCCAAATCCAACGAAGCATATTATACTTTTGTGGCGGTAGACCAGAGCGGCAGAACCATACCTGTTCCTGAACTAAAACCGGAAACCGAAGCGGAAAAGGAATTGTTTGCCGGAGCTTTAAGAAGAAGGCAATTGCGCTTGATATTAGGCGGTAAAATGAAACCTAATGATGCAAAAGAGCTAAAGGCGTTGTTTTTTCCTGAAGAATAAAGCCAAAATAAACCATTCTTTTGTGTTATTCCCCAGTCGACATTTCCAGTATCTTATCAAATTCTTCGGCTTTGAGCGGCATTACAGATAAGCGACCTTGTCTGACCAGAGAAATATCTTTAAGACTTTCCTCTGCCTTGATCTGTTCCAGGCTTACCGGATTTTTAAGTGCTTCAACTGGTGCCAGGTCTACCACTACCCAATTGGCATCATCAGTTGTAGGGTCCTGATAAAACTCTTTAACCACTTTAGCGATACCAACAACATTTTTACCTTCGTTGCTATGGTAAAACAGCACAAGATCGCCTTCTTTCATTTCTTTCAGGTTGTTTCTTGCCTGGTAATTGCGCACGCCATCCCAAAAGGTCCTGCCATCTTTGTTAAATTTTTCCCAGCTATATTTAAAAGGTTCACTTTTTACCAGCCAATGTTGTGTTTTACTCATAGTTTAAAAAGATTTCTGAATGTCCAAAATTAATAAACTATCACTAACCATTTGTATATTTTGTCCTATAAATCATCCAGCTTCTCCTTTTGTTCGGAGACCATAGGGCCATTGCTCTCAAACAGCACCATTTCTTGGAAGAAAGGCAGAAGCAGTCCATAATCGGGGTCGGCTAAAGGCGCCAGTCTGAAGGCCTTAAATTGCAAATAAAAAGAGGTTGTATCATGTGATACAACCTCTGCTCATTTTAAATGGTTTTATTTTAACTAGTAACCGTTATTACCAAATTCGTTTCCGTTATTAATTGTGTTTAGGAAAGAGAAAGGAATAGGTCTGTTGTAGTGTTTTGCAGGAACAAAGCTGGCTGCCGCCCTGGCATTATATTGCGCCAGGCGTGTCTCGAATGCTCTATGACGTTTTAAAAGTGCCCAACGGGTAAACTCACCACATAATTCACGTGCGTATTCATCAAAAACATCGTTCATTGTCGCATTGGTTAACTGCATTCCGGTACCTGTATTAAAGTCGGCAGCATTGCGGCATGCACGTTTGCGCAACTCATTTAAATATCCTGCAGCAACTGCCCCGCTTCCACCAGATTTAAGCGTGGCTTCAGCTGCAAGCAAATAAACCTCTGCCATACGCATTACCATTATATTACCTAGTTTTTGCTGGAAATTACCTCCTAACCATCCACCATCAAAATTATGATTAAACTTACTTAAAGCCGGGAAAAGATTTGCCATATTTATCGGTGTTAATCCATTACCTGTGGGGTCTTTGTATTTGGCCCCTGTCGGATCTGCCGGATCAAAAAGATCATTGATATTCACCACTGCATATTTGCGCAGTGCTTTTTCTGCTGGCGTTAGCGGATCTTTACTTAAATAGGCGAAAAACCTGTCTTCATCAACATCCAGCGGATAGGGGTGCACATTGGCATTTGCAACGGTTTGCAAAGAAGTAATAGCGCCGGTAGTTACTCCTTTTGGCCAAACTTTTGGCGGATATTGCCAGGTCGCATTTGCAGAAGCATTTTTAGCATCTACATCTACATAAGGGTAAATCTTCTGACCAACAAATGCGGAGTTAATACCATATTTGGTACACATGGCAGCTGTTAGCGTTACTGTAGCATCAGCATAAGTTACATTTGCAGGACCGGGCGGGGATGGATTAGTTGTTTTTGCCTGTACCCCTGAATAGTTTGTAAACGCTGTTTGAAACGAATTTTCCCATCGCTTATCATAGGTCGCATTAAAACAATTGATCAGGTATTTTGTAGGTGCAATAAATGATTGGTTCAGGCGTCCATAATATGCGTTTGACGTATTAGAACCTACACCTCTTTTTAAAAGGTCTGTACCTGCGCCAAATGCGTTATCAAGTGATGGATAAAAGTGCAGGTACCAGTTGGGTTTTGAGTTCGATGTAGCAGCATCATATGACGGACTGTAAGGGTTCAGGCCATACGCCGTAAATAAGGCTTCCGCATTATTTCTATTGTTGGCATAGGCAAATACCTGCGCAAAATCAGTATACAATGTGGCGCCATACGCCCCCTTATTCGTAATCAGGTCTTCTGCAACTTCTTTTGCCCTCAGCCAGTAACTTTTTGTTCCTTCCATCAATCCTTCTCCCCCTCCCTGTGCATATACACGGGCCAGCAAACCAAGCGCTCCTTTTTTGGTCACACGCTGAAGATTGCCCTGATAAGGTACTACAGGAAGATCTTGTGCTGCCGCAGTTAAATCTGCCACAATTTGGGTATAAATTTCAGCAACACTATTTCTGGTAGGATTTAAATTTTTTACGGGATCATCAGTTGTGATCAGCGGAATATCACCAAACTGGGTTACCAGTACAGAATAATAATAAGCCCGCATTGCCTTTGCCTCTGCAACCAAAGTTTTGATATCGTTGGCATTTCCGTCTTTAATCAGGGGAGCAATCTGAATGGTTTTGTTACAGTCTTTGATAGAACCCCAGGCAAAATCCCAGGTATTGGTAACCAGGTTAAAATTGTTGGTGAATTCTTCATACCGCATTATTTGTCTGTTGCTCACACTATTGGTTGGTGATGTCCATAAATCGGTTCCGGTTTCCGCTAGAAATCCATACGGCATCCCGATCAATGAGCCCCAAAGCCCCGTGTAAATGTTAGACTGAAAAGATCTGAAACCGTTAAAATCTCTTATTACATCTTCTTCCGACAGCGCATTAGGATTATATTCATCTACCTTACAGGATGATACGCTCAATATCATCAATAAGCCTAATCCACAAAATACACTCTTTATAAATTGATTTTTCATGTTTAATTTTTTTTATTTGAACAATTAAAATGACACATTCAAGCCAAATACGAACTGCTTCGTCAAGGGGTAATCCATCTCCCCATTCATTTCCGGATCGTAGTCTTTTAAGAAATGGCTTTTTGTAATCACCAACGGATTGGTCAGGGTACTGTAAACGCGTACTTTACGCATGGCAATCTTTTTTGCAACGTTTTCAGGCAAGGTGTAGCCCAGCGTGATGTTTTTAATTTTAAAGAAGGAACCGTCTACATAATTCAGTCCTGAAAATCCCAGCATACTTGTAGGTGATGCAAGAATATTCATTACTGGAAAATCATTGGAAGGGTTTTCCGGTGTCCAGTAATTGAAATCTGAAAGGAAAGTTCTTGCAGGACTGGCTACAGTTGCCAATGCACTTGGATTGTACCATCCCATCATCACATAGTTGATAGTCTGTCCCCAACGCAAATAAGAATAGATCCCTAAATCAAAGTTCTTGTATTTAAAATTGTTCTGGAAACCCAACGAAAAATCAGGCGTATTATGTCCTATGGTTTGAAAATCATTGGTATTGTTATAGGTATAAAGAGAAGATGCTGCTGTTAATGCAGGGTTAAATTTTTGCGCATCAGCAAGATTGGTATAATAATAAAGCTCGGTACCCTCTCTTCTGAATACGCCGTCAGCCAGTTTAACAATACCAGGAGTGTTTACCTTTAAGTCTCCCGGACGTCTTCCAAACGCACCAGCATCAGCTTCCTCGCCTATTTGCCAGATTCCATCAATTTTGTAATTTCTAAATGTAGCAATGGGTTCGCCAATCGTCAATGCATAGTTTCCCCCTGCACGGTTCTCTCCTGCCGCCACATTATTGGTAATGTTGTTAGCTACACCATCTGATAATTTTAAAATTTTCTCATTATTTCGGGCAAAGGCAATAGAAGAACTCCATTCAAAATTTTTACTTACAATATTACGTGTATTCATGCTGACTTCGAAACCTTTATTATTGGTCTCTGCGATATTGAGATAGGTCTTGTAAGGTGTACTACCAGACCTGTATGCTCCGTAAATAATAGGAGAGTTGAAGTCATAAATTACCCCCTTGGTACTGGTATTGTAATAATCTACGGCCATATCAATGCGATTGTTGAATAAGCCCAGATCCAGACCCAGGTTCAAGGTTTTAGATTTCTCCCATTCCAGGTTCGGATTAGTAATATACTGCGAATTACGGTAAATTGGAATAAGTTCACCACCCAATGACATGTTAGCTTGCTCAACAAAAGCCGAAGAAGAATTAGGTGGAATATAGGCGGTTCCCGCAACACCCCATGAAGCACGAACTTTCAGGTTATTGATATATTTCTTCGTACCCGCCATAAAGTCTTCATCAGAAATCCTCCAGCCAGCAGACATTGCCGGGAAGGTATCCCATTGATTGGTTTTGTACAATACCGAAGACCCGTCTCTGCGTACTGAAGCCGAGAAGAGGTACTTGCCTTTATAGGCATAATTAAGACGTCCCATCAAACCAAATGTCTTTTGCATCGAATAAAGGGATATCGCAGTACTGTTTACATCGCCGGTAAACCTGTACCATTTAAAATTGTTATTGGCGACGGCCTGCCCCATCTCAGTGGACGTAGTCTGCTTATGGAAGTAAGAAGTAACACCCGTAAAGGTAAAGTCATGATCGTTTCCAAGCAGGTAGTTGTAGGTCAACACATTCTCCCACTGATACTCCTGATAACGGTTCTGGTTGATCCTTGCTCTGGCAATATTTGAATTAATATAGGTATAATTCACTGAACCCACCCCATCAAAACGATAGGTATTTGAATAATCCATACGTGCACCCGCACGACTTAAAATAGTTAATCCCTTTATCGGTCTGATTTCTATATATGGATTAAAAAATATTTTTGTATTGTTGTCTACGTTGCCATAAACACCAGGCTGATAATCAAGTAAAAGATTGTATACATTACTACCCAGGTCAGGGTTTATAGATCCATCAGCTCTATAAGGCTTCACCAGGGGATCAGTAACAATTGCATTTTCCAATTTGTCCTGGGCTTTGTCTCTGTCTACATAAGAAGCCTGAAGGTTAGCCCCTATAGAAAGCCATTTCCTGATCTTATGATCCAGACGCATACTGGTAGAATAGAGCTTATAATCATCTCCAATATACTGGCCTTTTTCATTATTCATGTTCAATGAAACGTAAGCTTTTGTAGCATCAGTACCCCCTGAAGCAGCTAAGCTATAGTTTTGCAAAGCAGCATTATCTCTCATGAAAATATCTGCCCAATTCACAAAGTTACCTTCATTAAACAATTTATATCTTTCAGCCCCAAAAATATCTGCGTCGTTCGCCGGGGATTGCCATAGCGGTTGGGCAGCTGCAGGAAATCCATTTGCTGCAGTAACTGCAGTGGTCACCCAGCTTCTGGTTACGCCATCGAAGTTGTATTTATAAGCCTCTCTTTTAGCTGTTAAATATTGATCCTTGTTAAGTGCTTTTGGAACAACCGACCAGCCATTATAGCCATAATAAGCGTTGAAATCGATGTTTAATTTGCCTGCTTTTCCACTTTTTGTAGTGATGATGATTACCCCATTTGCTCCAGCTGCACCGTATACAGCAGTTGACGCAGCATCTTTTAGAACATCGATAGTTTCTATATCATAAGGGTTTAAAGTAGCATAGTCCCCTGGCAAACCATTGATGATAAATAAAGGCAAGCCACTGGCGGCAATTGACCTGGTCCCACGTAATTGCAGGTTAACACCCTCTCCGGCTTGCCCGGATGAACGGGTAATGTCCAAGCCAGCCACACGCCCTTGTAGCGACTCCATAGGGTTAGGACCTGGCCTGGCCGTGATTTCTTCAGTCTTTACCGATACAACAGAACCGGTCAGGTCTCTTTTTCTGGTAGTACCATAACCAATAACCACCACATCGCTTAGTTCGGCAACATCGTCTGTCAATACTACCTTCATGTTGTTGGATGCAACAACTTCTAATGTTTTAAAGCCGATCATACTGAATACCAGTATGCTGTTCTGGTTGTCCAGATTAATGCTGAATTCACCTTTATTATTGGTTGAAGCTCCCCCGGTTGCATTTTTAACCCTGATACTTACCCCAATAAGAGGAAGACCTTTACTATCAACAACCGTCCCTTTGACAGTTATCTGTTGTTGCACAAAAAAAACGGCACTGTTAGGTTTAGCCGATGTAGATTTTTCTGCTGCAAAAGAGGCAAGCGGTAAAATTGCCATCGCTACCAGTAACCTGGCGCCTGATTGTGTTCTCCAATGGCATTTACTGAGTAGTTTTTCTTTCATAGTTTTCATCAATAATTGGTTAAATATTTGGTTTATAAAACGCAAAATCCAATACCTTACCAACCAGAAGAAAAAACATTTCATTTTCGTATTTATGAACACTACATTCATAATAATGCCGCAGCGATGTTTATACTTGGTCTTAGGGTCCTGAATAAAGCAGTATCCTTTTAATACTTTTAACTATTGTTTACCTTCAGCAAGTATTTTCTATTTCCTTTGATTATCTTCGATTACTTTACATTGACAATCAATCACCCCCATTTTATCCATACCTCCGGCAAACAATCGTTGAATATACAGAATATTTCTATAATCCAAATTTAAAACCTTCGAAAATCTTCTTTTTTTTTCTTTTTTTTTCGATTACCCTCTTTAACACGAAGCAAAACGGTAGCCGAAGCCGTTCAAATTCTATTTTTTAAAAAGGCCCTTCACAAACTTTCCGGCCTTTCCGATGACACCAAACTGTTCAGAAATGGTTTCTATCAGGTAACTATCGGTCTGCTCGATATTTCCCATATTGATACCAGATTCCAGTTGTTTAGGATAAAGGACGATCAGGCTTTGTTCCACAAAATAATTTGACAGGTAATAAGGAAGCTTGCTCATTTGCGGGACATAAGAATTGTGCCCCTTACGGGACGATATGATAATAAAAAGGTCATTCATCTTCAATTCCCTCGTAAATATCAGAAAATCATCCCAGTTGTTAAATTCATTAAACTGTATTTTCACCATATCAGGTGTTCTTTCCGCAATCCTGGCTATCGCATCATTTGTTTCCTCATGGCCATAAAAGATCACCGGTATTGCTGCCTCCCTGGCAATCATTACCAGTTTCTTCAGCCAATGTAAAAATCCGGGTTCGGTTTCTGCTCTGGGTGGCAGGGCTACTACAATCCGCTTAAACGTATTCAGCGGCTGGGTGGGCTTATAGATATAAATGGTTTCATATACCCTTTTGATGATATTCTCTGCCTTGGTGCCTAGAAAAGTATGCTGGTCTGCCTGTTTGTGCATACCAATGACAATGTCACTTATATTGTGCTCTTTAATGGTATATACAATCCCATTGCTGATGCTGGAATCGTACCTGGTTACGGGAATAATGTTGTTCTCCGAAGCAGCAGCATGCGAAATCGCTTTTTCCAATATCTTCTTTGAAGCTCCCGCATGGTTATTTCCAGGTGTCTCATCGTCAATTACATTGAGACCATACACTGAGGTGTGCCTTTTTTTTGATTTAAGGACGATCCCAAAATCTACCAACCGGGTCACCATGTCCGGATAGGCCAGCGAAACCAGGATCTTTTCATCGTCCTGCCCATCCACCACATTTGTGTCCAGTTCATCCTGTTCAAATGCCAGTTTTTTTGATGCACCCTCTACAACAAAAGAACTCACTCCACAGCTAACCAGAATCAGCAGAATTGTTCCGTTCAGCACATCCTCATTCAGCAGCCTGATGGGCTCACCTGCAGCTGTTTCACCGGTAATAATGTTGTAACCCACCAGGATAATTGCCAGTGTAGCCGCAGCATGGGAAGAGCTCAAACCAAATATCATTGTTCCTTCAGCTGTACTTAATTTAAATATTTTCTGTGTAAGCCAGGCTGCCAGGTATTTGGTTACCAGGGCAACAGTAATAATGATACCGGCAACTTTAAGTGCACCCCAGCCCTTTACCAGCACGGTAACATCAACTAACATACCCACACTGATCAGGAAAAAAGGAATAAACAGGGCATTGCCTACAAAGTCTATCCGGTTCATTAAGGGCGAAGTATGTGGAACAAACTTATTGAGCACCAAACCCGAAAAAAAGGCCCCGATAATAGCTTCAATACCAGCTGCTTCCGCCAAAAACGAAGCCAGAAACACCATTGCCAGCACAAAAATATATTGAGAAATGCTGTCCTCAAAATGTTTAAAAAACCACCTGATGATGATTGGAAATACCGCAAAAACAATAACTACAAAAACAATTGTAGAGCCCGCCAGTTGTAACCAGAACGACGTGGTTACGCTTTCTTTGGTCATCCCGGCAATCCCAGCCAGAATAAGCAGGGCAAGTATATCGGTAATCATCGTACCTCCTACCGTCATGCTTACCGCTCTGTTCCTGATCACACCATATTTACTGGCAATGGGATAAGAGACCAGTGTATGCGTAGAGAACATGCTGGCCAGCAGCAATGATGACAAAAATCCATATCCAAGCAAGTAATAGCTGGCCAGTGAGCCAAAAACCAACGGAAATACAAAGGTGAGCAGTCCGAATACCAGGATTCGTTTTCTGTTCTTTTTAAACTCGGCCAGGTCAATTTCCAGTCCGGCCAGAAACATAATATACAATAAACCTACTGTACCAAACAAAACAATACTGCTGTCCCTTTTCAGCAGGTTTAAACCATAAGGCCCAACAATTACCCCGGCAACAATCAGTCCGATAATATGTGGTACTTTTATTTTGTTCAGTAATATAGGTGCAAAGAGGATGATAAACAGAACCAGCGAAAAAATAATCACTGGATTTTGCAGTGGTAAGGAAAAGTCTAATGAAGATAATAAGATCATAAGCAGCTGTTGTGAACGTTATTTTAACTTTTTGGCGTTCAATGCATAAACAATTTTGCAATCCTTTTGTACAATTTCCCTGCTTCCATCCATTCTTCCTTCTGCGAGGAAATTAAGTGTAGCGCTAATTAAAGCATCTGAATTTGGTTTCTCTTCTACTATTTTTAATACGTTATCCTTGTAACTGCCCGTATATACCCTGGTCAGCACCAATCCCGAATATGCTTTAACGACGATGTGATTTTCCTTGTAACTCATTTCCCATTGCTCTGTCTTCGTATCACCTAACGCAGAACCCTCACAAGAAGTTTCAGTACAGCTCATTTTAACACTCCATTTTCCAATAATTGCCGGATTGTCCGTAGAAACCGAATCAATTTGCTTTTTTGCACTGTCCAAAGCATGTTTAATATTGTCTAAATCCTGCTCTTTTATCTTTAAACGTTGTTCCCAGGCCAGCAGTTCCTGTTCTTTCTGAGCAGCTTTCTTTTCACGTTCGTTTAATCCGCAGCTTTGCAGACAAATTGCCAAAAAAAATAGAGGGATGTATATCGGCTTCATAATTGTCGTTCTCCTGTTTTCGGATAAACTTACAAAAATCTGCCTGAATACACAGCATTGGTGGCAGGGATATTCAGGCTATCCGCATATACAGATTTGTTTGCGGGCCGGCGCATAATGGCTTTTTCAAAAACCAGATTATATAAAACAGGCCTTAGGGTACACCTAAAGCCTGTTTTTCATCCAACACCAAATCTCTTATCAAGCATCCGGTATCTCAGGTTCTACCAATTTTATCAGTTTTTCCAGTGATTCCTGCCAACCCAGATAACACATTTCGGCTGGTATTACAGCAGGAATCCCTTCCTGCAATACTTTTAACTCCGTACCTACCAATGTTTTTTGAAGCCATATCGATGTAGTCATTACCCCTGGCAGGTTTGGATCATCAAATTTGTCTGTATATTTCAAAAACTCAGCTGTTTTAACCTCTAAATATTCCCCGCCAAATGAATGGCCATTGCCGGTTGTGAAATTTTGGAACGACATCCTAAATGTACCACCTACCTTAACATCCATACTGTGTACAGTACAAAGAAAGCCATAAGGTGGCAACCATGAAGCGATAGCTAAGGCTTCCGTAAAAGCACGATATACCTTTTCAGGAGATGCTTTAATAACTCTGTGCAATGAAACTTTATTTTCTGACATAAAATTATTTTTTTGTGTTCCTACTCTTTTGGCTTTTCGGCCCGCCCGTTTTTACAAGTGGTTGCTGCTCCACCATTACTTAACAAAGATGCTGGTAAAAACAGATATCAGGCGGGGGATAATACGACAATTTAAGGGCTATTTACGACAGAATTTTAACTTACTGTCCAAGAAATATTCGCCATAATCCTTATCTTAACCAAAAATTTAACACAACTGCGCTATGCATAAAATCCTGCTGCTATCCCTCCTATTGGTTAAAACCAGTTTCTCATTCGCCCAGATCAAATACCAGAAAGATTTTAACAGCGCGCAAAAGAAAGCTGCCGAAACCAACAAACCTTTATTCTTAAATATAGGCGCCACCACCAAGGTACCGGGTAAAAGTGCAATTGATAATCCCGATGTAATTGAGTTTTATAATAACAATTTTGTGAGTTATATGGTTAGCCTGCCCAATACAGAAGCAGTAGCTTTCATGAAAAAATACCAGCTTAAAATGTTCCCTGCTTATATTTTCCTTGATCAGAAGGGACAGTTAATTGCCAAAGGTGCCAAAAGCAGCAACGCATCAAAACATTATTTAGAACTCGCAAATCAGGCATTAACCAGGCTTTCAAGTGGTTCTTCCCTGGCCGATTATGAAGAGAAATACAAAAATGGAAACCGGAATAAAGATTTTTTAAAAGAATACATCAGTGCAAAACAGCAACTTGGCCTGTTCGATAATGCTAAATTAATTGATGAATATGTTGAATATTTAACTGTAGGTTCTTTTAACGATTATAATGAGGTACTGTTTGTTTTAAAAGCAGGACCATTTGCCTATGGCAAAGCATACCGGCTGGCGTATACCAACCGCAAGATCGTAGATAGCATTTATAAGACGCTTCCTTTAAGGGAACGGGTTGACCTGAACACCAGGATCATCAACAATACCCAAAACGAAGCAATTGCTACCAAAAATTTAACGCTGGCCAACTCATTGTCCAATTTTGTACGTGGCGCCTATTCAAAAAATTATGCAGCAGCAAATAAGCAGTCCGCCTACATTCTGCTCAATTATTACAAAGCTGTAAAAGACACCAACAATTATTATCGCCAGGCCCAGTACTACTACGATCAGTATTATATGAGGATTACTGCCGATTCCATCAACAACCTGACAAAAAGATTAAAAGGCAAAAGAGATAGTCTGATGGCCTCATTTAAAGAACGTAAAATAATTGCCGATAAGCAGGCCCCTCAAACAGAAAGCACTACTTACACCTATACGTCAGTAGGTAGCAGTCCTGATCCGGCAAAAAGCTTAGCAATGATCCTGAATAATGCGGCATGGGATTTTTATATTTTAGGTACCGGTAAAACAGATTATTTAAGCAAGGCATTGCTTTGGAGTAAACGCGCTATTGAATTGGTACCTGCAGCAGAGTACTACGATACCATGGCCCATATATTTTACCGTATGCAGCTCTATGATGAGGCCTTGATTAACCAGCACAAGGCAATTGAGATTGCGGCTAAACAAAAAAATGCAAAAGAAAGGCTTGCAAGGCTCCGGGCAGCAGCAGAAAAAATGAAGCAAAGGCAGCTATAAGCCTCTTTCCCATAATAGTACAGCGTTTATTCCTATCACCTATTTTACTATCGGAAATGCTATAATTCTTAATTTAGTAAAGCCGACAGGAACTAAAGCAACATTTTCTATATCGCTGTCTACTGCTCCTTTGTAAAACCCCTCCCGACCAGTAACCGGAAGATAGGCCAAACCATTCTGTGATTTCCATCCCGGTATTTTTTTCGCTTTTACTATAATTTCTATGGGAGAATTTTCTAAATTCCACCTAAAATCTTTTTTAAGCGCTTTAACCGTTATTGTTGTTTCTTTAACAGGATTTTTACTTACTGCCTCTAAAAGGCCGTAATTCCAGGCCGATGCCGGATGAACTTCGAAATATTTTCCCTCTTTTTCATCCGTTCCTTCAGTCCACTTTTCCTGAACTTTTAAACCGTAAACCAATGGACCACGTTCTACCGCTCTTGAATTATCTGCCCATTCAGAAACAGCGATTTCCATTGGCAATTGCAAAGTCAACCGGTCTTTATTTTGCCAGGTTCTGTTTACGGTAATAATCTTTCCGCCCTTTTCTTTACTGTATATTTTACCGTTGATCAAAATCACCGCTTCTTTACACCAGGTCGGAATGCGTAGCTGGAAAGGAAAAGCTACTGCTTTTTTTAATGATAAATTGAAATTGATCTGATCTTCAAAAGGATAGTTTGTTACTTCTTCAATTGTTACATCGGTTTGTTGAGCACCAACTTTTGTACTTAAGGTATTGGGGCCGTAAATTAAAGCAGCTAAACCATTTTCGGTTTTATGCCATAAATTTTGGCTAAACTTTGTCCAGCCCTGATGCATATTTACATAACAACAGGTGTATCCGCTTTTTGCGCCTAAAACGCAATTCATTTTCCTGTCAAAAGGCAAAGTAAATGCAAAAACACCACGACTGATTTCTATTTGGTTGGCCATCTGAAAATACTGTTTTTCATGATAATCATCGGTTGTTTGCGAAGGCATGGCATTAAAAGTCATTCTTTCCAATGCATCTATGTAATGTGTATCTCCGGTAATGTTTATAATTTCTTCTAATGAATACATCGCCTCTACGGTAGCACAAAGCTCAGTGCCTTGTGTCGGCTGGTTGCCATGTAAATCTTCATCGGCCGAAAAAATGCCGTTGGGCAGGCCATGCAGAGTCATCAAATCATTAAAAACAGTTTTTAAACTTTTTAGGTAAGTGCTGTCACCCGTTCGCTGAAAATTAATAGCCGGATCTTTTAAACCCATAGCAACGTTTACACCATGCCTGCTCATCCATTTCTTTCCATTAGGGCGGGCGGCAGCGTTGATTACCCAATCTCTGCCACCAAACCATTGGCTCCAGGCAAAAGACTGAGAATTGATAAGGCCGGCCAGCTCCAATAACGACTCATCTTTTGTATGGCCATAAAGCCATTGTACCATCATTACGTTATCTGTTCCGCGAGATTGTGACCATTCACTCCATTTTCCAATAGGGCATTTTTTTAATGCCTCTTTTTGATAGTTGAAATATTTGGTCATGAAAGGGATTACGCTTTCATCCTGTGTAGCAGAATAATATTGCTGTATCACTTTTAACATAATCATTTTAGGCCACCAGTCTTCTCCCTGTTCGCAATTGGCAAGGTCAATCTGCTTTCCTGTTTTTCTTTCCCATTTGGTGATCGGGCCAAAATAGCCAGATGGACGCTGATTATGTATGGACCAATTGATATATTTGAGCACGATAGCTTTTAGTTCTGTATCATTCAACTGGTAGGCCAATGGAACTGCACCATCCAGCCAATAGGGTGTTTCTTCCCAATTGTCCCCTTTGCCGCCCAACCAGCCATTATCATTTTTTATTTTATCATAAATTTTATCCATCTGGCCGGTAGAGCCGTTCTTCATTACCCTTAGCTGTTCTAAAAGCCAGCCTTTAGGCTTAATATCACCTAAAGAAACTGGCTGATAATGTGGCTTGGAAATATTTGCTTTTGAAGGCTTTTGAATCGGTTGGACAGTCTTATCCATGGTTTTGGCAAATCCAATGTTAAGTACTACAGATGCTATGGTCAAAAACAGTTTATTTCTTAAATTCATTTGTCATACGGATAGTGACCCATTCTTGTGACTTATAAGCATTATAGGACCGTGGATACGTGATGATGATCTCTTTTGTATTCCGGTCTTCCATCACCGAGAAATGCGAAATATCTAACCTTCCTTTGGACTTATCGTCTTCCTGCTGGGTGTCTAAGATCAATAAAGTCTTATCCTTTAACTTAAAGCTTTTTGTGTCCAGTTCGACACAGACCAGCGGCCATCTGGGCAGGTTTCCCTGGTTATTATCCTTAGTCATATTTCCTATCCAGAAGCATCTACCACTGGAGTGCTTAAATAAAGTAGACATGGAAGAAGGAGAATATAGTTCTTTTCCACCTTCAAAAGTAAGTGGCTCAGGCCTGGCCCAACTTTCTCCGCCATCTTTCGAGACCGACAACCATTTGTAGCCGGGTAAGGTATGACTCTTGCTTCCTTTTTGCTCGTTACTACCCCGCATTACCATAACCAAATGCCCGTTTTTAAGTTCTATAAGCGTGGGCTCAATCATTCCCCTGGTTGACCGTTTTGGATCACCTACTATACGTTCAGACATTTTCCAGGCAATCCTATTGTCTTTTGTCCAGCTTCCGATCAATACAACCGCATCGGTATAGGTATGGCCATTGCCGGGATTAAACAGTTCTCCTTTCTCCCCTATTATAGTCGTTTGCGCAGGCACAAGAATTTTTCCCTTGTTGGTAATGAGGGGCATTGATCCCTTATCCCCTATATAGATAGAATTCTTTCCGATAAAAACACCGGGTAAAGGATTTTTTGCCGTAAAATCACCTTTTTGAATAATAGGTTCATCAAACCTCCAGGTTTTACCCCCATCATCCGATACCCTGTATCTCAGATAATAGGACTTTTGCGCTATAGGGGGTTCGCGGATACCAGGATCCAGATTTTCAAGATCTAAGGCGTTAAGCACTGCCAAGATCCTTCCATGACGTGCATCAAATATAGAGGCAACAAGGTCTCTGCGAAAACCAACAGGAAGTTTCAGGCCAAAATCAGGTGTCATTGGACGATTTTCCCAGCTTTCTCCATTATCCGTTGAAATAAAATCTCCCGAACGCAAACTGGATGCCTTGCTATCGGTATATATACTTCCATGGATATGTGGCATGTCATTGGTTACTTTTCTACTCGAGATCCTTAATGCAGTTTGTTGCCTATGGGCCTGCTGTGCCGGGAGGTCTGTAGCAAAAATGACAAAGCACAACGCAATACTGCCACCCAGCTTCAGCAATTTGAATAAGCATTCATCCGATTGGATTTCAGGTTTGGTCATAGTTATGGTTGATCCAGTTAATTTGAAGTTTATTCAAATTAACGGATTGGGATTAGTTCGGTTACGTAACCGAAGATAATGAATATTTTAGACTATTTGCAAATATCTATCTACTCTTTTGCTGCTCCGGTAAAATAATACCCTATCCTATTATATCTTGCAATATTACCGGCATTAGCAGAAACAAAGACATTTTATATGAAAACACAAAAACTGGTCTGTAAATTGGTAGCTTTAAAATATGATTAAGTTATTAAAAATATCAGTTGTTGTAGCGGTTATCGGTGCCATCGCCTGGTTTATTGCAGCTAAATTCAGTTTAAAAACAACAGTAGAAAGCAAACATCAGCTTTTATTAGACCGTGTAGAATCCATGGGTAAGCTGGAACTGATAAAATACCGCATCAGTGATATCCTGGAACATAAAAACAAAACCCCCTTTTTACCGGAGGCCAGTGTGTTACTGATCATTAAGGCCGATGCGGTGGGCTGTATAGACCTAACCAAGCTCAAATCGGAAGACATCCAGGTCTATGGAGATTCAGCAGTGATCAAGTTGCCACAACCTGAAATTTGTTACATTAAAATAGACCATAAAGCTTCGCGTGTATACGATACAAAAATGGCATTTTTTAGAGAGGCTGATCTGGTGGATGAAGCCTATAAAAATGCGGAACAAAAAATTGCAGATGAAGTTCGAAAATCCGATATCCTGCAACAAACCCGTGTAAATGCTTTAAATGTACTCAGACCTATTTTAACCGGTTTGGGTTTCAGCAAAATGAACCTGACTTTTGAAAACGTCGGAAAAATTAATGCAACATTTTAAACAACAATTCTTTTAACAGTTCACCATCAGTGGTATTTCCTGTGCTGTCTACACCCTTGCTTTTCAAATCATATTCCCTCAACAGACTAATGATATCAAAAGTTTTGGGCAAACTGTAACTTCGGGCTGCTGTTTCAAAATCTTTTACGAAATAGGGGTTCACACCCAGCTCCTTAGCTGCATCGCCTTTATTCGGTAAGTAGTGGTATTTCAGTATTTTAGTAAAATAAGCACTCAGGTTAGCCATTACCATCACCATTGGATTGGCTTTAGGATTATCACCAAAGTAATTGATGATCTGGTTACATTTCAATACATTTTTTACAGCCAATGCCTTTTGCAGTTCAAAAACATTGTACTCCTTACTGATCCCAATGTTTTTCTGAACAATATCGGTATCAATAATAGTTTCCTTACCAATATTTAACAGCAGCTTTTCAACCTCATTGGCTATTTTAGAAAGATCGGCGCCCAGGTATTCAGCCATCAATGCCGATGCCTGAGGTGCTATTTTATAGCCCTTTTCCTTAACCAGCTCCTCTATCCACTGGGCAAGTTTATAATCTCGCACCAGGTCTGACTGAAAAACCACCCCATGCTTGTCTATTGCCTTATAGATCTTTTTACGCTTATCGAAATTGGCATACTTATATCCCAGTACCAGAATGGTACTCGGCAAAGGTTTTTCAAAATAATTCAGTACAAATTCTGCCTGCTTACTGCTACCCTCAGTTTCCTTGGCCCATTTTAAATCCTGGGCCTCCTTCACTACAATCAACTGGTAATCAGACATCATCGGATAACGCTTGGCTGCATTCATAATGGTAGCCATATCGGTATCCTTCCCATATAATACCGTCTGGTTAAACCCCTTTTCCATATCATTCAAGATATGTTCTTCCATATAATGGATAATCTGATCTATATAATAAGGCTCTTCACCATGTAATAGGTAAATGGGCTTAAACTTCCTTGCTTTGATGTCTTTTATTATGTCGGCCGCACTCATATGATGGCGTAAACTTAGATAAAACTTAGATAAAAAAAATATCTACTTTTGCACAAATGTCATTTATACCAACCCCGCTAAACCTACCCCAATATCCTTTTAAAATCACTTTAAAGGACACCAGGCATTTTATATTTGATGAAATACGGAAAAAGCACCTGGTACTGACACCAGAGGAATGGGTAAGACAGCATTTTATCCAGTACCTTATCCTTGAAAAAAGATTCCCCAAATCCCTCATCCAGATAGAAGGCGGGCTTAACCTCAACCAGTTGCAAAAAAGAACAGATATTGTAATTTTTAACAACCAGGGCCAAAGGATCATGGTCATAGAATGTAAGGCTCCCGCTGTAAAAATTACCCAATCTGTGTTTGACCAGGCCGCCAGGTACAACTCTGTACACAAAACCAGGTGGCTTGTGGTAACCAATGGTTTAAAGCATTGCTACGCTACCATAAACCACCAGGAGGGGCAGTTCGCGTTTGTTTCCGAATTACCAGATTACGGAATGCTGTAAAGATTTTCCCAGCTTTTTCTGAGAAAAATAAAGCCATTCTGCTCAGGGGCTGCATAATCGCGCTGAAGAAGCGCGAAGACGCTATGCCCCTTCACAGAAGGCAGATTTTTCTTTTAGCGGGATACTTAACACTATAGCACCATCTATTGTTCGGTCATTCTGGCAAAACACGAACAGCTTAAAAAGACCATCCAGTTTTAATGGCCTATATTACAATTATAACTGACCGCAATGCTAACCCATATAACTGAATGTAACGCCAACACCGCATAACCGGACACCAAGCTAGTACCCCTGCTCAACAGAAAATTTGATTTCTCAGAGAAGTCCTGGCGTCTTTGCGCTTCTTCAGCGCAATTATGCAGACTTCGAAGAGAATACCTAATTTTCACTACCTCCGCCAAGAGAACGGTACAATGCAATTACCGCCTGCCACTGCTGCAGTTTATCGTCAATATCCTCCATTTGTGCCGACAGCAGATTCTGCTCAGAGGTCAACACATCCGTATAATTGGTAGCCGAACTGTAACGCAGCAGTTTCTTTGTAAAATCAACTGATTTCTGAAGTGCGGCTAACTGTTTTACCCTGATTTCCTGTTGCGTTTTAGCCGTCTGATAAGCAAACAATGCATTAGACACTTCCTCTCCGGCCTTCAGTAAAAATTGCTGGAAATTTAAGGCCGCTTCCTGTTGCACAGTCCGGGCAGTGATTAACCTTGCCTTATTTAAGCCTTTGTTAAAAATTGGCTGCGCTAAGCCCGCCGCAATATTGCCAAATAAACCATCTGGCGTTAGCCAGTCTTTTAAACTGAAGCTGGTAAAACCACCCGCTGCTGTTAGGTTAAGCGAGGGATAGAACAATTTACGGGCAGCATTGGTATTTTCAAAAGCAGCCATAAAAGCATACTCAGCCTGTTTAATATCCGGGCGGTTTTGCAGCAGTTGTGCCGGAATACCGGCTTTTAAATCTATCAAAAGTTGTTGTTCATCCAAAGATGACCTATAAATTGCCGATGGAGGTCTCGCCAACAATATGTTTAATGCGTTTTCCGTTTCCCTGATCTGCTTTTTTAAGCGTGGGACAGCCACTTCAGCCGCATACTGACTGGCTTCACTTTGCACTTCTGCTGCACCGTTTACTATATTGGCGGCTTTTAAGGCCTTCATTGTACGCACATCAGTTTTCCGGTTATTTACAGTTTGTTCCAAAACCTGCAATTGCTGATCAAGGGCTAGCAAAGTAAAATAACGATTGGCAATATCCGCAATTAACTGGGTTTGCACAGCTTTTCGTGCCACCTCTGTTTGCAGCAGTCCTGCCAGGGCACTTCGCTTGGTGCTTTTTAGTTTACCCCAGATATCGGCTTCCCAACTTGCACTCAGGCCAATATCGTACTGCGTAGACGAGTTGATGAGTCCGAAACCCTGCGGAAAAGCGAGTTTAGATTGTTTAATACTGGCATTGCCATTTAAATCCGGTAAAAAGGCCGCTTTGCTTTGTTGAAAATTAGCACTTGCCGCATCAATACGCTGCAAAGCAATTTTCATATCAATATTCCGGCTTAAACCTTCTGCAATCAGCCCTGTCAGAATGGTATCACCAAAAAACTTGTTCCAGTGTACCGATACTATGTTTGTGGTATCTCTACCTTCAGCATCCCGGTACAGTTTACCCGTATCAAACTCCGGTTGCTGATAGGGTTTTGATATCCGGCAGGAAGCAAGCGTTATCAATAGCAGCAGTAGTCCTATATATGGTTTCATCAGTGTATATTTTAGTTCTTATTTCTCTTATTATTCTATGTCAACAGTTTTTGGGTTACCACTGATCTTTTCCTGCAGGGCCTGGAAAACCACAAATAACACAGGGATCACAAACACCCCAAACACTGTTCCGATCAGCATCCCGCCAACAGCTGCAGTACCTATCGAGCGGTTACTGATGGCCCCCGCACCTGTTGCAACCATTAAAGGGAGCAAACCAAAAACGAAGGCAAATGAGGTCATCAGAATAGGCCTTAACCTGGCCGTGGCACCAGCTATGGCCGACTGGACCAGGTTTCTTCCACTTAACCTGTGCATCAGGGCAAACTCTACAATCAGGATTGCATTTTTAGCCAGCAATCCGATCAGCATGATCAGGCTGATCTGCAGGAAGATGTTATTGTCAAGCCCAAATAAACGGGCGAACAAAAACGCACCGGCCAAACCAATAGGCAGCGAAAGCAGAACCGAAAAGGGCAGAATATAACTCTTATACTGGGCACTTAGCAAAAAGTAAATGAACAGCAAACTCAGTATAAAGATCAGCAGGGTCAGGTTTCCGCTCGATAGTTCTTCCAGCGTCAGTCCCGAGAATTCAAAAGTATAGCCCTGTGGTAAAGTCTGCGCCGCCACTTCCTGTATGGCTTTAATTGCATCACCAGAACTGTATCCTGGCTTAGGTGCACCATTTACCGCAGCAGCCGTAAACAGGTTAAAGCGGTTGATGAATTCCGGACCATAGGTTTTCTTTAAAGTTATAAACGCTGATATCGGCGCCATTACACCGCGCTCATTTCTGACAAATATTTTGCTGATCGCTTCTTTATTGCTCCTCTGTCCGGCCGCTGCCTGGATCATGACACGGTATTGCTTACCAAAACGGTTAAAATCAGAAGCATAAATACCACCCAGATAACCCTGTAAGGTCCCCAATACAGTACTCACCGCAACACCGGCTTCCTTACATTTCGCTACGTTTACACTTACTTCATATTGCGGGAAGCTGGTATTGTAGGATGTAGCAGCATACATAATTTCTGGCCGCTGGTTCAGCGTACCCATAAATTTGCCAATTACAGCATCAAAAGCCTTATAACTACCACCGGTCTTATCCTGCAGCTGAAATTCAAACCCATCGTTATTTCCAAAGCCCTGTAAGGTTGGCGCTGCAAAAAATATAATACTGGCTCCTTTAATATTGGCAGTTTTGGCAAACAGCTGTCCCACTATGCTTTTAATATCCTGCCCCTCCTTTGTTCTTTCCTTCCAGGGTTTAAGACGGATAAATATAGCGGCGTAAGAACTTCCCGTACCACTCATTAAATCCATGCCCGCCAGCCGCGACGACAATTCTACCTCAGGGATGGAACGTGCTATGCTGTCAATCTGGTTGGCAATTACCTCTGTTCGCTCCAGTGATGTTGCCGGTGGAAGGATCACGTTACCATAAATAGAACCACTGTCCTCATTGGGTACAAAACCAGTTGGGGTAGTCTTCACCAAAAACCAGAACAATACCGAAAACAAGGCTATACCCATAAAAGCAATCCACTTCCTGTTCACCAGGAACACCACAGATTTTTTATAGCGGTTGGTCATGGCTGAAAATGAGGCGTTAAAGCCGTCATAAAACCGCTGCATAAAGCCTTTTTTAACCTGGTCATGTCCCTGATGTGGCTTAAGCAACAAAGCACAAAGAGCAGGGCTCAGGGTAAGCGCATTTACTGCCGATATGATAATGGCTACCGCCAGTGTTAAACCAAATTGCTTGTAAAATACACCTACCGATCCTGTCACAAAGGTTACGGGAACAAATACCGCAGCCATGATCAGGGTAATGGAAATGATGGCCGAACTGATCTCGCTCATCGCATGCAGGGTCGCTTTTTTGGCCGACTTAGCCCCATGGTCCAGCTTGGCATGCACCGCTTCTACCACTACAATGGCATCATCTACCACAATACCAATGGCCAGTACCAGCGCAAATAGAGTAAGCAGGTTTATGGTAAACCCAAATAACTTCAGGAAAAAGAAAGTACCAATAATAGCTACCGGAACTGCAATGGCCGGTATCAGCGTAGAACGGAAATCCTGAAGAAAAATAAATACCACAATAAATACCAGGATAAAGGCTTCTATAATGGTAAAGATCAGTTTGGAAATGGAAGCATCCAGAAATTCATTGGCATTTGCAAATACCCCTATCTTCACCCCTTTTGGAAAACTTTTCTCCGCATCCTTTAATATCTTTTCACATTGCCTGATAATATCATGCGCATTCGAACCTGAAGTCTGGCTCACAGCAACATAAGGTGACTCTTGCCCCTGTGCCGTCAGTGTGCTGGAATAGGTAAATGAACCCAGGTTGATGTCTGCTACATCTTTCAGTTTTAACACCTGCCCGTTACCTACCGATTTCAGGATGATGTGTTCAAATTCTTCCGCTTTTTCAAAGCGGCCGGTGTACTTTAGGGTATACTGAAAGCTCTGGTTGCTGTTTTCACCCACCTTACCTGGTGCGGCTTCAATATTCTGCTCTGCCAGGGCATTCACAATATCAGCCGGAATAAGACCATAAGCTGCCATGGCATCTGGTTTCAGCCATATTCGCATACTGTAATCTTTACCCCCATAAACCTGTGCATCTCCAATACCCTGGATCCTTTTGATCTGAGGGATAATGTTAATCTTCAGGTAATTGTCCAGAAACTTCTGGTCATATTTTCCATCTTCACTATACAGTAGAAAACTAAACACCTCGCTGTTCAGCCTTTTGCTGGTCGTAATACCCATTTTTACCACCTCTGCAGGTAATAAACTGGTTGCCTTGGTAATCCTGTTCTGTACGTTAATAGCGGCCATATCTGGATCGGTACCCTGCTTAAAATTAATCGTAATGCTTGCACTGCCATCATTGCTGGCCTTAGAGGTCATGTAAGTCATGTTTTCCACCCCGTTAATCTGCTCTTCCAGAGGGATAATCACACTTTTCATCACCACATCCGCACTTGCGCCCTGATAAGCTGTACTGACCTCAACAGCGGGCGGTGCAATATCCGGATATTGGGATATGGGCAGGGAAAACAGGCCCAGTAAGCCTAGTATGACAATGATCACCGATATTACTGTAGATAATACCGGGTTGTCTATAAATTTCTTTAACATCGTTGTTTAAATATTTTGTCTAAAATGTGGTCTATTTTTTAGCAGCGCTGAGCTTACTGGCAAATACGGGTTTGATCTTTGTACCATCTTTCAAACCACCCATACCTTCAATTACCACATGGTCGCCCGCATTCAGGCCCTTTTTTACCACATAAAATTCACCTGCAGGGCTATCCATAACCTCTATCTCCGTAACCTTTACTGTTCCATCCTTATTTACGGTTACAGCCATCAGCTTTTCCTGCATTTCATAGGTCGCTTTGGCCGGAATCAACAAGGCATCTTTTACCTGCAAAGGGATACGGATGGTAGCACTGGCGCCACTTCTGATGATGCCTTCGGGGTTAGGAAAACCTGCCCTTAAATTTACCGCACCGGTCTCTGTATTGATCAGTCCGCCAATACTTTCCATACGGCCTTTTTCTTTATATTCAGCTCCATTAGCCAGTAACAGCGTAACGGCGGGAAAATGCTTCAGTTTTTCTTTCATATTTTTCCCTGTAAAACTGTCGGTAAAGTCCAGAAATTGCTTTTCATTGAAAGAGAAATAGGCAAAAACATGCGCAATATTGGATACTGTAGTAAGTGGCTGCACCGAGGTACTGCTTACCAGGCTGCCGGTTTTGTAGGGAATACTACCTACAACACCATCGGCCGGACTGCTGATCGCTGTATAGCCTAAATTGGTACGGGCGTTGGCCAGACCAGCCCTCGCCTGTAGCAGTGCGGCTTCTTTGGCATGTAAATTAAAGTTTGCCAACTTCAGTTCATATTCACTTACAATACCCTCCCTTACAAGTGGCAAGGTTTTTTCTACCTGCATTTTAGCCGTATTTACTTCAGCATCCGCATTTTTAATGGCCGCACTGGCAGTCCTTACCTCCTGCTCATATTGAGGGGCATTGATCCTGAACAGCAATTGCCCTTTTTTCACGGCCGCACCCTCATCTACAAAAATCTGCGCCACAAAACCGTCTACCTTAGAACGGATCTCTATGTTCTGCTGCCCCTCAATTGTGGCCGGATATTCTGTATTGATGATCGTCTCCCCCTTCACGATCGTTGTCACAGGATATTCCTGTATGCTTTCCTGCTGCGCAGTCTGCTGCTCTGGTCCGCAGGACTGTATTAAAAAAAGCAGGGTTATAAATAGTGGTAATTGTATTGTTGCTTTCATATTTATTGTGTTTGTTTTATGCATTGTCTTAAAAAAAAAGCCAATACTTCCCTTCAACCCAAAAAACCAGGGTTTCCGGAATCAGCTATCATTAAAATTAGTACTGGATACCTGCTACGGCCAGGGTTAAATTAGCGGTGGTCCGGTATGATAAAGGAGTATACTGACTTGCATGGCGAAACTATAATTCCTTTATGTGCTTAATTGTTCAGCAAAGTTAGTACTTTTGTCAATAAAACAAGTAAAGACTTGTTTTATTAGATTATGAAGACAAATCGTTTTTTGATGTTGTTGAAGACACGAGGTGCTTTAACGGCGACCGAGATTTCTAAAGAACTGAATATCACCACTGAGGGTGCCAGGCTTCAACTGCTTAAACTAACTGAAGAAGGACTGATCCAATCCAGTCAGGAGTCGAAAGGCGTAGGCAGGCCTACCCAATATTTCAGTCTAACCGATTTGGGCAATAAGGGATTTCCGGACACGCACGCAGAACTTACCGTAAAGCTCATCCAGCTGATGAAAGATACACTTGGAGAGGAAGCCTTGCAAACGGTCATATCAGCCGGAGAACAAAAAGCGAAACAACGCTATCAGCAGCAACTGAACCAAAACAATTCACTGGAAGAAAGAATCCGTACACTGGCCGAAATCCGAAGCCGCGAAGGATATATGGCCGAATACACCAAAGATGACAAAGGTTTTCTGCTGATAGAAAACCACTGCCCTATCTGTGCCGCAGCGCAGATCTGTCAGGGCTTCTGTATTTCAGAACTCAACACCTTTAAATTTGTACTTGGAGAAGATGTAAACATCAGCAGGGTAAGCCACATCATTGCAGGCGACAGAAGGTGTGCCTATAGGATTTCTCTTTAAAGCCTTATTTTACATAAAACTCAGCTGAACGCAGTTTTTCCTGTCTGGCTTCTTCCTTTTTCCCCAACTTTTTCAATAAATAAACCCGCTGCTCATGGCATTGCCTGGCTACATAGGAATCAGGAAAAGATCGTGCGGAACGCGTAAATAGCTCATAAGCCTCCTGTAGGGCAGCAGTATCTTTACTTTTCATCAGCAATGATCCCTTCCGGTAATCATCCAGCCATTTTTTAGCCACTTCACTCATCCGTTCAGCTTCCTGTAAGCCCTGAAAGGGCGGAATAACAAAGTTCGGGTCCTTGTCTTTTATGATTTCGACCTTATTGCTGAAAAAAAACCTTATGGCTTTTAAATAAGCTACAGCCTCCCTCCTGTTATGCTCAGGATCTTTCAGCTGTCTCTCTTCCTTTGGATTGGTAAAAAATGAAGCTTCAGAAAGTACACCCGGGATACCGTAGGTATTGCGCAGCACACTTGCACCCTCAAGAGCAAAAACGGTATGGTCTGAGACCACACTTACCGGTGTTTTAACCTCATAAAATTCCGATTGCATGGCCCTGGCAATTTCCTTTCCAAAAGCAACCCCGGCTTTGTTTTCTGAGGATTTGCCGTGAAAATAAACAATAGGGAAATTTACCGTCGAATCGGCAGTAGCATTGTGATGAATGGACAGAAACAGCTGCGCCTTATTTTCCCTTGCTATTTTGGAACGGGTTGCCAGGGGTACAAAATCATCGCTGGTACGCGTCATGACCACTTTTGCACCTTCAGCTTCCAGCAGCGCTTTCAGTAAAATGGCTACCCTTAAATTTACCCATTCTTCACGTTCACCAGTTGGTCCCTGCCTGTAAAGATCTGTTTGCGCGGTACCTCCATGTCCTGCATCTATACAAATCACTTTTCCCTTCAGCACATTATCTTTTAATCCAAAACCACTCAAGATTATGCCCAGCAGCAACAGGATAAAAAATCTTGTGTAGTTGTACATACCTTCTATTTTAAAGCCGCCAGACTTTCTTCAATGATCTTAATCTTCCCTTCTGCATCTGCCTGCTTGTTCCGCTCATTCTGGATAATTTCCGGCTTGGCATTCTGTACAAAACGCTCATTTCCAAGCTTGGCATTTACAGATTTTAAAAAACCCTGTAAATACACCAGTTCGGCATTTAAACGTTCTCTTTCCACATCTATATCAATGGCTTCATTCAGGTGGATAAAAAACTCGTCGTTTCCTACCATAAAGCTTACGGCACCAGGAATCTTATCATTCACCAGTTCTACCTCACTGATATTGGCCAGTTTGAAAACAATGTTCAGCCATTTCTCATAATCCAGTGCAGAGTTCACTTTAATAGCCAGTGGCAAAGCTTCTTTAGGCGAGATCTGCTTTGTATTTCTCACATTTCTGATTTCTGCAACCAGTGTTTTAACAACTTCAACATCTTTCAGCAAAGCTGTATCAACAGCACCTACAGCGGGATAGCTGGCTACAATGCAGCAGTCCATTTCTCCTTTTTCACCAAACAGCTCATCATGCCATAGCTCTTCTGTAATAAAGGGCATAAATGGATGCAGCAATGTCAATATCTTTTCAAAGAAAGCAATGGTTGCCTTTAAAGTTTCTGCGTCTACAGGATGCTGGTAAGCTGGTTTAACCATTTCCAGGTACCAGGCACAGAAATCATCCCATACCAGTTTATAGGTAGCCATTAAGGCTTCCGATAAACGATATTGTTTAAAATTATCTTCTATTTCAGCCATGGCCTCATTAAAGCGGTTTTCAAACCACAATATGGCCTGCTGATTAGGGTTTTCCAATGCAGGCTCTACTTCCCAGCCTTTCACCAGACGGAAGGCATTCCAGATTTTATTGGCAAAATTACGGCCCTGTTCACAATAGCTTTCGTCAAACATCAGGTCGTTACCGGCAGGTGAACACAATAACATCCCTACCCTGACACCATCTGCACCATATTTTTCTATCAGCCCGATCGGGTCAGGAGAGTTCCCCAAAGATTTAGACATCTTACGCCCCAGTTTATCCCTAACAATTCCTGTTAAATAAACATTGGTAAAAGGTTTCTGCCCCCTGAATTCATGCCCCGCCATAATCATCCTGGCTACCCAGAAAAATAAAATCTCGGGTGCAGTAACCAGGTCATTGGTCGGATAATAATAGTTGATGTCCTTATTGTCGGGATTTTTAAAACCGTCAAATACCGAGATCGGCCATAACCAGGACGAGAACCAGGTATCCATTACATCCGGATCCTGTTTGATAAAGGCTGCAAGCTGATTTTTGCAACCAGCTTTCTCTTCTGCTGTAAATTGTCCCTCAGGGTCTTTGAGTTTTAAAAACTCATCCAAAGCTTCTTCTTTGGTTTTGGCCACTACCCAGTTGCCCTGGTTATCGTACCAGGCAGGAATCTGCTGGCCCCACCACAGCTGGCGGCTAATGTTCCAGTCGCGCACATTCTCCATCCAGTGACGGTAAGTGTTCACAAACTTTTCAGGGATCAGCTTTACATCACCATTCAATACATCTTCCAAAGCTGGTTTTGCCATCTGGTCCATTTTACAGAACCATTGCATAGACAGTTTAGGTTCTATAGCCGCATCTGTACGTTCCGAAAAACCTACCTGCGATTTATAGTCTTCCACCTTGTCTAAATGACCGGCTTCATCCAATAGTTTGGCAATCTTTTTTCTGGCCACAAAACGGTCTTCACCAACCAAAACAACAGCCAGTTCGTTTAATGTACCATCATCATTTAAAATATCAATTACCGGAAGCTTATGTTTTACACCCAGTTCATAGTCGTTCAGGTCATGCGCAGGCGTAACTTTTAAGCAGCCCGTACCAAAATCCATCGTCACATACTCATCTTCAATTACCGGAATTTCGCGGTTAATTAAAGGCACAAACACCTTTTTGCCTTTAAGATGGGTATAACGCTCATCATTTGGGTTAATACAGACTGCCGCATCTGCCATAATGGTTTCAGGGCGTGTAGTGGCTATCGTAATGAAATCATCTGACCCGGAAACCGTATACTTAATGTAATACAGTTTCTGGTTTACTTCCTTACGGATCACTTCCTCATCAGAAACAGCGGTTTTGCCTGCCGGATCCCAGTTTACCATACGGATCCCCCTATAAATCCAGCCCTTTTTATACAGGTGGATAAAACTATCGATCACGGCATCCGAAAGATCGTCTTCCATGGTAAAACGCGTGCGGTCCCAGTCGCAGCTGGCCCCCAGTTTTTTCAGCTGATCAAGAATAATACCTCCGTATTTCTCTTTCCACTCCCAGGCATATTTTAAAAATTCTTCGCGGCTGATATCAGCCTTGTTGATACCCCTTTCTTTAAGCATGGCAACCACCTTTGCCTCCGTTGCAATAGAAGCATGGTCGGTACCCGGAACCCAGCATGCATTTTTCCCCTGCATACGTGCCTTGCGGATCAATACGTCCTGAATGGTATTGTTCAGCATGTGCCCCATGTGCAAAACACCGGTCACATTTGGCGGAGGGATAACAATGGTATAAGGTTCGCGTTCATCTGGCTCAGAGTGAAAAAATTTCTTTGAAAGCCAGTAACTGTACCATTTATCTTCTGTTGCCGCCGGATCGTATTTTGTTGAAATGCTCATTATTTTGAAAAGTATCAGATTTTTGAAGGCGTAAAATTAGTGAAAAAAATACAAAGCTTTGAGCTTACAAAAGCATTGATATCAAAATGTTCAAACCTGATCTGATTGTTTTTAAAGCTTTACCTAAATGAGCTTCCACTGTTTTTTCAGAAATATCCAGTTTTCCGGCAATTTCTTTCTGGCTAAAGCCCTCTTCCCTGCTCATCCGGTAAACCAGCTGACATTTATCGGGAAGTTTTTTTACCAATTGTTCCAACGATGCTTTAAGTGCCGTAAACTCAAGCCATTCCTGGGTAGAATCATCCAGCCCACATTCCTTTCCCAAACTGTCTGCATATTTTTTTTGACGATACAGCTTTTCCAGCACCTTAATTACGCGGTACTTCACTGATACCGCAAGGTAGCTGTTCAAGGTAGAGGTGATGTTCAAAGTTTCACGCCGGTTCCACAAAGCAATAAAGATGTTCTGTACCACTTCCTCTGCATCTTCCAACTGTTCCAGCTTATGCCCGGCTATACTAAAAAGTTTATCCCAGTAACGGTCGTAAATTTCTGCAAACGCTACTTTATCGCCCTTCTTTAATAACGCTACCAATTCAACATCTGTAAAAATCTTGTATCGGTCCATATCAGTAAGGGGTTTTATGGGGTTCAAAAACTGTTACACGCCCGTCTTCAAGCAAAAACTGATAATCAGTTGCCAGTTCAATAAGATGCAAAACCTTTTTCAGTGGATTTTTCCGGCTAATCTCACCTGTCAGATACATCCTCTTCCCTCCCCTGCCATTATACACCAGTTCTACATTATATTCCCTCGCCAGCATACGCATCACCTGTTTCATATTATCGTTATCAAAATGCAACGTTCCAGACCGCATCCAGTCTTCCTCAAGGTGCTGTACCTTAGGCTGCAGCACCCCATTCTTAAAAACTACTTTCTCCCCTTTTGTTAAAACAGCGGTATACCTACCCGAACTCAGTTTTACCGAACCTTCAAACACACGTGTTTGTACTTCCTGATCTTCCGGATAAGCATTTACATTAAATTTGGTTCCGATTACCCTGAGATCAAGTTGATGTTTATTGGACATCATTTTAACCTGAAAAGGCTTTTTTGCCTGATGTGCAACTTCAAAATAAGCTTCTCCCGAAAGCCGGACGGTCCTGGTCTGGCCCCTAAATGTAACAGGATAAGTAATGGAACTGGCGGCCCCCAGCCAAACTTGCGTCCCGTCCTCCAGCTGTATCTGATAACGTGATCCCCGGGGTGTTGCAATTCTGGCAAAGCCATTTCCGGAGGTCAGGCTGCTCTTCCCTTCGGACATATTGAAAACAGAACCTTCCAGCAGGTGCTGTTTCCCATTCTGATCTGTTAAAACAGCTACATCGCTGCCATAACCATATTGTCTGGCCAATTGGTCCAGGTCAAATACCCGAGACTGGTGCATATAAAAATACAGGGCTACCGAAAACAAAATGCAAATTGATGCCGCAATGCCCAGCTTAATCCAAAACTTTACCGGCGCAGGTGTATTTTTATCTTCCATGCCCATCAGGACTTTTTGGTAGATGCGTGCCCTGTGGATTTCCGCATCGGCGGCAAAAGAAGCCGGAATAATAAGCGGCTGATCCTGATCCCGGTTATACCAGGCATTAAACGTATGCCTTTGCTGCTCACTTATACTTCCATCAAGCCATCTGGCTGCAAGTTCAGGATAGTGGTCATTTTCATCTGAATGGTTCATATTTCTGTTCCTTTAACCATAGGTCTCCTGAAAATACACAATCCCTTAGTCCATACCTAAAAAAGCTGCATTCTTTAGTAAAATAAAAATATGGCTGGTTATTTTCCCCCTTTCAGATACAGTTCAAAATAATCCGTTACTTTCTGATACAGCTGCACCCGGTCTTTACCCAATACATTGTGCTCATGACCAGGATAGATCATGTAATCTACCTGTACACCTTTATCAACCGCATGTTTCACAAAATCGACCGAATGCTGCTGCACTACAACCGGATCCTGTAATCCATGGATCAGCAATAACTTTCCTTTCAGCTGATCAACACGGTTACTCAGGTAGGTAGCGGCATAACCTTCAGGGTTTTCCTGTGGGGTATCCATATAGCGTTCGGTATACATGATCTCATAAAAGGCCCAGTTTATTACCGGCCCGCCAGCTACGGCAGCTTTAAACACACCCGGGTGGGTCAGCATAAAATCTGTAGTGGCAAAGCCACCAAAGCTCCAGCCAAATAAGCCCATGTTGGCTGCATCTACATAAGGCTGGGCTTTCAGATAATCCACGGCACTCATCATATCCTCCATCTGTACCTCACCTGCCCTGCGGAACATAGATTGTTCAAAGGCCCTGCCCCTGTTGTCGCTACCCCTTACATCAACCGTAAGCACTACATAACCCCGTTGCGCCATATACCGCGACCAGTAATCGCCTGCACCGGCATTCCAGCTGTTGGTGATCAGCTGTGCATGCGGACCGCCATACCAGTAAACCACTACAGGATATTTTTTACCGGCATCATAATTTACCGGCTTGTACAGGTTCATATACAAGTCCTCACCCGATTTACTTTTTATGGTAAATATCGATGAATTTTCTGTAGCATAAGCCGACAAGGGGTTTGCAGACTTCAACAATAACTTAGCTTTTGAACCCGCTGTTTCTACAAGCTGGATCACCCTGGGCACATCAGGTGTACTGTAAACATCAATTACAGTATTTCCTGAAATGCTTACCTGCATATTGTGTACCGCAAAAGCAGATGTAAGCCTGCGCGACTGACCAGATTTCACATTTAATACATATAAATTCCTGGTTACCGGCGACTCTTCTGTTGAAACGTAAAACAGCCGCTCACCTTTAGCATCAAAACCTTTTACCTCCAGCACTTCCCATGCCCCCCTCGTTAGTTGTTTTACCACCCTGCCTTTTAAATCGTACAGGTATAAATGGTTCCAGCCATCCCTGTTGCTTTGCCATATAAATTTTGAAGGATCATTTTTCAGGAATAACATCGGCACCAGTGGCTCTACATATTTATCATCTTTCTCTTCAAATAAGGTTTTCACAAAATCGCCTGTAGCGGCGTCGTACTGGTTTAGCTTCATGTGATTTTGTCCACGGTTCAATACCGCTATATAAACATATTTATCGTCCGGACTCCAGGCAATATTTGTTAAATACTGCTCTGCCGGCTCGCCGGTTTTCAAATACACTACAGCTTTAGTTTCTGCATGATACACCCCCACAGTAACATGATGGCTCTTGTCACCCGCCATAGGATATTTGATGTTTACATTGTGAGCAGGCCGGCTGGTCCAGTCGATGATCGGATAATCTGTAACCATTTGCTGGTCCATTCTGTAGAAAGCAAGCACCTTACCATTATTACTCCAGAAAGTTCCTTTACTGATCCCGAACTCTTCCCTGTGTACCGAAGAAGCGTAAACAATATCACTGTTACCATCAGTGGTAACCTGTTTCCGATCCCCGTCTTTAGCAACAAACAAGTTGAAATTATCCAGATAAGCCACATAACCGGCCTTGCTTTCCTCTGCGTTTGTTTTTGCCATTAACGACTGGTCTACCAGTACATCTACCGTATTTTTAACCGGGTTGATCGCTACTTTACTACCGTTAAGGTTTAAAATCCATTCCGGCCCCTGGTTAAACTGGATCACGGGCATCATCTTCAAAGTATCCTTCTTCGCGTTCCTTAATTTCTGGTTTAATTGTGTTAAGGTCAGAAAAGGCTGGTCTTCCTTTGATTTGGCATTACCCCTTAACCATACCGGACTATTGCCTATGCGTTTGGCATATACATAATCCTCCGTTCCATAAATAAATTGAAGTTGGGATAAGTTTTCGGGTGCCAGCGTTGTCCGGGCATTGCTCATCGCATCCTGCATGCTCAATTGCTGCTGCTGTGCAAAACTACCAGATGCTACAGCCAACAGATAGATCAGTAAAATCAGTCTTTTCATTATAAAAAAAAATTAGTTGCGCCAAACTTAGATAAAATGTAGCAATTATCATCCTTTCTTGCCTTACCTTTGATGTGTGAAGAACATCTTTATCGGTTTACTTTTTGCCATGCTGTGGGCATCAGCATCTGTAGCAACTAAATTCGGCATATTGTCATCGCCCCCTTTAATCCTGGGCAACCTGCGTTTTTTTATCGCAGGTTTTGTGCTGCTGGGCTTTTGTTACCTGATCAGCAGGGACAAGCAATACCGCCTGCCTACGTATACCGAATGGCGTCAGCTGGCCATATTTGGCTTTCTGAACACAACAGTATACCTTGGTTTGTATGTATACGCCATGAAATATACTGCAGCAGGCATCGGCAGTTTGTCTACCTCTACCAATCCCTTGCTCATTGTGCTGCTTTCTTCCTGGTTGATGGGCCGCCGGCCGGCAAAGGCAGAAATCATCAGCATCATCATTGGCATGCTGGGCATTGCTCTGGCTACCTATCCCCTGCTTAAAAACAGCAATACTACCATTTCAGGTGTAGCCATACTCATGTTAAGCATGGTTGCCGTTTCCTTTGCCAGTGTTTATTATGCAAGGATACAATGGACCTTACCCAACCTGCTGATCAATGGCTGGCAGGTAACCCTGGGTGGATTATTCCTTTTACCCTTTACCCTGGCATTTAGCGATTTCTCTGCTTTAAATTTCGACCACAGGTTCATCTCTTCTGTATTGTGGCTTAGCCTTTCCGTATCTGTAGCCGGCCTCATCTGCTGGTTCTACCTCTTAAAAATAGATACCGTAAAAGCTTCCCTGTGGCTGTTCCTGTGTCCGCTTTTCGGTTTCTTTTATGCCTGGTGGCTGCTCAATGAGCCCATTACACTGTATACAGTTTTCGGAACCTGCCTGGTTATCGTTGGCTTATATATTGGTCAGCGCAAAAAGCTGAAAGCTTAAAATTACCTGCTAAACCCGCTGGCGGCTATAACAAAAATTTAAAGGTCTGCACAATATTTTTTGTTAAAATATGTTAAATAGATATAAAATGCGAAGAGATGAAATCTATAAATGTATTTTCTATAACCCATACCATCCTCAGAAAACTTGGCCTCACCAAGCTTTACTATTGGTTTAACAAGTAATAATTTTGGGATACAAGGTGCTTATTTAGGCACAATTACTACTTTTATCCTTTCAATTATCATTTATGAAATTTTTATCACTCAAAACTTGTTTTACCGTTTTGGGAATTGCTGCTATCAGCTATTCTGCCCATGCACAATCTGCCACAAAATTTATCGACCCTGCAAATATGGATCGCTCCGTAAAACCCGGAGATGATTTTTACCGGTATGCGAATGGCACCTGGATCAAAAACAATCCGGTCCCTGCTAAAGAAACCCGATGGGGCAGCTTTAATGCCTTAAGGGATTTCAACATCAATGCCGTAAAAGGCCTGGTAGAAGATGCCGCCGCCAGCAAATCGGCCCAACCAGGCTCGGTAGTAAAAAGGGTGGGCGATTTCTATACTGCAGCAATGGATAGCCTGACCATCGAAAAGCTGGGCTATGCCCCCATCAAAGCAGAACTGGCAAAGATCAGGCAGCTCAAAAATATAAGCGGGGTACTCGACCAGACCGCTTACCTGCGTGTAAATGGCATTGCCGCTCCTATGTTCAGCTTTGGTGTTGGCCAGGACCGCAAAAATGTAAACAAATACCTTCCACAGCTGGGCCAGGGTGGCACCACCCTGCCCGACCGCGATTATTACCTGAAAGATGACAGCAGAAGTGTAAAGATCCGCGAAGCTTATACCACCTATCTGACTACCCTGTTTAAATTAACGGGAAGCACTGCGGCCGAGGCTACCAAAAAAGCAGCAGTGGTAATGGCGATAGAAAAGCAGTTTGCTGAAGCGCAGATGACCAGACTGGAAATGCGTGATCCTTATAAAACCTATAATAAGTTTACGCTGACTGATTTTAATAAAACTACACCCAGGATCAGCTGGCCCCAGTTGTTCAGCAAACTTCTGGTAAACGGACAGGATACAGTACTTGTTTCCTCTCCAAAGTTTTTTGTCAGCCTGAATGACATGCTGAAAAATGTCCCGCTGAACGAATGGAAAACCTATCTGGAATGGAACGTACTGAAAAGTGCCGCCCCCAATCTGAGCAGCCCCTTTGTAAATGCTACATTTGCCTTTAACCAGGCACAAACCGGACAAAAAGTACAAACCCCACGCTGGCAAAGGATGTCGCAGCTCACAGATGGTACCATCGGAGATCTGGTAGGACAGCTGTATGTAGCCAGGTACTTTAAGCCCGATGCCAAAGTGAGGATGGACGAGCTGATCGCCAACCTGAGAAAAGCTTTCGAGATCAGGATCAAAAACCTGGACTGGATGAGCGAAGTGACCAAACAAAAGGCCCTGGAAAAACTGCATGCTTTTGTACCTAAAATAGGCTACCCTTCAAAATGGAGAACTTATCAGGGACTGGTCATCAGCCCTAATGCCTATCTGCAGAACCTGCGGAATGCCGGCACCTGGGCTTATAAGGAAATGGTTAGCCAATTGGGTAAACCGGTAGACCGTACCCGATTTGGGATGACCCCACCCACAGTGAATGCCTATTACAGCCCTACCATGAACGAGATCGTATTTCCGGCCGGGATCTTGCAGTTCCCTTTCTTTGATCCAAATGCCGATGATGCCGTAAATTATGGCGGCATTGGTGCCGTTATCGGTCACGAAATGTCGCATGGTTTTGACGATAGTGGTAGCCAGTACGATAAAGATGGCAACCTGCGCAACTGGTGGACTGCCGAAGACCGTGAAAAATTCAATGCTAAGACCAAACAACTGGGCGAACAGTTTGATGGCTACAAAGTGCTGGACACCATCCCGGTGAACGGCAAGTTTACAATGGGCGAAAACATAGGCGACCTAGGTGGCTTAAACGCAGCTTATGAAGCGTTTAAAATGACCAGGCAAGGCCAGTCTGACGAAAAAATTGATGGTTTTACACCAGACCAGCGTTTCTTCCTTTCCTGGGCACAGGTATGGAGAGGCAATATCTTACCCGAAATAGCTGCACAGATGATCAAAACAGATCCGCATTCCCCGGGCCCGTACAGAACCATTGGTGCCCCTGTAAATATGGATGCCTGGTACAGGGCATTTGATGTGCAGCCAGGGGATAAACTCTATAAAAAACCGGAAGAGCGGATCAGGTTGTGGTAACCAGCCCTCAGCGCTTTAAATGCCAGGCCCTCGGCCTGGTAAAAGCCCTTATGCCCTGATGGGAAAGGGTTGCGCCAATTCCTGAGTGCCGCCTGCCACTCCATGGCAGTGCAGCACTTACCCGGTCGCAGCAATTCCAGTACCCCGTGCCCGAGTCTATCTGTGAAAGAATATTTTCCGCCCTTTCCCAGCTGTCAGAATAAACTGATGCCGTTAGTCCGTAAGCTGTATCCTGCATCAGATAAAGTGCTTCTGCATCATCATTTACTTTCATGATACCAATGATGGGGCCAAAACTTTCTTCCTGCATCACCTTCATCTGGTTGGTCACATTGGTCAATACCGTGGGCTCAAAATAATTGCCTTTTTCTCCCTTTCTTTTACCTCCGCTCAGCAATACCGCACCATATTGCAGCGCATCTTTAACCTGCAGTTCCAGTACCTTAAGCTGCTCCTTCCTGGTCAGCGCCCCAATGTACACCCCTTCTTCGTCAGGCAGTCCTGTTTTCCACGATTCTACTTCTTTTACAAAAGCAGCCAGGTAATCGTCATACACTTTTTCATGCACATAAATACGCTCTACCGAGCAGCAACTTTGTCCGTTATTGTAAAAAGCCCCATCGGCCGTCGACACAGCTACCGCTGCAACATCCTTTACATCACCTGCAACATAAAGGGGGTCTTTACCTCCAAGTTCCAGTTGGCAGGGAACCATTTTGGGTGCCACACGCTCATAAATATGCTTTCCGGTACGATAAGATCCGGTAAAAAAATACCCGTCAAAGTTCATGTCCAGCAAATGTTCGCCGGTTTCTTTGGCCCCAATCGCAACTTTAAACACATCATCGGGTACACCTGCCTGCTTCAGCAGTTTTTCTATTTCCAATCCTGTTAAAGTGGCATATTCGGATGGTTTATACAGCACAGCATTGCCCGCCATTAAGGCCGGGATAAAAACATTTACCCCCACCAGGTAAGGGTAATTCCAGGCCGAAATGTTACAGACAATGCCCAGCGGGTTGTACGAAATGTATTCTTTCAGCTCCGGCGTATCGGTTACCAGCTCGTCCGACAGGTACTTTGCCCCATGGTCCAGCATCCATTTGATCCTTGTTCCGGCCCCGTTAATTTCATTGCGCGACTGCTGCAAAGGTTTACCCACTTCCGAAGTAAGCAGCGCTGCAAGCCTCTCTTTTTCTGCATCCAGCAAATTATAAAACTGCGTAATTATCCTCAGACGTTCTGCTAAACTTCTGGCTGCCCAGTTTTTTTGCCCTACTTTAAGCAGGTTGCGCTTATGGGCAAGCGATTTACTGTCATCTTCTTTTACGCTTGCAATAACTTCTTCTGTAGCAGGGTTTACAATGTTCATCGTGTATGTTTTTTCACTTCCTTAACAAACTCTTCCTTAATTTTCTGGGAGAAGGGATTCGATTCCTTTTCTTTCATCCTTTCCGGATGCCACTGCAGGCCTATCATGAAGGCCTTGCCCGTTTTATCCTTAAATTCCAAGCCTTCAATAATCGGGTCCTCGGTATCCGCATAAGCACTAACCATCAGGTTATTGCCCAGTTTATCGGGCCTTACCGCCTGGTGGTGCGCACTGTTTACCAGCCCCCTTTTTTCGCCAGTTACCGCATAAAGCAAACTATGGGTATTCACAATTACCTCATGCACCTTATCCTCCGTTCCCTTTTTATGTAAGCGGTTCAGCTTTTCGCCATTGTCTTCAAAAACTTTTCCGCCTTCCATGATATTGATGTACTGCATGCCCCTGCAAATGGCCAATACCGGAATTTTTGCCTCCTGCGAATAGTTGTAGATCAACCGTTCAAATTCATCCCTTTCCGGTAAAAACTCGTCGGGGCGGTAGGGATATTCTTCTGCCCCGCCGTATATAGCTGGTAGTACATCAATACCACCGGTAAGCACAAAGCCATCACATTTTTCAATGTCGTCCCTGTTGTTCTTTTCAAATGAAAGTTCTAACAGTTCCAGCTCTCCTCCCAGGTCCTCTGGTGTAAACCAGTTCCAGTAGTTCTGAAAATTGGTTTCCGTGTAACTTATGCCTATTTTTTTCTTCATTGGCTGCTTTTAACAATTCTACCATGACTAAAGTGCCTTTAAATATAACTGTTTAAAATCTTCCAGCGATACAGGTTTTGGATTATTTGGATATAAGCATTCCTTTAATTAAAGGTGCATAAGGGCAATCCGGATAAATATTTCAATTTATAGCTGGCCTCCCTTCCTATATTGGCAAAGTTCTTGCATATTTGAAACCATAACCACAATTGATGACCACCATTACCGTAGTACCTATTATTGATTTTGAGGCCAGGCCTAAAGCGCCCCTGACAAGAATGATGAATGAGCGGCTGGAAGGTTTTGCAGCAGATTTACAGGCCTATCTGGATAAACAACTGCTGGAAAGCCCCGATGGCGGCGATCTGGTCATCTATATGAGTTACAATAGCAACTATGCCATTCGCTGGACAATTGTAAGTGATGTTCCGGCATATATTGCTGAAGTGGTGGCAGACAAGTGTGCAAAGCTGGGCTACATTGCCTGGAAAGGGATCGATCTGTATAAGTTCAAATAATTTAACCAGTTTTGGTTAAATTTGTAGGCAATGAACAGAATTACCTTAACTGCCGATGGCTCAAATACGCTGTACAATGAAACCATTGGCGAACATTACCATTCCAAACACGGTGCCCTGCAGGAAAGCAAACACGTATTTATTGATGCCGGCCTACAACATGCCCTCAGCTGTTTTCCCGGCCAGGAAATCAAGGTGCTGGAAATTGGTTTTGGCACAGGGTTAAACTTTTTGCTGAGTGCCGCCTGGTGTGAAAAACATCAAACCGCGCTTAAATACATTTCACTGGAGGCTTTTCCGCTCACGATAGAAGAACTGGAATCAACAGGTTACGATCAGTACGTACCCGAAAATATATGGAATGGCCTGACCGGCAACTACGGAAAAGCCTTTCAGCAAGCTGTAAACCTTGGTGCAGATCAGCAACTCAGGATTGTGCATACCTACCTTCACCGGTATGAAACGGACCTTCGGTTTGACCTGCTCTATTACGATGCTTTTTCAGTACAGCACCAGCCTGAAATGTGGACAGATGAGGTGATTGCCCATGCCTGCAGTTTTTTAAGGCCAGGCGGTATTTTTGTTACCTATGCCATTACCGGTAAGCTTAAACGTGCCCTGAAGACCATTGGGTTCAGCATAGAAAAACTGCCCGGCGCTCCCGGAAAAAGAGAGATGTTAAGGGCAACAAAAGGCGGGTTCGGTTGTTAAGCTAAAGACCATAAATCTAAATTCATGAAGAAAAGACAATTAGGCCAGTCAGACCTGCAGGTTTATCCCATCACCTTTGGTGGAAACGTATTCGGCTGGACCATAGATGAGCAGCAATCCTTCGAAATCCTGGACGGGTTTACCGCAGCCGGGTTCAATTTTATTGATACGGCCGACTCCTATTCGCATTGGGTACCCGGAAATAAAGGTGGTGAATCTGAAACCATCATCGGCAACTGGATGGCACAGAGAAAAAACCGTGAGCAGGTAATCCTGGCCACCAAAGTAGGTTCTATACCTGGTTCAGATAAAAAAAGCCTGGCCAAACATTATATCCTTAAATCTGTTGATGCATCTTTAAAAAGATTGAAAACCGATTATATCGATCTGTACCAGTCGCATTATGACGACCCGGAAACACCAATTGAAGATACACTTGAAGTATATGACCGCCTGATCAGGGCCGGAAAGGTACGCTGGATAGGCGCCTCCAATTTTTCGGCGGTACGCCTGCGCACTGCACTGGAAACTGCCGACAGGCTGGGCCTGCCCAGGTACCAGAGTTTTCAGCCCGAATATAACCTTTACCAGCGCGAGGCTTATGAAAAAGAGCTGGAACAGGTAGTGGTAGACCATCAGCTGGGCGTAATCAATTATTATGCACTCGCCAGTGGCTTTTTAACCGGAAAATACCGGTCTGAAGCTGATCTGGACAAAAGCAAGCGTGGCGCCGGCATCAAAAAATACCTTGACGACCGGGGCTTTAAAATATTAAAGGCATTGGACCAGGTTGCCGAACAGTACAATGCCAATCCGGCCAGTATAGCCCTGGCCTGGCTGCTGGCAAGGCCATCCGTTACTGCACCTATTGCCAGTGTAACCAGCCTGGCGCAGCTGGAAGACCTGGTTAAAGCCGCCACATTGAAATTAAATGTGGAAGACATAGCGATACTTGACGAGGCCAGCGACTGGCAGTAAACACATCCCGAAAAATGAATAGAATGCCCTGTCAAAATATTTTGGCAGGGCATTTGTTTTTGGTTAATTTACATCATTATTAATCCTGCTGCTCATGACACAAGTTTCCCTACCCTTTTACACCAAACTGGCTATGGTGTTGTTCTCCATCATAAGTGCAGGTTACCTGGCCATTTTAGGACAAACCATCCTGGCGCCACTGCTTACTTCATTTTTACTGGCCCTGCTCTTGTTACCGATGGCCAATTTTATGGAACAAAAATGGCGCTTTAAAAGGAGCATTGCAGCCATCATATCAGTGGTACTGATGATTGGGGTAATCTCTTCCATCCTGTACTTCCTGGCCAACCAGCTGACCGATTTGTGGAAAGACTGGCCCTTGCTTAAGCACCAGGCCGAAACCTCGTTCCATGATGTGCAACACTGGATTTCCAGAACATTTGGCGTAAATGCACAGAAACAGATAGATTACCTTAAGAATAGTGCCAGCAGCGCTGTAGCCACCAGTGCAACGGTGCTGGGCGCTACGTTGCTTACCGTTTCCTCTACCCTTTTGTTCTTATCTTTCCTTCTGTTGTTCACCTTTTTTATACTCAATTACAGGGGCATTCTGTTTAACTTCCTGAGTTCTGTGTTCGAGGAAAAACATAAACAAAAAGTAAGCGAAATTGTAAGACAGATCCAGTACATCATAAAAAAATACATCACAGGGCTTTTTTTACAAATGTTTATCGTTACCGTATTGATGATATTTACCCTGTGGGTATTGAACGTAAAATATGCCGTTTTGCTGGGCCTTATTTCGGGGATTTTTAACATTGTACCTTACCTGGGTATATTTACCGCATTACTGATCAGTGTGCTGATCACTTTTGCGACTGCCGGAGCGGCCAAGGTATTGCTGGTTTTAATTGCTTTTGTAAGCATCCATGCACTTGATGGAAATGTGCTGATGCCATTGGTAGTGGGCTCTAAGGTAAAGATCAATGCACTGTTTGCTTTCATCGGCATTGTAGTGGGCGAAATGATCTGGGGCATATCTGGTATGTTTTTATGTATCCCCTACCTGGCCATGCTTAAAATTATTTTTGATAAGATAGAGCAGCTTAGGCCCTGGGGAATTTTACTGGGTGGGGAAGAGAGGCCGCAAAAGAAACGAAGGGTATACCGCATTACCAAAAAGATCAAACTGGAAGAAAAAGAATAATTTATGGCCGAGAACAGATCACCGCATATCCTGAACACTTCTGCAACTTTACTGGGCCTGTGTTTTGTTGTGCTTACCTCAATTAAAGTATCGAA
The DNA here is from genome assembly GCF_014200825.1 of Pedobacter sp. AK017. Classification (NCBI taxonomy): domain Bacteria; kingdom Pseudomonadati; phylum Bacteroidota; class Sphingobacteriia; order Sphingobacteriales; family Sphingobacteriaceae; genus Pedobacter; species Pedobacter sp. AK017. The sequence goes on from NZ_JACHCW010000008.1 coordinate 238,620, forward strand.
AATGCAGGACAGCACCCTGATTGATGAAACCACTGCCCTGGCCATCATTTTGTTTATGGCAAGTTCCATTTTTTCCTTTCTTTCGATGAGAAAAGATGCAGGTATGGAAGACCATTTAGAAAAGATAGCAGATTTTATGTTCTTATCCGGCCTCATTGTTCTTTTTTTAACCACAATGATGGTTACCTTTAACGTCATCAAATAATTTGTTCCCCATGCCCAACCACATCGCACCTTTAACTGCCGCAGACCCTGCTTCAGCCTTCCTCAGATTGTTAAATGTTCTGGATACCCTGCGTACCGAATGTCCCTGGGACAAAAAACAGACGATGGAAACTTTAAGGCACCTGACCATTGAAGAAACCTATGAACTGTCGGACGCCATTTTAGAAGGCGATCTGGAAGAAGTGAAAAAGGAACTGGGAGATGTGATGATGCACCTGGTATTTTATGCCCGTATTGCTTCAGAAACCAATGATTTTACCATTGTAGATGTGCTGAACAGTGTATGCGACAAGCTGATCAACCGCCATCCGCATATTTATGGCGATGTTGAAGTAGCCGATGAGCAGGATGTGAAACGAAACTGGGAAAAGATAAAACTAAAAGAGGGCAATAAATCTGTTCTGGCGGGTGTACCTGCAGGACTACCTTCGCTGGTAAAAGCCAGCCGCATCCAGGAAAAGGCACGTGGTGTTGGCTTCGACTGGGAAGACAAAGCCCAGGTTTGGGAAAAAGTGGAAGAAGAGATGCAGGAGTTTAAAGCAGAATTTAATGTGGTGTACAACAGCGCCATTGATATTGAAAAGGCAGAAGGAGAATTTGGCGACCTGCTGTTTTCATTGATCAACTATGCCCGCTTTATCAACATCAATCCGGAGAATGCCTTAGAGAAAACCAATAAAAAATTCATCAGGCGCTTTCAGTACCTGGAAAGCAAGGCCAAAGAAAATGGCAAAGCTTTACAGGACATGACACTTGCAGAAATGGATGTATACTGGAACGAGGCGAAGAAGATATAAACAATTTTTGAGCTAACGGAAACGATCGGATCTCTCTTACTACAGGGTTACATATAAAGATATAGTAAGTACAATATCAAAACATAATGAATACAGAATTAAAATACCTTTAACTTACCTTTCCCTTACCCTTGAGATACCGTTGGAATACCTTATAGGGTATTCCAACGGTATCTCAAGGGTATTTTAACAGTATCATAATTATGTATTCATATTATAATCATTTAATTGTTACTATATCTTTATATGTAACCCTGTATTAGGCCTTCTCTTGATTTAATACTATCACAAGAGCTTTGCCTCGGCCAATGGAAAATTGCAGGGGGGATAGCTTGTATGTTGGGGAGCTGTATGAGTAACCAGGAGTTAACCGTGCTTTTTCTTCATCGTCATTTTGGCCTTCTGCCCTATTCCGTAATTGTAGCTTTTGGAGTTGCTTTCTTTCTTTTCATGATAAGCACCGCCGCCTTTAGGCGCGTCCTCAGTTTCTTTCCTGGTTTTAACGGCCTGCACCTTTACCGATTTATCGATCACCAGGTCATCCGGCAATGCTGCCACCTCGATCTTTTTGCCTAGCGACTGCTCTATCTTTCTTACTTCTGCAAGCTCCAGATCGGTAGCAAAGGTAATGGCCACTACTTCCTCTTCCCCCTCTTTTACGGCCCTGCTTAAAAAGGTTTCCTTTTCTTCAGGCAGCTCAAAATGGAACATAAAATGGATGCCCGAAAGGTCTAGCCCGGAAAAGCCTTCATTGGCCACAATCAGCACCCTTGCTTCAGGTGTAACTTTAAAATCGTCAATATGGTCAAAACCTTCCTCATCAAAAAACAGGGGGTTCAATACAGCTACAGCGCCCGGCTTTGCAGCATGCAGGTTATTGGACAGTTTTTGTGCCGTTAAACGGCTGTTTACAAATACGATCACTTTATCAAATACCTCATCATCCCTTAACAAAAGGTTCAGCAGGTTAATCTTTGTCTTAAAATTAGGCACCTGGTACAACAGAAGCGCATGCGTTTCAGCCTTGCTTTCACCCAGGTCTTCTACTTCAATGGTAACAGGGAAATTCATAAACTGATCGATCATCAGGTTCAGCTTATCGTGCACTACTGTAGTAAATATCAGGTGCTGCACTTTACCCGCACTTCTGGCCAGCTCGGCCACAGGCAGTTGCATCCCTTGTTTTACAATTACCTCAGCATCATCTACAATAAAGGTCTGCAGCCTGTTCAGGTTCAGGCCCAGTTTAAGGTAAACTGCCCTTGCCCTCGTGGGCGTGGCCACCACAATGTCGATACCATCTAAAAGCGTATTGATCTCTTCTTCCATCCCGCCGGTACCATACAAACCTATAATGCGCAGGTCCCTGTTTTTGCTGAGCAGCATAAATTCTGCAATTACCGCTTCCACACGTTCGCCATCAGGCACCAGGATCAGCACTTTTGGTGCCTCATCTGTACTGTACTTTAGCTTCATTAAAACGCCAAGCACATAAGTTGTGGTTTTACCACAGCCTTCGGGACCAACCGCAATGATATCCTGCCCCCCAATAATACGGGACATGGTTTTTGCCTGAATTTCTTTTGCAGAGATGTACCCGGCATCATTCATTGCTGTTACCAGCGGCTTGCTTAATTTTAATTTATCTAAGGACACAGTATCTTTAATTAATTGATGAAGCTGCAAATTTACGGAAATTACTTCAATAAGCAGGGTGCCTTTACAGTGCCAGGGCCTCTTTATTGTACTTATTTCGGTATTCTATAGGTGATAGCCCTGTGTTTTTCTTAAAAATCGTTCTAAAGGCCTTGGTATCTGAATAGCCCACATCGCACATCACTTCTGTAATGTTTTTACGGCTGGTCTCAAAATCCTTCTTTGCCGCTTCTATTTTTACACGCTGTATGTATTCGGCCACCGTATTGGTGGTGGCCTTTTTAAAACGGCGTTCAAAACTTCTACGGCCAATGGCCAGCATATCCGACAACTGGTCTACACTTATTTTTTCCTGGAAATTAAGTTCTATAAAATCCTGGGCTTTTTTTACAGAATCGTCCTGATGGTCGCGCTGCCCTTTAAACATGATAAAGGAGGACTGGTTACTGCGGTCTATTTCAATGGCAAAGTATTTTGCAGAAAGGATGGCCATTTCGCGGCCGGTATATTTTTCGATCAGGTACAACAACAGGTTCCAGAAAGAGTTTGCCCCGCCGCTCGAATAAATTCCGTTTTCATCGGTTACCACTTTATCAGATACCATTTCCACATCGGGGAACATTTTACTGAACTGATGGGCCGACAGCCAGTGCGTGGCACAGCGTTTTCCTTTTACCAGACCCGTTGCCGCCAGTAAAAAAGCACCCACGCATAAACTGGCCACTTCTGCCCCTGCTTTATATTGGGCCGTTATCCAGGGAAAAAAATCATTGTTTTCGGCAATGACAGTTTCCATATCCCCATTTACAGCGGGTATAATGATCAGGTCTGTTTTGTAAACCTCAGCAAGCACCAGATCAGGGTACACCCTGAACAACCTGTCGTAAACCCGGGGCTCTTTACTGAGGCCAACAAGCTGGACAATGAACATTGGGGGTTTACCGATAGCAGCTAAAAAATCATTCACTTTATTGAACAAAGTAAACGGGCCTTCAATACAGCTTAATGCTGCAGCCCCTGTTGGTACCAGAACTGATATGTGTTTCATTCTATCAAATTTAAGGTAAAAATCTGTCGCAGTCAACCCCTCATATTGGCGTATTAGCACCCCTGAATATTGGGTTATTGACACTACATTTGGATAAACAAAATAAAACCAGATACTATGATCACGCTTAACCCTTATTTAAACTTTCCGGGAACAACCGAAGAAGCCTTTAATTTCTATAAATCGGTAATTGGCGGCGAAATTGTGATGACCATGCGTTTCAGCGATATGCCGGATGATCAGACACCAGAAAATGAAAAGCACAAAATCTGTCATATGTCGCTCCAGCTTCCTAACGGCACCATGCTGATGGCTACCGATACGCTGGAATCTCTGGGCCAGAAGTTAACCCCGGGCAATAATTTTTACCTGTCGCTCGGCGTACAAAGCACTGCAGATGCAGACCGTATATTTGCGGCCTTTGCGGATGGTGGTAAGGTAGAAATGCCTATGGAAAACATGTTCTGGGGCGATTATTTTGGCATCGTTGCCGATAAATTTGGCACCCAGTGGATGATCAGCTACAATTCAGGTCAGGCACAATAATCTACTTACCCCTGCAATATTTTTAGTATTTCAGGGGTAATTTCCATACGCCTTACTCTCTTAAAAAGATATTTCCTGACGAATGTCAGGTGAATATTGTAAATTTCATTGGTTATTAACTTTTTAATTACCATATCTTTGCGCGCAAATTAAAAACACTACATTTTTAATTAAGTGAGATAATCATTCTTAATGAGGGTAAGGAAATATTTTTATAGCGCATTGCTTTTGCTTTGCTGCTTGACAAATTATGGTTTTGCAGCTGAGACAACAGCTCAACTTGCAAAAGGTGGCATAATAGATCTTCGTGCGCAGTCAATGGATGGAAAAATTGCGCTCAATGGTCAGTGGCTTTTTTATTGGGGCCAGCTTATAGGCCCAAATGACCACCTTAAACATAAAGGGGAACTGGTAGACTTTCCTTACAGGTGGACCGACCGCTCACCTTCCGGAAAAACCTATCCTTCGTATGGTTACGCCACTTACCGGCTTACTGTATTGCTGCCAAAAAACACGCCATCATTACGCCTGTCCATGCCCGAAGCTTATTCGGCCTATCGCCTGTTTATCAACGCGCAGGAGGTCGCTTCCAACGGACGCGTGGCCAGGACCGCAACCGATTTTATTCCCTACTGGGAAAATAAGATCATAGAAATCCCGCAGCATACCGATACCTTAAACATCCTGCTGCAAATTGCAAATTTTAGCCATAGCAAAGGCGGAATTAAAAAGCCACTGTTAATTGGGGAAAAAGGTTTTGTCATTTTAAAAAGAAAACAAGCTGAAGCAGTTGACCTATTGTTGACCGGCTGTCTGATGATGGGCGGACTTTTCTTTCTTGGCCTTTACCTGATGGGGAGCAGGGACAAGGCCATCCTATTGTTTGCCTTATACTCTATTGTTTACAGTTACAGGATTATTGGGATAGACAATTATGTACTGCATACCGTACTACCCCAGATGGACTGGTACCTTACGGTAAGGATGGAATACCTGAGCTTGTTTTTAGGCATAGGCATGTTTGCCTTGTATACCCGGTATTTATACCCTCAGGATACGAGTATAATCGTTATAGGCACCATTTCCAGCCTTTGCTTTGGCTTTTCCCTGGCCGTACTTTGTCTGAACCCCCTGTATTTTACCCAATTGATAAATCCTTTTCTGGTTATCATGATCTTTTGTCTGGTGTACGTTCCCTATGTATATACAATGGCCTATAGAAAAAAGAGACCGGGAGCTATTTATACCTTAATGAGCGCATTTGCCCTTATGCCTGTATTTGCCATTTCATTATTGCATTACTGGAATGTCGTACCAGCCTTTCAGCTGGTCTCTTTCATTTTTTACATCAGTTTTTTCTTCCTTCAGTCACTGATACTCTCGCACAGGGTTTCTTTTGAACAGAAAAAGGCCAGGGCCGAGGCAGAGCAGGGCTTAAAAGCCAAGAGTGAATTTCTGAGTACCATGAGCCATGAGATCAGGACACCACTGAATGCGGTGATCGGAATGAGTCATTTGCTACTGAAAAACGGGCCAAGGGAAGACCAGAAAGAACAGCTTGATGTGATGCTCTTTTCTGCCAATAATTTACTTTCTATTGTAAATGACATTCTGGATTATAATAAAATTGAGGCGGGAAAAGTTTCTTTTGAGCACATAGAAATGGACATTCCGGCCATTGCCGGAAATATTGTTTCGGGACTTCAAAGTTCTGCGCATGATAAAGGGATTGAATTGACATTGCATGTAGACCCGGCTTTAAAGAACAAACTAATGGGCGACCCGACCCGCAGTTCTCAGGTCATTACCAACCTGGTACACAATGCCATAAAATTTACAAATAAGGGTTCTGTAGAAGTGAGATTGATTGTAGCTGCGCAGACGGAAACTGATATTACCTTAAATATCCAGGTTAAAGATACCGGTATCGGCATTTCAAAAGATAAGCAAAAAGTTATTTTCGACAGGTTTACGCAGGTTGACTCTTCTACATCAAGAGGATTTGGTGGTACAGGACTGGGCCTTTCTATTTGTAAAAGGATCCTGGAACTCCAAAATTCATCCCTAAACCTGATTAGCGACGAGGGCAGGGGCTCTACTTTCTATTTTATACAAACTTTTGAGAAAAGCACCAAAATTTTAAAGCGTCTGGATCCGGAACACCTGCCCAACGAGAATGATAAACCGCTTACAGGCATACCTATTTTACTGGTAGAGGACAACCTGATGAACGTACTGGTGGCGCAAAAATATCTGGAACGCTGGGGAGCAACGATAGATGTTGCCCTAAACGGACAGGAAGCCCTGGAAAAACTGGATGTGAACAGACATCAGCTGGTTTTGATGGACCTGCACATGCCCATAATGGATGGCTATAAAGCTGCTGCAACCATGCGTGAGAATGGAGTGACCATCCCTATTGTTGCCCTTACAGCCAACTTGCCTGATGAAATAGCATTACGGGTAAAGGAAGCAGGCATTAACGATATGGTGATCAAACCCTTTTTGCCTGATGAGCTGTACAGGAAAGTACTGCACCATATTTTTAGTCTATAATTCCATTTACCGGTTTCTTCGAAAAAAAATCGGTTATTTACACCAACTAAATACAAATATCTAAATGAGCTTAAAAAGTTTGGTATTGGGTAAAGACTGTCCGGAGATTATTGCGGTCCGCAAACCCACCTGTTTGAAGACCGTGTAATGAAAGTTGGGGAAGTAAAGATCGTGGATGATGTAACTTTATAACAAGCTGCTTACTTAAACCTGATGGCTTTTAAAGGGCTGATCCGGCTGACCAGCATAGAGGGCAGGATCAGTACAAGCACACAGATCACCATAGTAGCCAGGTTCAGGAGCAGTACATCTGCCAAATGAAGCTCGATGGGCACATACGACAGGTAATAAGAAGACTGGTCCAGTTTGTAAATATGTGTATATTTTTGCAGGAAGCCCAGCCCCAGCCCCAGTATATTGCCCAGCAATAAGCCCAGCCCTACCAGATAAGCGGCATTGTACAAAAATATTTTCATCACACTGTAATCCGTCATGCCAAATGCCTTCATGATACCGATCATATTGGTACGTTCAAGGATCATGATCAACAAGGCGGTAACCATATTGATGACACCAACCACCATCATTAAAACCAATAACACTTTGGTGTTCACATCGAGTAAGGACAGCCAGGTAAAAATTGCAGGAAAATAATCAGAAACCGACTCCGATTTCAGCTTCAGCTCCATATTTTCATAAATGTGTGTTGAGACTTCCTTTAATCGGGAGAAATCTTTAATCCTGATTTCCAGTCCGCCTATTTCATTGGCTTTCCAGTTGTTTAACCTGCGGATGATATTTAAATCACCGATTACAAAATTCTTATCGATTTCTTCTACGCCGATATCATAAATCCCCACGATCTTAAAAGGTCGCTTACGCGGTGGGTTCTGTACAAAATACATGATAAAATCATCGCCTACCTTTAGCTTTAAGCGGTTGGCGGTAAACTGCGAGATGAGGATCTCTTTACTGGCCTTCACACTATCGGTAAAATCGATGACCTTACCATTAACCAGGTGTCTGCGGATATAATCCCAGTTAAAGGTCTTGTCGATCCCTTTGAAATTGATCCCTTCAACTTCATTGTTGGCTGAAATTATAGCTGGTTTAGTAGCGTAGGGCTGAAAGAACTCAACATCAGGGTTATTTTTAAGCTGGGCCAAAGTCTCTTTGGCAGGTACAAAAGGGGAGAGTTCAAAAGAATTGTTCAGATCATATTTAAAAACCCTTACATCGCCTATATATCCTCTTACTTTTTCCTGTATCTCGGTTTTAAAACCTTTTATAATGGCTACAGAAAGCATCATCACAGCCAGACTGAGCATTACCCCCGCTATGGCAATGCGAACAATCAGTTTAGAAAAGGTACGCTCCGATTTAATGGCTATGCGTCCTGCAATAAAATATTCTGTATTCAATCTTTTGCAATAAATTGTAACTTAGCAAAAATGGTTATTTGATTTTGATTTAAAGTATTTAAAATAAAAAAGCTTCTTAAATGGCACAATTCTTCACAAACACCCTGCACATTGTTCTGGTATCGATCCTGCTTCAGGCTTGTGGTCCTTCAACATCGGTAGCAGCCAATCCAGGGAAAAGAAAACTACTTACCGGTGCAGAGCAAACAAACCTTTACGTACCTTATTTAAAAGGTAAACGGGTAGGGATGGTGGTAAACCCTACTTCAATTATTGGCAAAGAAACTACGGTCGACAGCCTGCTTAAGCTTGGTGTGAACATTGTGAATATATTTGGCCCCGAACACGGTTTTAGGGGGAACGCCAGTAACGGTACACATGTAGACGATGAAGTTGACCAAAAGACAGGGATCAAGGTGATCTCCTTATATGGAAAGCACGCTATCCCGACTAAAGAAGAGCTGGCAAACATAGACATTATGGTGTTCGACATACAGGATGTTGGTGTACGTTTTTACACCTATATCAATACCTTGCAACACGTAATGGAAGCCTGTGCTGCCAATAACAAAGAGGTACTGATATTGGACAGGCCCAACCCCAACGGCTTTTATATTGATGGCCCTATACTGGACCCCAAGTTTAAATCGGGCATTGGGTTAAAACCAATTCCGGCAGTACATGGCTTAACAGTTGGTGAATATGCCCAGATGTTAAATGGTGAAAACTGGCTGGACAACAAGCTAAAATGCAAGATCAGGATCATTAAAGTAGCCAATTATACCCATGATACCCCCTATGAGCTGCCGGTAAGCCCTTCACCAAACTTAAATACCCCGCAATCTATTTTGCTTTACCCAACTACCTGCCTGTTTGAAGGCACGTACTTAAATTATGGCCGCGGCACCCAGTTTCCCTTTACCATTGTAGGTGCCCCCGCCTTAAAAGGTAAATACAGTTTTTCTTTTACACCTGTAAGCATCAAGGGTATGTCGGAAAGCCCATTGTTCATGAACCAGGTTTGTTACGGGCTGGACCTTAGAAATTATGACACCGGTAACTTCAGGAAGACCAAACAGATCAATCTGGGCTGGATGATAGAACTTTATAAGAATTCGCCAAATAAGGCAGATTTTTTTAACTCCAAACTGAGCAATCAGATGGGCACTATTGAAAAATTGATCGGGGTGGCAGAATTCAGGCAACAGATCATTGCAGGTAAATCAGAAAAAGAGATCAGGGCCAGCTGGGAACCCGGCTTAAGCAAGTATAAAACAATGCGTAAAAAATATTTGTTGTATCCGTAGTATCTGCTAACAACTAAAGCATACCACGATGAACAACACAGCGAAAAAGAAAAACGAAAGCCCGGGCAGCAACTACCGGGAAGAAATCCCAAAAGGTAAAGTTCCTGCCGGGAATAAAGCCGTAAAAAAACCGGAAGACAAAGATTATAACCGGGAAAACGCACACTTTAAAAACCCTGCTAAAAAACGCGAGGAAAGCGAGCAACCCGTACATCCTATAAAAAAAGCGCCAAAAGAATAAACTACAATTTATTCTTTTGGGCGGCCCTTAAAAACTTCATCAATACTTTTTCATCATTTTCCAGGGCCTTAATTGTATCCGGCTGATCTGTACTGATCATTTTCAGGTACTTGTCCAGCTGATTATCCTCAAAGGTCTGCAGCAGTAAGGGATAAACATACGAACTTTTGCAAACTGCACGCGTATTGCCCAGTTTTGCGGCCACACAATCCAGCACTTCCACTACCAATTTCTTTTTTGGCCTTTCATCAGCGGCAATACTGCAAACTGCCAGCTGCCTAAGGGCCTCCAGTGTACCACCCCAGGTACGGAAATCTTTTGCCGTAAAATCACTTCCGGTAATTTCTTTGATGTAGTTGTTAATCCGTCCGGAATCTACGGGCTTATGTTCATTGCCATTGGTATAATACTGAAAAAGATCCTGCCCGGGAATGTCCCTGCACTTTTTTACCAGCCTGCTGAGGGTTTTATCGTTCAGTACGACCTCTTGTTTCACGCCTTTTTTTCCCACAAAACTCAATTTCATGGCATGGCCATTAATTTTCACATGTTTGTCTTTTAAAGTACTTAATCCGTAACTCCCATATAGCTGTTTATAAGCCTCATTACCTACACGGATCAATGTTTTTTGCATGAGCTGTACACAAATTGCCAGCACTTTCTGTTCATCCAGCTCTTTTCTCCGCAAATCTTTAGCTATCCTTTTACGGGCCTGGGGCAAAACTTTACCAAATTCCAGCAGTCTGAAATATTTGCTGTCCGACCTGCGGGAAGTCCACACTGCATGATATTTATACTGTTTCCGACCCGCTGCATCCATACCGGTAGCCTGCAAATGCGCATTTTTCTTTGGTGCAATCCAAACCCCGGTCCATGCCGGGGGCAGCACCAATGCTTTGATCCTGTCGAGCTGACCGGGATCGGTAATGCGGTTACCATGGTTGTCTGTATAATAAAATTTTCCGGGCTTCCCCTTTCTGTATATCCCTGGCTGGCTATCTGTTAGGTAAACCAGACCAATTTCTTTAATTTCCTCGGGACTGCCTGTCATACGGTTTGTTTAAAAAATGCGTTAAATTTTTAGTTATTTTGTTAGCTAAAACAAAGGACAATGAGATTAGTTTTTATGGGTACGCCCGATTTTGCTGTTGCTGCGCTGGATGCGCTTGTAAAAGCCGGATTTGAGGTAGCAGGTGTGGTTACTGCGGCGGATAAACCTGCCGGCCGGGGACAAAAACTACAGGAAAGTGCGGTAAAGCAATATGCTGTTGCCCATGGTCTGAAAGTACTGCAGCCCTTAAAATTAAAAGACCCTTTGTTTCTGGCAGACCTGAAAGCACTAAATGCCGATTTACAGGTGGTGGTGGCTTTCAGGATGTTACCCGAAGTGGTATGGAACATGCCCCCAAAAGGGACGATTAACCTGCATGCTTCACTACTGCCCCAGTACCGGGGTGCTGCGCCCATTAACCACGCCATCATAAATGGCGAAAAAGAGAGCGGTGTAACCACTTTTTTCCTGAAACACGAAATTGACACGGGTGATGTGATCTTTTCGGAAAAAGTTGAAATTACTGATGAAGATACCGCCGGAGATCTGCACGACAAACTGATGCATACAGGTGCCGACCTGTTGGTAAGGACCGTAAAAGCCATTGAAGCCGGGGACTATAAAGAACAGCCCCAGCCTGATGCAGCACAGGAGGAATTAAAACATGCCCCTAAAATATTTAAGGAGCATTGCCTGATTGACTGGAACCAGCCGTCAAAAAACATTTACAACCTTATCCGTGGGTTAAGCCCCTATCCTACCGCTTTTACCAGATTGAACGACAAGGCCCTTAAGATATTTAAAGCAGAACTGGAAGAAAAAGAAACAGGCCTGGCTGCCGGTGCCTTCCTGTCTGACGGAAAGAGCTATCTTAAGTTTGCCGCAAAAGATGGGTTCATTAAACTCACAGATCTGCAATATGAAGGCAAAAAACGGATGACCGTAGATGAATTTTTGAGAGGGATGCGCTTGTAAAAGCTACAAAAAGAAATGTGCTTACAGCAGGTTCAGCTTTACACTCAGCAGTTTGGTCATTTCATTAAAATACCGTTTGCGGCCATAGCCCATTACCCAGCGGATGCCACTAATCGCATTGGTTACAAATACCTCTTCTGCTGCTTTTAAGATCTCGGGGTTGATCTGTGCCTCTACCACTTCAATATCGTTTATCCTGCACATGTTCATGACCACAGCCCGCATTACACCTGCAACACAACCTTCGGACAAGGCCGGTGTATATATTTTTTTATCATAGACAACAAATACATTTGAGCTGATGCTTTCACATAAAAATCCGCTTTGGTTCAATATAAATGCATCATCTAAGCGGTGCTGTTTTTTGTACAGGCCAGCCATTACGTACAGCAGGGAGTTGGTGGTTTTATAATTGGACAATTTGTTTACCGGTTTGGTAATTTCATCGTATACATCAATGATCAGTCCTCTTTTGTTCAGTTCATAATGGTTATCGGGGAGTGGGCCGGCTTCCAGCACATAGCCCGACTTATTGCTGTTTGGGGTATATAACCCGTCGCCATCCCGGTAAACTGACAGCCTGAAACGCACATTCTCTTTCAGTTTGTTCTTTTTACAGAGTTCTGCGGTTTTTTGTTTTAAAAAATATTCATCCAGCAAAGTGCTGCCATCCATTTTCAGGGCTTTCATCCCTGCATGTAACCGGTCGGCATGCTGCCCGGCAAACTGCAGCTTACCGTTACACATGCGCATGGTCTCGAAGAGGCCGTCGCCATATTTAAACCCCCGGTTATGGGCTGTAAGGATAGGCTGGCTGATGGCCACAAACTCATCATTATGTAAAATATATTCCTGCATTTATTGGGTACGATGTATTAGGGTTGTACGATATAATTTCTCCATTTATTCAGTGCCGAGTCAAAATCGGAAGGCAAAGGTGCTTCAAATTCCATATACTTTTTAGTACCTGGATGAATAAACCCTAGTGTTTGTGCATGAAGTGCCTGTCGGGGGAGCAATTCAAAGCAGTTTTGTACAAATTGTTTGTACTTATTAAAAGTAGTGCCTTTCAAAATTTTATCACCGCCGTAGTTGGCATCGTTGAACAAAGGGTGGCCAATATGTTGCATATGCGCTCTGATTTGATGTGTACGGCCAGTTTCAAGCTGGCAGCTGATTAAGGTTACATAACCTAAACGTTCCAACACGGCATAATGTGTTACAGACCACTTACCTTTTTCTTCATCATCGTATACATCCATCACGATCCTGTTTTTTGCGCTGCGACCAATATAGCCTGTAACCGTGCCATCTTTTTCGATATCGCCCCAGGCAAGCGCCACGTATTTACGGGTAATGGTATGGTCAAAAAACTGTTTGGCCAGCCTGGTCATTGTAATTTCATTCTTGCTGATCAACAGCAATCCGGAGGTATCCTTGTCAATCCGGTGCACCAGGCCCGGACGGCCCTCATTGCCCGGCAGCTGGGGCAATTGTTCAAAATGGAAGGCAAGTGCATTGACCAGTGTGCCTGTATAATTGTTATATCCGGGATGCACCACCATACCTGCAGGTTTATTAACCACCAGCAGGTCATTGTCTTCATATACAATGTCAAGAGGAATGTCTTCCGGATAAACTTCGGTATCACGTGGCGGATGGGGAAACACGATAGAAATCTCGTCGGCAGGCTTAACCTTATAACTGGCTTTAACCGTTTTCTGATTGACCAGTACGTTGCCTGCCTCTATTGCATTCTGTATGCGGTTTCGTGACGCATTTTCCATACGGTGCATCAAAAACTTGTCTATCCGCAATAAAGACTGTCCTTTATCAACAACAATATTAAAGTGTTCGTATAAATCCTGCTCTTCTAATTCCGGTCCGGTATAACTGTTTTCCATTGAGTTTCTATTGTTTTGATCAGATAATGGGGGCCTCCGCTGCTTTCGTAGCTTTACAGGTTCCAGGCTGCAAAACTAATCTTTAACAATTACATATTTAAAAAAGAAATTGGTCTGCTTTTTGTGAACCCTACCCACATACCTAATATAAACGTTTATGGAGCTAATGATAAGGCTGTATAAACAATGAAAAACAAAAGACTACGCTTATGAAAAACTTTACTCAAAACGTCAAAATCATACTTAACTTCTTCCCCTACCTGCTTAAAAAGATTTATTTTAAACAATAAGTATAGCTGTAGCGTAAAAGGGATTTATATTTGCCAGCATGTTTGCAGATATACATAGCCCCTTACAACCCTTAAATTTCTTTCATGGCTATCAGGTACTGGTAAAAAGGGATGATCTGATTGATCCTTTTATATCGGGGAATAAGTGGCGCAAACTGAAATACATTTTAGCCGAAGCTGACCGGACCGGAAAAAATCACCTGGTTACCTTTGGTGGTGCCTATTCCAATCACCTGGTAGCTACCGCAGCCGCCTGTGCCAGGAATGGCTTACAAAGTACCGCCTTTGTACGTGGAGAAGCAGTTGAAAATGAAATGCTCCTGCTATGTAAACTTTATGGTATGCAACTGCGGTTTACCGACCGCTTAAGTTACCAGAATAAACCTTTATTATTTGACCGGTATTTTGGGGGCGACCATGCCGCTCTTTTTGTTGACGAGGGCGGTGCAGGCCCCCATGCGGTGAAGGGCTGCGCAGAAATTATTGCGGAATTGCCTGCAGATACAAGTCATTTATTTTGTGCCGCCGGAACCGGGACTACGGCAGCTGGTTTACTAAAAGGCATACAGGCTGCTCAGCTAAAAACCATATTGCATGTGGTTCCCGTGCTAAAAGGCGACGATTTTATTAGCCCTGAAATTTTAAAATATACAGGTCCTGACCATCGGCTCAGGGTACATACCGGATACCATTTTGGTGGCTATGCCAAAACAAGTCCGGCTTTAATTGAATTTATAAAGTACTTCATTGCACATACCGGCATTATGATAGATCCGGTTTATACTTCAAAAATGTGCTATGCATTGGCTGATCTGCTGAAACATAACCATTTCAAACCTGATGATAAAATAGTAGCCCTTCATACCGGCGGCTTACTAGGCCTGCTGGGCATGAAAGAGAAATTTCATTAGATCATGTCATTCTTTTTTTTGCTTCAATACACCACAGCAGTTCATTTATAAATACAATAGCGCGCTTATCTGTTGCAGCCTGATCAGCGGGCTGGCCACTTTCATCAAATGTTTCCTGCACCTTTGGCACAGGGAACATGGCAGGAACTGTCCAGGCCCCTATTTTCCATAAGGAAAACTGTATAGAGGCCATCACCTGTGCCCCGCCAAAGGGGCCGGCAGAATTGGTACAGATGGCAACAGGCTTTTTACGCCATTCATCATACAGCAGATCGACCACATTTTTTAAACTTGCCGGATAGCCACCATTGTATTCCGGCGTAACGATAAGCACTCCGTCAGCAGCTTTAATTTTTGCAGCAAAATCCAGCATCTCCGTAGTCGGGTTTTCAAAAAAACGCAGGCGTTCTTCAAAAATGGGGAAATCATATTCCTGCAGGTCCAGAATTTCGACCGAAGCCAGGTTTTCCGATTCTATGAATTTTTTGAAATACAGGGCGGTGCGGTGACTGTTGCGCCCTTTTCTTACACTGGCGGATAGGATGGCAATATGTGGCATTTCTTTTCTGATTAGGGTTTAACACTAAATATCGTGTTTTTTCTTGACAGCCGGTATGCCTGATGATCAGCCTTTTATATTTTATTTAAAAAAAAATTAAGCTTGCTGTCCAATTTCTTTAAAGCCATGCATTATGGTGGTATAAATCAATAAATTTAAAAACAACAATAACATGGAACAGAGAATCAATGCCTTCGAAAAAGGTCAGCATGCAATGAAAGCAATGTACGGTATAGGTGCTTATCTGAGCAAATCATCAATTGAACCGAAACTTTTACACCTGCTTTATTTCAGGGTATCGCAAATCAATGGCTGTGCATATTGCCTGGATATGCATTCTAAAGACCTGCGTGCAGCGGGAGAAACAGAACAGCGCCTGTATGTGCTGGATGCCTGGAGAGAGGCCCCCTTGTTTAGTGAGCGCGAATGTGCAGCCCTGGCATGGGCAGAAGCAGTAACCCGGATAAGGGATGGCAATGTAGCCGATGAAGTATATGAAAGGGCACGCAAACAGTTTTCTGAAGAAGAACTGATCGACCTGACACTAGGCATTACAACCATTAATACTTATAACCGCATCAATATTGCTTTCCGTACGGTTGCCGGCAGTTATACCGTAGGCCAGCATAAAGTACAGGTAAAATAAATAGCAGTACAACAGATCAAATTCATATCTTCAAACATTATAAAAACAAATAGGATGAAAGATTTCGTATTCATATTTCGCCAGGCCGATTCGGGACAAAACAGTGTTTCAGCCGAAGAGGCGGACACCATTAACAAGAAATGGAACGACTGGATAGGCGGGATAGCTGCACAGGGAAAATTAAAAAATCACGGCGCCCATCTGGACCCGGCTGGTAAAGTACTTAAACCAGGTGGCGTAGTTACCGATGGCCCTTTCGTTGAGATCAGGGAAAGATTAGGTGGTTTTATTGTGGTTACAGCCGACACTTTTGATGAGGCAACTACATTGGCGCATGGCTGTCCGGCCCTGGAGGCGGATGGCAGCGTTGAAATAAGGCCTATTTTTGCTTAAATTATAGCGCAGCCGTGTTCAGCTACGGCTGCGCTGATCATTTGGATGGAACAGGAATTTCTAAAGCATTTATTTCAGCAGGAGTTTTCGAAAATGGTTGCTGTAATCAGCAGGCGCTTTGGCCTGCAGCACATAGAAACAGCAGAAGACATTGTGAGTGAAACATTTTTGCTGGCTACGGAGACCTGGGGAACAAAAGGGCTGCCGGCAAATCCGGCGGCATGGCTGTATACTGTAGCCAGGCAAAAGACCCTTTCCTATTTCAGGAGAAATAAAATTTTTGAAGACAAGGTAATTCCCGAAATCCGGCGTAAACAAGAACTGCCGGACCAACCTGAAGTATTGAATTTCTCACAACAAAATATTAAAGACAGCCAGCTGCAAATGCTCTTTGCGATATGTATGCCAGCAATTGCCAGTGAGGCACAAATAGGCCTTGCATTGCGCATCCTTTGTGGCTTTGGTATCGATGAAATTGCAGAAGCTTTCCTGTCTAACAAAGAGACCATTAACAAAAGGCTGTTCAGGGCCAAAGAAAAGCTGCGTTCCGAGAAGATCCAGCTGGTATTTCCTCCTGAGAATGAAATCACCAAACGTCTGGACAATGTGCTCCATATCATCTATCTGCTGTTTAGCGAAGGTTATTATTCCAAAACCCAGAACCAGATCCTGCGAAAAGAACTTTGCATCGAAGCCTTACGTTTGGGCTTAATGCTTACGGAATACGAAAAGACCAATCTGCCAAAAACAAATGCCCTTATTGCCCTGATGTGTTTCCACGCTTCACGTTTTGATGCCCGGCGAAATACTGAAGGCGAGCTGGTTTTATACGAAGAGCAGGATGAAAAACGCTGGGACACAGCACTCATCAACCAGGGCATCCATTTTTTGAACTTATCTGCCAGTGGCAAAGAATTGAGCTCTTACCACCTGGAGGCCAAAATTGCTTATTGCCATTGCAGCAAAGAAGATACTGCAGAAAAATGGGAAGAGATCTTACAGCTTTATAACCAGCTTTTAATGATCAGCTATTCTCCTGCTGCTGCACTGAACAGGACATTTGCCTTATACAAGGCAAACGGAGCAGAACCGGCCCTGAGGGAAGCAGAAAAGTTAAAACTTGAAGACAACCATTTCTATTTCGTATTGCTGGGAGAACTCTATAAAAACATAGACAAAAGCAAAGCGATGAACTGTTTTGAAAGGGCACTGGCACTGGCAAAGACATCGGCAGAGCAACAGCTCATCCGTCAGAAAATAAAGGAGCTATAAAAAATGATCAAGGATGAGATTAATTATAAAAATCTCTTTTTTACACTATTATTTTTTAAAAAAAACTATTTTTAGCCGACAAACAATAAAAAAAACCTAAAAATTTAAACGAGCAATGAATAATTTGATAAAGGAGTTCATGGATAAACTTGAACTCAGGAATGCACATGAACCAGAATTTTTACAGGCAGTATTTGAGGTAGCAGAATCAATTATTCCGTTTAGTGAAGAAAATCAAAAATATAAGATCCATAAAATTTTAGAACGCATTGCTGAACCGGAACGGGTGATCATATTTAGGGTACCCTGGTTAAATGATAAAGGCGAAGTAGAAGTGAACCGTGGTTTTAGGGTACAGATGAATAGTGCCATAGGCCCGTATAAAGGAGGCTTGCGTTTTCATCCTTCGGTAAACCTGAGTGTATTGAAGTTTCTGGCATTTGAGCAGGTTTTTAAAAACAGTTTGACCGGACTGCCAATGGGTGGCGGAAAAGGTGGTGCTGATTTTGATCCGAAAGGAAAATCAGATCATGAGATCATGAAATTTTGCCAGAGCTTTATGACCGAACTGTATAAATATGTTGGCGCTGACATGGACGTTCCGGCCGGAGATATTGGTGTAGGTGCCAGAGAGATCGGCTATTTATTTGGGCAGTATAAACGCATCAGGGGTGAGTTTACAGGAGTGTTAACCGGCAAAGGACCTGAATGGGGCGGTAGTTTGATCAGACCTGAAGCAACCGGCTATGGCGTAGTTTATTTTGTAGAAGAAATGCTGAAGCTTAGGGGCGATTCGCTGAAAGGTAAAAATGTCATCATTTCGGGATCAGGAAATGTTGCACAGTATACGGTAGAAAAATGTATTGAAGTTGGCGCCAAAGTACTTACCATTTCAGATTCAGATGGTTATATATATGACCGGGCGGGAATTGACAAGGAGAAGCTTGCTTTCATTATGGACCTTAAAAACAACCGCAGGGGACGCATCAAAGAATATGCAGATAAATTTAACTGCGAATTCTTTGCCGGCCAGAAACCATGGAGCGTAAAATGTGACATTGCATTTCCGAATGCTACACAGAATGAACTGGACGAGGCAGATGCCGTTTTGCTAACGGAAAATGGCTGTTTTTGTGTAGCTGAAGGGGCAAACATGCCAACTACACCTGCAGCCATACACGTATTTGAAAAGGCTAAGATATTATATGCGCCAGGTAAGGCCGCAAATGCAGGTGGTGTAGCGGTTTCCGGACTGGAAATGTCCCAAAATTCTTTACGCTATTCATGGGGACGGGAAAAAATAGACATCAAGCTAAAACTGATCATTGAACAGATCCATCTTGCCTGCGTGAAATATGGCAAAGAACCAGATGGCTATATCAATTACGGCAAAGGGGCCAATATTGCCGGATTTGTTAAAGTAGCTGATGCAATGATTGCGCAGGGAATCGTGTAAAACTAAATGGGCCGGATTTGTTAATTTGGCGGTTTTAGTTACATTTGGAATACACCAAGAACAGAATTTATGTATCAACTCACTGTAGCTCCCGATAAGGTAAACGAAACGCTAAGCAAACACATTCTGGCTGATGGTTTTGATTTGACTTACGACATGGAAAAAAGTCAGGGGGCTTATATTTATGATTCCAAATATAACCGTAAGCTGCTCGATTTTTTTACCTGCTTTGCTTCGGTCCCTTTAGGTTACAACCATCCTAAAATGATCAATGATGAAGCTTTCAAAAGTAACCTTTTACAGGCAGCACTGGCCAACCCTTCCAACTCTGATGTATATACGCAGCAGTATGCACAGTTTGTAGATACATTTTCTAAACATGGTATTCCTGAATACCTGCCCCATGCTTTTTTTATTGCCGGCGGTGGACTGGCTGTTGAGAATGCCATTAAGGTAGCGATGGACTGGAAGGTGCAAAAGAATTTTGCCAAAGGCTATAAAGAAGAAAAAGGCTTTAAGGTTTTACATTTTGAAAAAGCCTTTCATGGCCGTACCGGTTATACTTTGAGCCTGACCAATACCCTGCCTGATAAAACCAAATGGTTTGCCAAGTTCGACTGGCCAAGGGTGTCGGTACCCACAGTTAAATTTCCTTTACAGGCTGAAAACTTAAAACTGGCCATCGAAACTGAAGAGACCTCAATTGCCCAGATTAAACAGGCTTTTGCCACACATAAAGATGATATCTGCGCCATTATAGTAGAACCTGTACAATCTGAAGGGGGCGACAACCACCTGCGGGAAGAGTTTCTGGCACGTCTGAAAAGTATTGCTGATGAGCAGGATGCCTTCCTGATCTATGATGAGGTACAAACCGGAGTTGGCCTGACCGGCAAATTCTGGTGCCACCAGCATTTCAGCGAAAAAGCACGTCCGGATATTATCGCCTTTGGCAAAAAGATGCAGGTATGTGGCATACTGGTTGGCCATAAGGTGGAGCAGGTGGAAGGTAATGTTTTTAAAGTTCCTTCGCGCATTAACTCTACCTGGGGTGGTAACCTGGTAGATATGGTACGTTCTTCACAGATCCTGCAGATTGTAGCGGAAGACAATTTATGTGACAATGCCGCTGTAGTTGGCCGTTACTTGCAGGAGCAGCTGGAACAGCTTGCTGCTAAATACGATAAAATGGGCAATGTGCGAGGAAAAGGTTTGCTTTGTGCCTTCGATTTTGCCAGTAAGGCCATGCGTGATGCCTTTATACAAAAAGGAATGGAAAACAATGTGATGTTTTTAGGCTGCGGGAACCAGACCATACGTTTCAGGCCGGCCTTATGTATAGAGAAAAAACACATTGATGAAGGTATGGCAGTGATGGAACGTATATTACCTGCCTTATAATGGGTAATAAAAAACTGAACACCTTTTTAGGGATATTGGTTGTAGTTTTAGTGGTATGGATGATCAGGGGTACCTTTATGCAGCCCGGCATCAGCAGCCTTAAAGGTGGGTTTACAGAAGTAGCCCATTACCGGAACGAGAACAATACCGGCCCGATACAGCATGTTTTTACCGTTACGGTAAAAGATACGGCGGCGGCCCAGCTTGAGGCCTATGGCAACTTTATGCCCCACCATAAGGGCGGTAATACCAAAGTTTATTTCTTTGCAGCAGGAAATCCAGTGCCGGATGAGCTATATCCGGGAAAGCCGAACTTTGACCCGGCATTTAATCCTTATTGCATTGCCCTGTATGAGAAAACAGCTATGGGCAATGCAAGTATTGAAAAAAATCCTTTCAGATAAAGTCTATACAAATGCGGAAAAGCCAGTAATGGCCCGCCCCACAATCAAGGTATTGATCTCTTTCGTACCTTCATAGGAATAGATGGCTTCAGCATCGGCTACAAAGCGGGCGACATCGTATTCCAGCAAAATACCGTTGCCACCCATTACTTCACGGGCCCTGCTTACTACATCCCTTGTGCGCATTGAACAAAATACTTTAGCCAGCGAGGCATGTTCATCGGTCAACAGGCCCTGGTCCTGCAGTTGCGAGAGCCTGAAACACAGGGTTTGCATAGCGGTAAGGTTAGACAACATTTCTACCAGGTGATTCTGGATCAGTTGATAAGAGGCAATGGGTTTGCCAAACTGTTTCCTGGTCCGCGTATAATTTAAAGCACTTTCATAAGCACCCCTGGCACAGCCCACAGCCTGCCAGGCTACTCCTGCCCTGGTCATTTTTAACACTTTGGCTGTATCCTTAAAGGAATTTGCATTTTGTAGGCGGTCTTCCTCATCTACCTCACAATTGGTTAAGGTAATCAGACCGTTTTGGACAATACGCAGAGCCATTTTGTCCTGCATCTTTTCTACTGCAAAGCCTTTGCTCCCTTTTCTTACCAGGAAGCCCTTAACCTGGTTATCGTCAACATCTCTTGCCCAGATTACGGTAATGTCTGAAAACGTGGCATTACCTATCCATTTCTTTTGTCCGTTCAACAGCCATTTATTTCCCTGCCTTTTGGCTGTGGTGGTTAAGCCCCCTGCAACACCAGAGCCTACTTCAGGTTCTGTTAAGCCAAAGGCCCCAATAATTTTCATCTGCTGCATATCCGGTAACCATTGCTGCTTCTGAGCTTCCGAACCCAATAAATAGATAGCGCCCATGGCCAGTCCGCTTTGTACGCCAAAAAAGGTGGACATAGAGGTATCCACATGGGCCATTTCCATGGCCAGCATGCCCTCCATCAGGTTAGATTTACCCGGACAGCCGTAGCCCTGATAGGTTAAACCACAAATGTTCAACTCAGCAATTTTAGGGATCAGCTCAAATGGGAATTCCGCTTTGAGCCAGTATTTGTTCACCACAGGTTTTACTTCCTTTTCTAAAAACGTCCTTACCTTTAGCTGCAGGGCCCGGTCTTCATCTTTTAAGGCCTCCTCTCCGAGTTGATAAAAATCGCCCTCAATTGGTGGCAGTTCCCTTTTTTTACCCTGGCCGCCCATCATTTTCATCAGCCCCTGTAACTGGGTCTCATCCAGGTTGGAAACAGAATCAACCATTTTGGTGAGGTCTACTTTTTTAGATAAAGCTTCCAGTTTCCGGAAGTCTACATGTTTAAAAAGAGTATAAGCATTTTTTAAGGAAGAGAAAATATTGGCCATAGTAAATTGTTTAGAATAAAACAGAATATACCACTTTTTGTTGGCCCGGCCTCAATTTTTACCAAAACTAGCTCAGGTTAAACAGGTTGTCAACCCCTAAAAGCTTACGTGAAGTAAATCCTTCACCATAAGTACCCCCAACGGTTTTGCCAAATTCCCTTGCACGGCCAATTACACTCTCAAAAAACTCCGGCGAGGAGATATAAGTATCCGGTGCGTCGAGATCAGGATTGAAAAACTGGGTTTTGAAGGCTTTAATGGCAGCCAGTTTGGTTTCAAAATAAGGCGTGATGTCTACAATTACATCCGGTTTAATGTAACGGTCCTGAATGTACTGCAACACTAGCCGCGGGCGCCAGGCCCCTTGTGCAGCCCCATCCAGTGCTGTATTTATTTTGGCCAGGCCCGATAAAAAACAGGCCTCTTCGGCCAGATCCCCTGCCCGGCCATGATCCGGGTGCCGGTCATGCAGTGCATTGGTCAGCACGATTTCGGGCTGGTACTTACGGATCATCCTGATCACTTCCAGCTGATGGGCCTCGTCGTTCTTAAAAAAACCATCCCTGAACCTCAGGTTCTCACGTACATGCAGGCCCATAATCTTCGCCGAATCCGCAGCTTCTTCGTCACGGGTTTCGGCAGTACCCCTGGTACCCAGTTCGCCCCTTGTAAAATCAATTATCCCAGCTTTTTTGCCCATGGCAATGTGTTTTACAATCGTTCCTGAACAGCCCAGTTCAGCATCATCCGGATGGACAGCGAGCACCAATAGATCTAACTTCATAAAGTTCTTTTTAATTTAAAGCAAGCGTTGAATTTTCTTCTTCACTTTGGAAGAAAGCGGCTTGGTGAAGGGAAAAAAATAATCTACCACCTCGCCTTCCTTATTTACAAGGTATTTGTGAAAGTTCCAGCGTGGCGTAGCCGTTTGTGTTAAAAATTTAAACAGAGGGTGTGCCTGCTCACCCCGGACCATAATCTTTTCAAAAACCGGAAAGTGTACACCATAATTTGCTTCACAAAAATTACCAATGGCTGCCCCCTCTAAAGGCTCCTGCCTGCCAAAATCGTTAGAGGGAAAAGCCAGTACCTCGAAATGTTCTGTCCCAAATTGTTCCCTGAGTTCCTGTAAATCCTTTAACTGCGGAGCAAAACCACAGGCTGAAGCAATGTTTACAATCAGCAGCACTTTGTTTTTATATGCAGAAAGGTTCTTTTCAGCCCCATTAATAAGTTTCACCTTAAACTGGTGTATGCTTTTAGATTGGTCAGACATAGTTTCTATTGATAAAACCCAGAGGAAACGATAATGGATTCGATGTCCCTATCTTCCTGCGGGCTATATGTGCTTTTCAGGTTGTGGCCTACCACCCTTGCAACCGATTGGTACAGGAACGCAGTAACCCCTCCTTTTGTTTCTTTTATAATATCGTAGGTAGTTCTGCCCAGCTCCCTGTCTATAAGTTTGGTTAAAATTTGTCCCTGGGTAATTGTCAGTTCCTTAATCTCCCTGTTAAACATTTCCTTGATCTCTTTATCACACTGCTTAACCAGTTTTTTCTGTTCCTTTTTTTCCGTTGTCAGTGCCAGGTCCCTTTCCAGCTGCTCATATCTTCTTTTGGCAAATAAGGCATAAGGCATCACCTTCATTACATTATAACGCAACCTGTTAAATGCAGCCCGGTCCGCCGGCGATTTAAAGAGCCGCATGGCAAAGATCTCTACTTCATTAAGCGGAATCCAGGGGATCATTTCTCCGTTGTCATTTGTTGAGGCCACCCTGATCGTATCATTCTTTCCCAATACCGGCATTTTAACAGGCACAGTGCTTACCTGCGCTTTAGCGGAAGCACCTGAAATAATGACAATTGAAAGAATAAACAGCCTATAAAAATTCATAATTTTATACCCAGGCAAATTTAGGGCTAATTTTATATTTTTGTTCCTTTACTGATCTAATATACCCATTTAACGATAAACGGGTATAATTTTTACGTAAATAATACAAAATGACAATTGACCAACAGCAATGGGGTAATACCCCTAAAAACCCCGCTGTATGGATTATTTTACACAATGCCATAGAAAAACATTATATTAAGGGGATCAACTGTTAACGAAAAACAAAGGAATATAAATGAAGAATGCATTAGTTATTGATTTAGAAGCAGAAAAGCAGGAGATACTGAAAAGATACCGTGCCCTTTTGCGTGCTTGTAAGCCAACAATGCAAAGAGGGGATAAAAAGGAAATCAGGAAGGCTTTTGACATGGCATTGGAGAGCCATAAAAACATGCGGAGAAAATCCGGGGAGCCTTACATCTATCATCCAATTGCTGTGGCCCAGATTGCAGCAGAAGAAATTGGGCTGGGCACCACGTCCATAGTATGTGCGCTATTGCACGATGTGGTGGAAGATACAGACATTACGCTGGAGGACATTGAGCGGGAGTTTGGTAAAAAGACAGCAAAAATTATTGATGGGCTGACAAAGATCTCGGGCGTTTTTGACTATAACAGCTCTTTGCAGGCAGAGAATTTCAGAAAAATGTTGCTGACCCTGGCAGATGATGTAAGGGTAATCCTGATTAAACTGGCCGACCGGCTGCACAACATGCGTACCATGGATTTTATGCCGAGGCAAAAACAGCTTAAAATTGCATCTGAAACCATTTACCTGTATGCACCACTGGCACACCGTTTAGGATTGTACGCCATTAAATCTGAGCTGGAAGACCTTTCCATGAAATACCTGGAACCGGATACCTATAAGTACATTGCCACTCAGCTGAACGAGAAAAAAGCAGAACGGACACTGTTCATCAAAAGATTTGTGGAACCGATCAACGAGATCCTGGCAGAACAGGGCCTGACAGCTGATATCTATGGCCGGCCAAAGTCCATCCATTCCATATGGAATAAAATGAAAAGCAAAAACATACCTTTTGAGGAAGTATATGACCTTTTTGCCATCAGGATTATTCTGGACAGCCCGCCTGAAAATGAAAAAGCAGATTGCTGGAAAGCCTATTCCATTGTGACCGACCTTTACCGGCCTAATCCCGACCGTTTGCGCGACTGGGTATCATCGCCCAAAGGAAACGGATATGAATCGTTACATACCACAGTAATGGGCCCTAAAGGGCAATGGGTTGAAGTACAGATCCGTACACAGCGCATGAACGAAATTGCAGAGAAAGGCTTTGCTGCGCACTGGAAATATAAAGAGTCGAGCAACGACAACGGACTGGATCAGTGGATCATGAAAGTAAGGGAAATGCTGAACAACCCGGAAGCCAATGCCTTAGATTTTCTGGACGATTTTAAAATGAACCTCTTCTCGGATGAGATCTTTATTTTTACGCCCAAGGGGGCTTTGCTCCAGCTGCCATTGGGCGCTACTGCGCTCGATTTTGCCTTTGAGATCCATACAGATGTAGGCGCAAAATGTATCGGGGCCAAGGTGAACCATAAACTGGTGCCCCTGTCTTATAAATTGCAGAACGGCGACCAGGTAGAGATCATTACCTCCAGCAAGCAATCGCCAAAAGAAGACTGGCTCAATATCGTTGTTACTGCCAAGGCAAAATCAAAGATCAAATCTTCTTTAAAAGAAGAAAAGAGAAAAATTGCCGAACTGGGCAAGGAAACACTGGAACGTAAGCTGAAATCATTAAAGATCACCTACAATACCGATAATTTAAATAAACTCAGCTACTTCTTTAAACTGCCTTCTACCCAGGAACTGTTTATTGCGGTGGCAAAGGGAAAAATTGAATTAAAAGACCTGAAAGATTACCTGGCCAGTGAAAAGGAAATAGAGAACCGTGGTGCCGAGAAAAATGAGCACCAGCAGATAGATGCGCTGCTGAACAAGGTAAAAGGACCTGAATCGGACATTTTACTGATTGGCGAAGACCTGCAAAAAATAGATTATACACTGGCAGCCTGTTGTAACCCAATTCCGGGTGATGATGTTTTTGGTTTTGTAACCGTTAATGAAGGCATAAAAATACACCGCACCAATTGCCCGAATGCGGCACAGCTGATGGCGAACTATGGTTATCGGGTGGTTAAAGCAAAATGGAACAGACAAAAAGAGCTTACTTTCCTGACCGGGCTGCACATTATAGGTATTGATGATGTGGGGCTGATCAATAACATCACCAAGGTGATCTCGAACGATTTTAAGGTAAATATGCGCTCTATAACTGTAGACACTGATAATGGGATCTTCGATGGCTCTATCATGATCTTTGTAAACGACAAGGACCACCTGGACAACCTGATTAAAAATCTGTTAGAAGTTAAAGGGGTAACTGGAGTTACACGTTTTGATGCCTAAAAATAACAATAAATCATAGCGTTTATATAAAAAATTGATACCTTTGAAAGGAGTTTAAAAACTATGTCGACAAACCACAACAGCGAGTTGGTTAGAAAAATATTCGAAGCCTACCTCGAAAATAAAAGTCTCAGAAAAACACCGGAGCGTTTTGCCATCTTAGAAGAAATTTACTCAAGAGATGACCATTTCGATGTAGAGACCCTTTACATCCACATGAAAAACCAGAAATACCGTGTAAGCAGGGCTACAGTATACAATACTTTAGAGTTGCTGGTTTCGTGTGACCTGGTTACCAAACACCAGTTTGGTAAAAACATGGCCCAGTTTGAGAAATCTTACGGTTACCACCAGCACGACCACGTGATCTGTATTGATTGCGGCAAAGTTGTGGAATTCTGCGATCCGCGTATCCAGCAAATCCAGAGTATGGTAGGTGAACTGCTGAAATTTGACATCAAGCACCACTCTTTAAATCTTTATGGCGTTTGTTTTGATTGCTCTGCAAAAGCATCAATGAACAATCAAACTGCCGCAGGTATTAAGCATGCAAGTTAACCAATTATAATATTTCCATTTTTAAATTTAAATAATGACGCAAGTAGACGTGCTTCTGGGCCTGCAATGGGGCGACGAAGGCAAGGGAAAAATTGTTGATGTACTGAGTCCGCAATATGATTTGATAGCTCGTTTTCAAGGCGGTCCGAATGCCGGCCATACTTTAGAGTTTGATGGCAAAAAATTCGTTTTAAACACCATTCCTTCCGGGATTTTCAATGAAAAAACAATGAACCTGATCGGAAATGGTGTGGTGATAGATCCCATCATTTTAAAAAGGGAACTGGATAACCTGAAAAAAGCAGGTCATGATCCTGTTGCCAAAGGCAAACTGGTTATTGCCCGCAAAGCCCACCTGATTTTACCTACGCACCAGTTGCTGGATGCAGCAAACGAACAAAAAATGGGTAAAGATAAAATTGGTTCTACCCTGAAAGGAATTGGCCCTACTTATATGGACAAAACCGGCCGCAACGGATTAAGGGTTGGCGACACTACCCTTCCTGATTTTAAAGAACGTTACAACAAGCTGGTTGAAAAACACAAAGAAATACTTTCTCATTATGAGTTTGAATACGATCTTACAGAGAAAGAAGCAGCCTTCTTTGAAGCCATAGAATTTATTAAAAATATTCCGCATGTAGATAGCGAGCATTTCGTAAATGGCTATCTGAAAGAAGGAAAGACCGTACTGGCCGAAGGTGCCCAGGGCACCTTGCTGGATGTGGATTTCGGCTCTTATCCTTTTGTAACTTCTTCTAATACCACAACTGCCGGTGCATGTACCGGATTGGGTATTGCACCAAACAAAGTGGGCAGTGTATATGGCATTTTCAAAGCCTACTGCACACGTGTTGGCGGTGGCCCCTTCCCTACAGAACTGGATGATGAGGTGGGCGAAACCCTGCGTAAAGTTGGCCATGAATTTGGGGCAACAACCGGACGTGCACGCCGTTGCGGGTGGATTGACCTGCCTGCATTAAAATACGCCATTATGCTGAATGGGGTTACGGAACTGATCATGATGAAGGCTGATGTACTGGATGGTTTTGATACCATTTATGCCTGTACACATTATGAGCACAATGGGGAAACGATCGACTATATGCCCTATGACATCATTACAGTTAAACCAAAACCTGTGTTAAAAGCAATAGAAGGCTGGAAAACTGATGTCACCAAGGTAAGCAAGGTTGAAGAAATTCCGGCTAAACTGGCAGATTACATTGCTTTTCTGGAAAAAGAACTGGAAGTTCCTGTTAAGTACCTCTCTGTTGGACCAGACAGGGTACAAACATTAATATTGAACTAATTTTATATACATAAATTAGCAAAGGGCAGCCATTGGCTGCCTTTTTTGTTCTACATTTGCGCAAATAAAATGAGCCTGCAGGATTTATATTCATTTAAGCAAAAAGCGCTGACCTGGGCCAGTTCCTTTGAAGTATGCTGTGTGCTCGATTCCAACGACTATACCGACCCTTACAGTGCATTTGATCTGATACTGGCAGTAGGGGTAAAAGAAGAGTTAAATGCGCGGTCTGAAGATAAGTTTACGGAACTGAAAGCATTTTACGAACAACACAAAAGCTGGATGTTTGGCTTATTGAGTTACGACCTGAAAAATGAGGTAGAACAGCTCAGCTCTTGCAATGCTGATCAGCTTGGCTTCCCCGACCTGTTTTTCTTTGTACCACGTTACCTGCTGAGGGTTAAAGACGGAAAAGCAGAAGTACTGGTTGGCGAGCCAGCAATTATTGATACCATTGACCGCATATCCCCGCTTATTGCCCCCTATAATAAAGATATTTCTATACAAAGCCGGATTTCGAAAGAACTGTACCTAAAAACCGTTGAAACGTTACAGCAACACATTGCACGCGGCGACATTTATGAAATTAATTTTTGTCAGGAATTCTACGCCATGCACGCTGCCGTAGACCCTGTAGCCATTTACTGCAAACTGTCAGAAGTTTCACCCACCCCGTTTTCGGGCTTCTTTAAAATAAGAGACCAGTATATCCTCTCTGCCAGTCCGGAAAGGTTCCTTTGTAAAAGGGCCGGTCAGCTGATTTCGCAGCCCATTAAAGGTACAGCAAAGCGAAGCCCGGATAAAGAAGAAGATGCCCGCATTAAAAATAAACTGCGTAAAAATATAAAAGAACAGGCTGAAAATGTGATGATTGTAGACCTGGTACGCAACGACCTGACTAAAAGTGCCATAAAAGGAAGTGTAAAAGTAGATGAACTTTTTGGCATCTACGGCTTTCCGCAGGTTTACCAGATGATCTCTACCATCAGCAGTAAACTGGACCCTGCTGTCCATTTTGTTGATGCCATTAAACAGGCTTTCCCTATGGGCTCTATGACAGGGGCACCAAAGGTTAAAGCCATGGAACTCATAGAAACCTATGAATCCAGCAAGCGGGGTGCCTATTCAGGGGCAATGGGCTATATCAATCCCCAGGGTGATTTCGATTTTAATGTCATCATACGCAGTATATTGTACCATGCTGATACACGCTACCTGTCCTTTCAGGTAGGCGGGGCTATTACCTTTGCATCCAATGCAGCGGATGAATATGAAGAATGCCTGCTCAAGGCATCAGCAATTATCCAAACCCTTAAAACATAAAAAGACAGCCTTAGGCTGTCTTTTTCTCTATCAGTTAACCGGTTTCCCGTTGGTAGATTTATAGTATCGCTGGGCCTCGGGCAAAATCCTTTGTATCTGCGCAATCCTGGTCGCATCACTGGGGTGCGTACTTAAAAATTCAGGTGGTTTTTGTCCGCTTTGCGATGCTGCAGCCATCCTTTGCCAGAAAGCAATAGCAGTTTGAGGGTTATAACCTGCCATTGCCATGAAGATCAGCCCCAGCCTATCTGCTTCGAGCTCCTGGTTACGACCATAACTTAACATCACCAGGGGTGTTCCTACACCATAAAGCGTATTAAATACAGATTGCTTTTTTTCATTGTTGGCTGTAGCCACATTACCTAAAACACCAACCCCCTGCGCAACCATTTGCTGCGACATCCGTTCGGCTGAATGCCCGGCTATGGCATGGGCAATCTCATGCCCCATTACAGTAGCCAAACCAGCATCGTCTTTTGTAACGGGCAACAGGCCTGTGTAAACGACTATTTTACCGCCCGGCATGCACCAGGCATTTAACTCTTTACTCTGAACTACATTCACTTCCCATTTATAATCTTTGATCAGATCTCCATAGTTATTGTTGTTCATATAATTTTTAACCGATGCGATCAGGGTATTCCCGATCCGCTTTACCCTTTGGGCATCTGCATTAGAGGCCGAGAGCACCGCACCTTTATTTTCCGTTAAAAACTCGTTGTAAGCCTGAAAGGCCATCGGTAATACCTGATCATTGCTAACCAGGTTTAATCTGCTCCTGCCGGTCAGCGGAACTGTAGAGCAGGATGATAGCGCCAGCAATACAGCGGTTGTGCCAACAATCAATAATCTTTTCATAAGTTTTGTTTAATTAGTTTTCTTATTAAACAGATATACTTTGGATTCTTTTCCTTTAAGCAACCGTTCCAGATTTTTCTGATGGGTTACCAAAATCAGGACACATACACACATACCGTACAGTACTTCTGATTTTATGGACGACTGGAATATGAACACTATGCTCAATGGAAAGGTAAAACCTGCACATATAGAGCCCAGAGATACATATTTTGTAATCAACAGGACGGTAATAAATACCAGAACACAAAGCATCGCTGCCGGAAAGTTAACTGCCAAAATCATTCCAAAAAGCGTGGCCACCCCTTTTCCGCCCCGAAATCCTGCAAATATCGGGAACAAATGCCCCATTACAGCAGTTACACCCAATGCAAGTTCATAATTTACAAACTGAGCCGAGTGCTGGGGCCCCGTAACCGACAGGCCTATAAAATAGGCCAGTTTAGTGGCAGTGTACCCTTTTGCAATATCAATGGTCATTACAGCAATACCTGCTCTTTTACCTAATACCCTAAATGTATTGGTTGCACCGGCATTGCCACTGCCATATTCCCTTACATCAACACCATAAAATGCCTGTCCCAGCCAAACCGCAGTAGGAATAGAGCCAAATAAATAGGCCAGGAGAACCGCTGAAATAGAATAGATAGAAATCATAACCTAAAAGGCTTTTAAACTCATGTCTAAACTCTTAACAGAATGAGTTAATGCGCCCATGGAAATGTAATCTACCCCGCAGGCAGCATACTCAGCTACATTTTCTTCTGTAATGCCGCCTGATGCTTCTGAAATGTATTGTTTATTAATGATACCAACGGCTTTTTTCAGGTCGGCGAAACTAAAGTTGTCAAGCAGGATCCTGTTTACACCACCTGTTGCCATCACTTCATTAAGTTCCTGAATATTTCTGACTTCGATCTCTATCTGGAGTTTTTTGCCTTTTTCTGCCAGGTATTGGTTGGCGGCTTTAATGGCATTGCTTATACCGCCGGCATAATCTACATGATTATCTTTGATCAGGATCATATCGTACAGGCCAATACGGTGATTTACACCGCCACCTATCCGCACCGCCCATTTTTCCAGATACCTTAACCCCGGGGTTGTTTTCCGGGTATCCAGTAAGCGCGTTCCGTAACCTGTCAGCAGCGCTACAATATGATGGGTTTTGGTGGCAATCCCGCTCATGCGCTGCATGCAGTTCAATACCAAACGTTCGGCCAAAAGAATAGCGCGCGTATTTCCTGAAACAGTAAGGGCCACATCTCCGTGCTTTACTTCAGCACCATCATGAATAAATACTTCCGTAACCAGGCCTGCATCAACCTGCCTGAATATTTCAAGTGCAAGTTCTACTCCGGCTATAATTCCGTTGTCCTTAATCAGCAGCCTTGCCTGTCCTTTTGCATCGGCAGGAATGGTAGAAAGAGAGGTATGATCGCCATCGCCCAGATCTTCGGCAATAGCATTCTTTATGAATTGATCTATGACTTGTTTATCCAAAATTAATATTTAAACCCAAAAATAGTATTTTTAGCATTATTTATCAGGTTCTATTCTTAATTCTGTAATAAAAAAAGCAGCCCCTGATTTTTTCATGGTGATGGAGACCCTGAATTTACCATTTTTAGTTTGGAGCGAAAGTATACCAAAGCGGAAATTTGGATTGGTATTAATGAGATGGATCACCGTCGATTTCTGGGGTGCATATTTGGTAAAAAAATTTCTTAAAATTTGTTCGGCCTGAGCTTTTGAGTAGACATCCTCCTCATCTATGATGATTAATTCGACAGAAGAAGAGAAGTTTGCCGCGATCTCTTTTGCGTTCCCGGCCTTAAAATGCGCAGATAAATTATCTATAATATCGCCTTGAAGCGTATAAGAGTGGGGGATTTCAAGAAAAAAAACAAACAAAAAAAGTAAGGGCTTTATCATCTCTATATAGCTAATGTTTTGAACGCACATAAACTATGCCATTAATAGATCATAAAACTCAAATTGGTTCAAAAAAAACAAGCAATACCCTTATATTTGTGGTGTCTATCGACACCTTAATTAAAGCAGACGTGAATGAACAATAAAAAGCTAGTACTACTTATTCTTGATGGCTGGGGATACGGAAAAAAAGACAATTCTGATGCAGCTTATGCGGCAAACACCCCTTTTTTTGATTCTTTATTACAAAAATGGCCTAATTCGAAATTAGAAGCCTCCGGTGAAGCAGTAGGTTTACCGGCCGGCCAGATGGGAAACTCTGAAGTTGGCCACATGAACCTTGGTGCAGGAAGAATAGTATATCAGGAACTTGGCCGGATCAATAAAGCGATCAGCGACAGGACATTGCATCATAACCCTGTTTTAACAGCTGCCTTTAGCTATGCAAAAAACAACAATAAAGCGGTTCATTTTATAGGCCTGACTTCTGATGGGGGCGTTCATGCCCACATCAACCATTTAAAGGCTTTGTGTGATGCAGCAACAGAACAGGGACTGAAAGAAGTGTTTGTACATGCCTTTATGGACGGGCGCGATACAGATCCGAACTCGGGGCTAAATTTTATTAAAGACCTGGAGCATTACCTGCAAAATACCTCAGCTAAAATAGCCAGTTTGATTGGCCGTTATTATGCAATGGACAGGGACAGCAGATGGGAAAGGGTTAAACTGACTTACGACCTGCTTACTCAGGGCATCGGGACACCGGCTACAGATCCGGCTATGGCTATTGAACAGTCTTATGCAGCTGGCATAACGGATGAGTTTATTAAACCCGTTGTAGTTACACAGTCCAGCGGACAACCTGTTGCCACTATACAACCTGGCGATGTGGTCATCTGCTTTAACTACAGGACAGACCGTGGCCGCGAAATTACGGCAGCACTTACCCAGAATGATTATCCTGAATTTGGGATGCATAAACTGCCCTTGTATTATGTGACCATGACCACTTATGATGAAAACTTTAAAGATGTAAAAGTCATTTTCACCAAAGATGACCTTTCTGAAACCCTGGGAGAAGTTTTAGAGAAATACCATAAAAACCAGATCCGCATTGCGGAAACTGAAAAATACCCGCATGTAACCTTTTTCTTTTCAGGAGGCCGGGAACAGGTTTTTGAAAACGAAAAAAGGATCATGATCCCCTCTCCTAAAGTAGCTACCTACGATTTACAGCCTGAAATGAGCGCAGCGGGAATTACCGAGGCCATTTGCAAAGAGCTGGAAACCGGCTGGGCAGATTTTGTATGCCTGAACTTTGCCAATCCGGATATGGTTGGTCATACCGGTGTTTTTAACGCAGTAGTTAAAGCTGTTGAAACGGCCGATAGCTGCGCTGAAATTGTGGTAAACAAAGGTCTTGAAAACGGATATTCGTTCATCATCCTGGCCGATCACGGAAATTCTGAATTTATGATCAACGGGGACGGTTCGGTAAACACTGCGCATACCACCAACCTGGTACCCTGTATTTTGGTGGATAAAGATTTCAGCAGTATTGCTGATGGTAAACTGGGTGATATTGCGCCTACCATTTTAAGCATTATGGACATTCCCAAACCGGCAATTATGACTGGTAACAGTCTGGTATAATGAAGAAAAAATTATCATCAGTCCTTGTCTTGTTGTTTTTTTACGGCTGCACACCATCCGTAAAAAAACAACAGGACAATTTAACCTATTTTGACCTTAAAGGATATTTTCAGAAAGAAGCGCAAAGGCTTAAAAAAAACAACCCTGTGCTTACAAAAACCGTATCGGTAAATGGCGCTGCTGAGAAAAAAAAGATCAGAATTGCCGATTGGGAAAAAGAATTTGCCATATTTCTGGATGCTGACATCAACCGGGCAGCATGGGCAGGCCTGTTCAGCACAGAAAAAAGTAAGGAAAGGGAGCTTTACACGTCCAATAATGAAAAGGTACCTGTAAAAGAAGTATTGATCCTAAAAAAGGGTACTCAGCTGTATGGTATACAAATCCTTGTCAGGAATGCCAATGTTTTATACAGTTCTGCAGACACACTATCCTATTACCCCGACAGCCTGTACCAGGTGAAGAAAAAGCAACACATCAAACTGCTTTCTGAAAAAAATTACAGTATCACAGGAAAATTTAAATGATAGCCGCCGGCTATTTTAAACTGGCCACCTGGGCTTTTACATAATCGATTAAAGAAAGTATGTCCTTTCTTTGCGGCTGAACCAATAAAACCTTTTGAAAATCGGCAATAGAATTGTTAAAAAGGGCAATACAGGCCGCTTTTTCGGCTTTTGTTTTAATCTTATACGATTTATAGATGGCGTAGTCCTTGTAGGCCAATGCCCTGTTCTGGAGCAATTGAGGATCTTCTTCCCCATTGATCTCTATGGCTTTGCCAAAATCTTTAATTGCTGCCAGATAAAAGTTCTCTCTTAAGTTATTTAAAGATTCCTTAGGATCGTTGGCTACATTTTGTCTGGCCTTGCCCCTGTAATAATAAGCAGAGTAATCCGAAGGTTTCAGTGTAATCAGATTGCTATAGGTTTTAATTGAGTTTTCAAAATCCCCACATTGAAAATAAGAATATCCCAACATTTTCAGCACAGCTGCATTGTTTGGGCTTTTCGCATCCGCTTTCTCCAGCTGGTTAACAGCTACCTTATAATCGCCCTTCATCATTGCCTGCATACCCAGTTTGTCGTATCCGCTGTTTTGCGCTAAAGTGGTACCTGCAGAAAAAACAAATAACAATAAGATTGTTTGCTTGAAATAGTTCATCAATTTTTATTTAAAAAATAAATATATCTAAAAGGTTCGATACTGTCAACTATCATACCATTTGCAAATATCTAACTAAAACGTCAAATAATTCAAATTATGATATACTAATTAATTATTATTGCCGGCATGACTTTTTAACAGGGAAAAGCCCCTAAACCTTTTTTGGCACAGGAGTTGAAAATATCCCTGTACAATACAATTAATAATTTTTAAACGACATGCTGTCAGATTGTCGTTTTTTATTTAGAAAGACTTATTTAATGAGTAAACAAGATCCGTTCGATTTTAGCAATGCATTACCTATCATAAACGAAGACACTGAATTCTTTCCATTGATGTCCCAACAGGATGAAGATGAGATGAATAATGAGGATACCCCTGAAATTCTGCCTATACTTCCGCTCCGGAACACGGTGCTTTTTCCGGGTGTGGTTATCCCCATTACTGTGGGCCGCGACAAATCTATCAAACTTATAAAGGAAGCCTACAAAGGTGACAGGATCATTGGCGTGGTCTCCCAGCGTGACGTTTCTATCGAAGACCCTACATTTGAGCAGTTGAACAGTGTAGGTACCGTTGCCCATATCATCAAAATGCTGCAAATGCCAGATGGCAACACTACGGTAATTATTCAGGGAAAACAACGTTTCCGCTTACTGGAAGAGGTACAATCTGAGCCCTATATTAAAGTTACCATCAGCAAATTTGCCGAGACCAAGCACAAATCCGATAAAGAATTTAAAGCATTGGTGGCCTCTATCAAGGAAATGTCTGCCCAGATCATCCAGCTATCGCCTAATATTCCAAGCGAGGCCGGAATTGCATTAAAAAACATAGAAAGCACCTCTTTTTTAATCAACTTCATCTCTTCTAACATGAATGCAGATGTAACTGATAAACAAAAGATGCTAGAAATGACAAACCTGCGCGAACGTGCCATGATGGTAATGGAGCTGCTTACCCTGGAACTTCAGATGCTGGAACTTAAAAACCAGATCCAGTCGAAAGTACGTACCGACCTCGACAAGCAGCAAAGGGATTATTTCCTGAACCAACAGTTAAAAACCATTCAGGAAGAACTGGGCGGCAACTCTTCCGACCTGGAATACGAAGCGCTGGAAAGCCGTGCAAAAAAGAAAAAATGGGACATTCATGTTAAGGACCATTTTAACAAAGAACTGGAAAAACTGGGCAGAATGAACCCTGCTGCCCCCGATTATTCTGTTCAGATCAATTACCTGGAACTGTTGCTTGACCTGCCATGGGGCGAGTTTACCAAAGATAATTTCGACCTTAAACGTGCACAGCGTGTACTCGACAAAGACCACTTCGGACTGGAAAAGGTGAAGCAGCGCATTATAGAATATTTAGCAGTATTGAAGCTAAAACGTGACATGAAGGCCCCGATTATTTGTCTGGTTGGCCCTCCGGGAGTAGGTAAAACCTCACTGGGAAAATCAATTGCCAAAGCGTTGAACCGTAAATATGTGCGTATGGCCTTGGGAGGTATCAAGGATGAGGCTGAAATCCGTGGTCATAGAAAAACCTATATAGGGGCCATGCCGGGCCGTATTATACAGTCGATCAAAAAGGCCGGGGCATCTAACCCAGTATTTGTATTGGATGAGATTGATAAAGTGGGCTCAGACTTCAGGGGCGACCCTTCTTCTGCCCTGCTTGAGGTATTGGACCCGGAACAGAACAGTGCTTTTAACGACCATTATGTAGAAACAGATTATGACCTGTCCAATGTCCTGTTTATTGCAACGGCCAATTCACTCAGCTCCATCCATCCGGCACTGTTAGACCGTATGGAGATCATTGAAGTAAATGGTTATACCATTGAAGAAAAGATAGAGATTGCCAAAAAATATCTTTTACCTAAGCAAAAAGAGCAACATGGCATAAAAACAAAAGATATTACCTTAAAAAATAATTTAATTGAAAAGGTGATTGAAGACTATACCAGGGAATCTGGTGTAAGGGGACTCGAGAAAAAGATCGGCTCACTGGTACGCGGTGTGGCCACAAAAATTGCTATGGAGGAAAGCTATGATCCGGCACTTAGCCTGGATGATGTAGAGCGCATTTTAGGTGCCCCCCTTTATGATAAAGACTTATACGAAGGCAATGAAGTAGCGGGTGTGGTAACCGGTTTGGCCTGGACACAGGTAGGTGGCGACATTCTGTTCATTGAAGCCAGCTTAAGCCCTGGTAAGGGCAAACTGACCCTTACAGGTAACCTGGGCGAGGTAATGAAAGAATCAGCTATTATTGCCTTAGCCTATTTACGTGCCCATGCCGAATTGTTTAACATAGATTATGCCCTGTTTGATCAATGGGATGTGCATGTGCATGTTCCGGCAGGTGCAACACCTAAAGATGGCCCGTCGGCAGGGATAACCATGCTAACAGCACTTACATCGGCCTTTACCCAGCGTAAAGTAAAATCTAACCTGGCAATGACAGGCGAAATTACCCTTAGGGGAAAAGTTTTACCTGTTGGTGGTATCAAAGAAAAGATCCTTGCGGCAAAACGTGCCAATATCAAAGACATTATTTTATGTAAGTCGAACCGTAAGGACATTCTGGAAATTAAAGAAAGCTATATCAAAGACCTGAATTTCCATTATGTTACAGAAATGAAGGAAGTGATAAACCTGGCCTTAACTAAAGAAAAAGTAAGGAACCCGCAAAATTTAACTGTAAAGCCCAAATGAAATACCAATTTCCGGCACTTGTTATATTGATCCTGTTGGGCACAGCTGCCTGTGCCCAAACTTATAAAAATGAGTTTGGCTTTCGCAGTGACAACGATTCTTACCTGGCACAGGGATCAGACCGTTATTATACCAACGGTCTGTTTATTTATTTTCGCCATGCCCTTAACCAGGAAAAGCTGAACGATAAACTGGAGAAAAAGATTTACGAGATCTCGGCAGGTCAGAAAATGTACAACCCCATGTCTGGTTATGCCCCCGATCCAGCCAGACAGGACAGGCCTTTTGCCGGTTATTTATATGCGGGCGGAGCGTTGAGCTGGTTTCGCAAAAATGAAAATATTTTAAAAATAAGCGCTGAAGTGGGTACTACCGGTCCGAATTCACTGGCCGAAGACGGACAGGAACTGTTACACGATGTAGTGGGTTTTTATGCGCTTGACGGCTGGCAGTACCAGATCAAAAATGCAATAGCCCTTAACCTCTCGGCCCAGTACACCAAATTGCTGCACCGGGCCTCAAACAATGCAACAGATTTCTCTGTTGAGGGTTACGCAAATGCAGGAACAACATTTAGCGGGGCAGGTGGGGGCATTTTATTCAGGGCTGGCGGATTGAACCAGCTGTTCAATTCGGCCTATACCAATGCTGTAATTGGCCATAACCCAAAAACCAAAGGGCTGGTAAAAAGAGAAGTCTTTTTTTACGCCAAACCACAGCTTAATTTTGTGGCTTACGATGCCACTATACAAGGCAGTATGTTCAGCAACAACGATCCGGTTACCTTCGGCGTAAAACCCATAGTATTTGCCCAGCAAATTGGCTTTAACTACAGTTCACAGCGCTTTACCTTTGATTTTGGGATGATCTTCAAAACCAAAGAAGTAAAAAGTACGGCAAAGGCCCATCAGTATGGGTCTATCAGTATGTTTTACAGGTTTAATTAAGCACACAAGGTTATAAACCCTACTCCATAGCGGGACGTTTTCGGGAGGCTTTTTTTTCAGCAACAACTTGTTTGTCTGCCAGCCTTTTCCTGATTACAGCCCTGGGTATTTTAGTAGGCTTTCGCTTTTTTTGAACATGCAGTGCCCATTTTAAAAGAACAATCAGCTTGGCAATTGTTTTTTCCTTATTGAGCAGCTGACTACGGTCTTCCTGTGACACCACATGCAGGTTACCCTCCTGATCCAGACGCCCGGCCAGTCTTTGGCTTAACAAGGTCTTTTCATCCTCATTAAAAAAGGGGGCTTCGGCAATGTTAAATATCAGCTCAACCTTACTGGAAACTTTATTCACGTTTTGCCCACCCTTTCCTCCACTACGTGAAGTTTTGAATGTAACAGCCTTGAGTATATCTTCTTTAACGGGTATCATGCCGCAAAAATAGCAATTTATTCTATTTCCGTTACCCTGTAGCCCTTGTCCTGATAACAGACTGGTGTGTATGCAGCCCCTCCAATCCACTACAGTTCCAGCACCAGAACATTTGGATAGGTCTTGCCCTAGTAAATAAATTGCGTGAAAAAGTGGTCAGTGATGTTCTTTCTTTATCCAAAGAAAGAAATCCCGGCATTACCATGCAAATTGAATACATTTAATTAAAATTCAGCTAAAACAATTGGGCAAAACGCTAACTTTGCCCTGTATGAGAAAAAACCTCGTTATAGCCATTGATGGCTATTCATCCTGTGGAAAAAGCACCCTGGCAAAAGCTTTAGCTAAGAAACTGGGTTTTATCTATATTGACAGCGGTGCCATGTACCGCGCAGTAACCCTTTATTTTATCCGCAACAAGGTAGACGTAAAAAATCCTGAGGCGGTTACCGATGCCCTGCAACATATAGAACTGAACTTTCATTCCAGGGACTATCAGTCGCACATTACGCTTAACGGTGAAGAAGTATCTGAGGAGATCAGGCAAATGCCTGTTTCTGAACACGTGAGTGAAGTTTCGGCCAATAAGCAGGTACGGAAGGAAATGGTAAGGCAGCAACAACGTATGGGAAAATCGAAAAACATAGTGATGGACGGGCGTGACATAGGTACTACAGTATTTGAAGATGCCCAGGTTAAATTTTTTATGACCGCTGATCCAAAAATAAGGGCCGAACGCCGTTATAAGGAACTGCAGAGCAAGGGCGATACCTTAACCACACTGGAAGAAGTATTTGAGAACCTGGCCCACAGGGATTATGCCGATACCACAAGAGAAGAAAGTCCGCTTACCAGGGCTGAAGACGCGATTGTACTGGACAACACCGAGCTTACAGAAACCGAACAACTTGATTTTGCCCTGAACATGGTACACCAGCATCTCCCTTAATAATTTTAGTATTAAATCCCACAATTATACCTTCTTCTTTTCTGCAAATATTTGGTTACAATAAGCAGCTTAATGTAAACATTACAATTCGATGTTTTAACTAAAATATCCGATCAATACTTTTGTTTAACAATTTTGTCAAACTCAGGTAAATGACCGCAAAAGATACCGGTACAGAACAATTAATTAAGGATACGGCCAAACGTTTGTTTTTTGCAGAAGGCAAAATACATGCAACCACACAGGAAATTGCAGATGCAGCTGGTGTAAATCGTACACTTGTTAATTATTATTTCAGATCAAGGGATGCGCTGTTCGACCAGGTATTCAATGAAGCACAGGAAAAAGTAGTAAAAATTCTTGACGGGGTGATGGAATCTGAACGGCCTTTCAAAGAAAAGATCGCAAACCTGATCGATGTATTTCTCAAAGAAGCCATGCACTTCCCCTACCGGGAAATCTTTATCATTACCCAAATGAACAGGAACGATGTGATCGATGCCAAGCGGGCACGTGTTAAAAAGGTAAACGCGTTTCTGGAAGAAATTCAGCAGGAGATGGATAAGGGTAACATCAAAAAAATGAATCCAAGGCATTTTTGTATGAATCTTTTCTCGCTAATGGCCTACCCGCTGATTACCGCACCGCTCTATAAAATACTTTATGACATGCAGGATGATGAATACAACATCTTAATGGAAGAAAGAAAACAACTGATATTTGAATTTATATTTCCCTAAATACATACACAATACCACGCTAAAATATGAAAACTACAATCCAATCTTTTTATTTATTAATCCCTGTATTACTGATCATCAGTTCATGTGGCAACAGCGATCAGAAAAAACCCGGTGCAGCTGCTGACCAGGTACAGTCGTACCCGGTTTTTACCATAACAACACAATCTACCGACCTGGAAACAGATTATCCGGCTACACTTGAAGGGATTCAGAATGTAGACATCAGACCGAAGGTGGATGGTTTTATTGAAAAGATATATGTTGACGAAGGAGCTACCGTTAAAAAAGGCCAGCTGCTGTTCAGTATCAATGCACCACAATACGAACAATTGGTAAGAACAGCCACCGCTGCCATCAGCAGTGCCGAGGCCGATGTAAACAGTGCCCAGTTGCAGGTTAACAAGACCAAGCCCTTGGTAGATAAGGACATCATCAGCAAATACGATCTTGATGCCGCCCAGTTAACCCTGCAAAGCCGCAAGGCAGCCCTGGCACAAGCCAGAGCAGAACTGGTAAATGCCAAAGTAAATTTAGGCTATACCCGCATCACCAGTCCTGTTGACGGTGTAATAGGCAGCATTCCTTTTAAAACCGGAAGCCTGGTAAGTAGCAGCAGCGCAAGCCCTTTAACTACAGTATCCAACATTTCCAGGGTATATGCTTATTTCTCTATGAATGAAAAACAACTGCTGGAGTTTTCGCGTCATTATAAAGGCACTAACCTTGCAACCAAATTAAAAAACATCCCTGCGGTATCATTGGTGTTGGCAGACGGCACAATTTATGCTGAAAACGGTAAGATAGAATCTATAAACGGCCTGATCAATACCAGCACGGGTTCGGCCAGTTTAAGGGCTACTTTTTCGAACCCGGCAACGCTTTTAAGGAGTGGTGCAAGTGCATCCGTGCGGATTCCGCAGCACCTGGAGAACATCATCCTTATTCCCCAAAAGGTTACGACCGACCTGCAGGGCAAAAAATTTGTGTATGTGCTGGATGAAAAGGGAAATGTAAAAAATACGGAAGTGGAGGTTATGGAGCTTACGAAAGGTAATTTTTATGTGGTTACCAAAGGCCTTAAGACCGGCGATAAAGTGGTACTTGAAGGCTTCCAGTCCCTGAAAGATGGTACACAGATCAAACCTGAAGAAAAAAGTGCAGATTCTGTCTTTGCTGATCTCCAAAACAAATAAACAAATCGTAAACCCTAAATCCACAATCGAAAATTATCCGATATGTTTAAGAAATTTATAGAAAGACCGGTTTTATCAACGGTCATATCCATTATCATTGTTATACTGGGGATATTGGGTTTAATTACCCTGCCCGTATCACAATATCCTGAAATTGCACCGCCCACAGTGCAGGTTTCGGCTTCTTACCAGGGCGCCAATGCCGATGTGGTAATGAGTAGTGTGGTGGTACCGCTGGAAGAGCAGATCAACGGTGTGGAGGACATGACCTATATGACTTCTAGCGCCGGTAACGACGGGACAGCAACCATTACTGTAAACTTTAAGCTGGGCACTAACCCTGATCTGGCAGCGGTAAACGTACAGAACAGGGTGGCAAGGGCTACCAGTTTGCTACCCGCAGAGGTTACGCGTGCCGGTGTAATTACCGCAAAGAAACAAGCCAGTAACGTACTGATATTTGCTATTTATAGCGATAGCGCCTCTTATGATCAGAAGTTTTTGCAGAACTATGCCAATATCAATCTGATCCCCCAGATCAAACGGATCAACGGGGTTGGTGATGCTACAGCATTCGGATTGATGGATTACAGCATGCGCATCTGGCTGAAGCCGGAAGTAATGGCAACTTATGGACTGGTACCTAACGACATTAGTGTGGTACTTGCCGAGCAGAACATTGAAGCTGCTCCGGGCCAGTTTGGAGAGCAGGGCGACCAGTCGTTCCAGTATACTTTAAAATATTCCGGCCGTTTAAAAAATGAGACCGAGTTTAGCAATATCATTGTAAGAACTGCCCAAAACGGACAGGTTTTAAGGCTAAAAGATATCGCCCGTATCGAATTGGGTGCACAAAGTTATTCCAGTTCGGTAAAGTTTAATGGTAAACCGGCTTTAGGTATCGCCATTAACCAGACTGCGGGTTCCAATGCCAAAGAGGTAATTGAAGGGGCCATTAAGGTACTGGATGAATCGTCTGTCAATTTCCCTAAAGGCGTTCATTATACGGCGCTGATCAACGTAAACGACTTTCTGGACGCTTCTATCGAAAAAGTGATCCATACCCTGATTGAAGCATTTATCCTGGTTTTCCTTGTTGTATTTATTTTTCTTCAGGATTTCCGTTCTACCTTAATTCCGGCCATCAGTGTACCGGTAGCCATTATAGGTACCTTCTTTTTCCTGAGCTTATTTGGCTTTACCATTAACCTGCTTACGCTTTTTGCACTGGTGCTGGCCATCGGTATTGTGGTAGATGATGCTATTGTGGTGGTAGAAGCAGTCCATGCCAAGCTCGACCATGGCTATACCTCGGCAAAAAAGGCAACTATTGATGCGATGGAGGACATTACAGGTGCCATCATTTCCATTACCCTGGTTATGGCGGCAGTGTTCATCCCTGTAAGTTTTATACAAGGTTCATCAGGCGTATTTTACAAACAGTTTGGTTTAACCCTTGCCATTGCAATTATTCTTTCAGCCATCAATGCCCTAACGCTAAGCCCTGCACTTTGTGCTTTATTTTTAAAGCCACATGCAGAAGACCACAACAAGCCTAAAAACTTTATGCAGCGTTTTTACACCGCTTTTAATGCTTCTTTTGATGCCATGACCAACAGGTACAAAAGGTCAGTGAGCTTTTTAGCGCGCAGAAAATGGATTGCAGGCCTGGGTATTGTATTGTTTACTATAGTGCTGATCTGGACAATGAGTACCACTCCAAAAGGCTTTGTACCCAACGAAGATCTGGGCACAGTGATGTCGGATATTTCTTTACCTCCGGCCACGTCACAGGAGCAAACAGCCCTGGTGATTAAAAAGATTGACAGCATAGCCCATACCATTCCTGAGATTAAATTTTCACTGACCGTAGTGGGCCGAAGTATGATCAGTGGTACGGGAAGTTCCTATGGAATGGTGATCGGAAAACTGAAACCCTGGGATGAACGCCAGCGGGATGTAAAAGCGATTATTGCAGAACTTTTTGCCAAAACAGCCAGTATAAAAGGAGCCAGGATCATTTTCTTTGCCCCCCCAACCATCCAGGGTTTTGGTACCGGTGGTGGTTTTGAGTTCCAGCTACAGGATAAAACCGGTGGCGATATCAATAAATTCAGTAATATTGCCAACGGCTTCC
Organism: Pedobacter sp. AK017; assembly: GCF_014200825.1. Lineage (NCBI taxonomy): Bacteria > Pseudomonadati > Bacteroidota > Sphingobacteriia > Sphingobacteriales > Sphingobacteriaceae > Pedobacter > Pedobacter sp. AK017. The sequence continues at coordinate 283,317 of NZ_JACHCW010000008.1, forward strand.
TGGCAGCTTTGGCCAAAAGGCCCGAGATCCAATATGCATCTACCTCATTTAACCCCAATTTCCCCCAGTACCAGATTGATGTAAATGTGGCTACGGTAAAACAGGCTGGCTTATCGGTAAGCGATGTGCTGGCCGTACTGCAAGGTTATTATGGTGGGGTATATGCTTCAAACTTTAACAAATTTGGAAAACAATACCGGGTAATGTACCAGGCAGATGCCCAGTACCGTGCAAATGAGCAGACACTGAACAATATTTACGTGAGAAACTCGGGTGGACAAATGGCGCCGATCAGCAATTTCATTACCTTAAAAAAGGTATACGGTCCTCAGGCCATCTCACGCTTTAACCTCTTCACTTCTATTGCCGTAACCGGAAACCCGAATGCGGGCTATAGCTCTGGCGATGCCCTGAAGGCAGTGCAGGAAGAAGCAGCGATACACCTTCCTACAGGTTATGGTTATGAATTTTCAGGTTTATCGCGTGAAGAAATGTCGAGCGGCAGTCAGACGATCTTTATCTTCCTGCTTTGCGTGATCTTTGTTTATTTCCTGCTATGTGCTCAATATGAGAGCTATATTTTACCCTTGGCAGTACTGATATCCCTTCCTATCGGTTTGGCAGGTGTATTCATCTTCGATAAGATCTTTAAAGTTGACAATAACATCTATACCCAGATTACACTGATCATGCTGGTGGGCTTGCTGGCCAAAAATGCCATTTTGATTGTTGAATTTGCAGTAGACCGGAGAAGAAAAGGAATGAGCATTGTAGGCGCGGCCATTAGCGGTGCCACCGCACGTTTACGTCCCATTTTGATGACCTCATTTGCTTTTATCCTTGGTCTGCTACCTTTAATGCTGTCGACCGGTGTAGGTGCTGCAGGTAATAAATCTATCGGTACAGGTGCAGTAGGTGGCATGCTTATCGGAACTTTATTTGGTGTATTTGTGATTCCTGCATTATTTATCGTTTTCCAGAGCATACAGGAAAAAGTGAGCAGCAAATCGCCTTTCGATGAAGGCTACGGTCCGAGGCAAGAGGTTATAGAATTTCCTGAAGTTGACACCCGTGAACATTAATTTAAAGAACATGAACACCAGATATCATAAATATTATTTCATTATCGGTTTTTCTATACTGACCTTAACGGCCTGCGTAAGCAGAAAATATGAACGCCCGGCAGTAAACAGTAACGATTTATACCGCGACAATACTACTGGCGACAGTACGACCATAGCCAGCCTTCCCTGGAAAAACCTGTTTGCTGATGCGGCTTTACAGGCACTGATACAGCAGGGTATCAACGAAAACCTGGATTTAAAACAGGCCATTGAAAGGATTAAAATTGCCGAAGCTACTTTATTGCAAAGCAAGGGTGCTTTATTGCCGAGCCTGACCGCTGATTTATCGGTAACAGATGCCAAACAGTCCAGGGCAGCTTTAAACTTCCCTCCCGGCATCAACATCAATACGGAAACCCAAACCTACAAAGCACAGCTGAGCACCAGCTGGGAAGCCGATATATGGGGCAAACTGAGCAGTGCTAAAAGATCGGCTTATGCCTCTTTATTGCAAAGTGATGCTGCAAAAAGGGCTGTGCAAACGCAACTGATTGCCAATATTGCCAATGGCTATTACAATTTGCTGGCCTTAGATAAGCAGCTGGCCATTACAGAGCAGACCATCAGGATCAGGCAGACAGATGTAGAGACCATGAAATCTTTAAAGGAAGGTGCCGTGGTAAATGGTGCTGCCGTGGTGCAAAGTGAGGCCAATTTATATGCCGCACAGGTAACCCTGCCCGATCTGAAAAGAAACATCAGGGAAACAGAAAACGCTTTGAGTATCCTTTTAGGAAAAGGCCCTGGAAAAATTGAACGGGGCACAATTGATCAGCAAACTGTTTACAGCAACCTGCAAACAGGCGTATCGGCCCAGCTGTTACAGAACAGACCTGATGTGCAGGCCGCTGAGTTTGCCTTCAGGGCAGCTTTCGAGAATAAAAATGTAGCCCGGAGCTATTTTTATCCCGCCTTAACTTTGACAGCCAATGGTGGCTTATCCAGTCTGAGCCTCAAAAACTTTTTCGACAATTCGGTTTTCTACAATTTAATCGGCGGCATTACCCAGCCGATATTTAATAAAGGACAGAATAAGGCCAGGTTAAAAACAGCTGAAGCCCAAAAGCAGATCGCATTTTACAGCTTTCAGCAAACGCTGCTGACCAGTGGCCAGGAAGTGTCGAATGCTTTATATGCCTATCAAACGGCAGCAGAGAAAGAAACAACAAGGGCAATGCAGGTGGCATCACTGACCAAAGCCGTAGATTATACCAAGGAACTCCTGCGCTACAGTTCTGCTACAAATTATACTGATGTGCTCACCTCTGAGCAAAGTTTACTGGCAGCACAATTGAGCGGCATTAACGACCGGCTGCAAAAGCTACAATCGGTAGTAAATTTATACCGGGCGCTGGGAGGTGGATGGAAGGAATAAAAAAAGAAGCGCTTAAAGCGCTTCTTTTTTTATCAGCTATTTTTATTAGCTTCATACCATTATATTGTAATGCCAATGAACATCCTGATTGTTGAAGATGAAAAAAACCTGGGCCTGGAAATGGCCGATTTTTTAGGTAAAGAAGGTTATACCATTGAACATGCCTGGAAAAAAGCTTCAGCAGAAGAGAAGATCTTTGTCAACTCCTACGATTTTATACTGTTGGACCTGGGTTTGCCCGGAGGAGATGGATTTGAGCTGCTGCACCAGTTAAAAAAGATGCCGGGACGTGAAGATGCAGTAATTATACTTACTGCACGCGGCGAGGTTGACGACCGCATTAAAGGACTGGAAGCTGGGGCAGATGACTACCTGGCAAAGCCCTTTTCCTTAACAGAGTTACTGGCAAGGATGCATGCCATCATCCGGCGCAAACATAAACTGGAGCGGAATGAAGTAAATGTGCATGATTTCATACTCGACATTAAAAACCATCAGGTAAGTTTTGAAGGGAAACGGGTTAACCTTACCAATAAAGAATTTGAGATCTTCAACTACCTGGTGCTGAACAAAAACAGGGTAATATCCAGAGTGAACTTAACCGAACATGTTTGGGGAGATATACTTGAAGTGAATTCGGATTCTAATTTTGTGGATGTTCATGTAAAAAACCTGCGTAAAAAACTAACTGCATATGCTACGATAAACTGGTTTGAAACCGTAAGGAGCATTGGTTACAGGATTAATTTTTAGTGCACCATGAGAAAAACGGCCCGATGAAGCTCCAGTTCAAACTTGCTTTATATAATACTTTAACCAAGGTAGCCATCATTACCATGCTCGGCATCCTGATCCTGGTATCCATCAACCGGATTTCTGTAAATCACATTCAGCAGCGGCTGTTGCAAAAAAAGGCCAGACTGGTAACCAATCTTTCCAGTATAGAGATCAACGACCTGCTCACACAGAAAATCTATACAGATTATAACCTGTTGCGTGAAGAGTACATCATTCTAAAAGAGATTAAAAAAAGTGAAAAGCCCATAAAGCAAAAGTTCAGCAGAGAATTGCGCAGCATTGAAGGGAACCAGGATGAATTTCAGATCCTGATGTCTGACTTTACTTACGGGGGAAAAAACTACCGGCTTGAACTTGGCGAAACGATGTCTACCCTGGCCCAACTGGAGCGGACCATATCCATGTTTACTTTTGGCATCCTGGTCGCGGCCGTCATTCTTACCCTGATTACCGATCTTGCCTTTACCCAATTTTTACTGGCCCCCTTTTATCAGATCATCGATCAGAAATTAAACAAGGTGAATGACCCTATAAATTTTAACTATCAGCCGGTAAAAACCACTACAGAAGACTTCAGGATCCTTGACCGCAGCATCAGTGTACTGATGAATAAGATTGCGACACTCTTTCTGACCGAAAAAGAGTTTATTGCCAATGTTTCTCATGAGTTGCTTACCCCCATATCAGTACTTAATACGCGCCTGGAAAACCTGCTTAACGATGAACAGCTGACACAGGAGGGAGAGAATAAACTTTTTGCCAGTTTAAAAACATTAAACCGCCTGAAAGCAATCATCAACAGTTTGCTGCTCATTTCAAAAGTAGAAAATAACCAGTACAGTAAACCCGACCTCATTTCTGTAAAACACACAGTGGAGGAAGTATACGAAGAACTGGAACACCGGTTATTGATGATGAAGCTTAAAATTAATATTGACCTGCCTGAAGACCATAGTCTTAGGGGTAATAAATCGCTGTTCCATACCCTGCTGATGAACCTGATCAATAATGCCATAAAATACAATATACCATCAGGTAACGTAAATATTTACAGTGAAGAAACCGCCGGGGCCTATATGCTGGTTATAGCTGATACCGGGATAGGCATGGATGCCGAATTGGTACAGGATGCTTTCATCCGTTTTGAAAAACTTCAATCGGAAAAAGAAGACAGTCATGGTCTGGGCCTGGCCATTGTAAGAAGCATTGCCGCTTTTCATGACCTGCAGATTGACATCAAATCAAAAAAAGGCCAGGGTACTCAGGTATACATTAGCTTTCCTGCATAAAAAAGACCAGCATCTATTCTTCATCAAATCTTCATGTTGTGTTTGCAACTTTGATATAACAAAAAACACTAAAAAATTATAAACATGAAAAAAACAATCTTAGCGTTAGCATTAGTTGCAACAACTTTCGGCGCATTTGCACAAAACACTACTCCAGCGACAAAACCTGCAACAGCTACAACTGAAACTGCAAAACCAAAACATCACAAAAAAGCAGTTAAAAAAGCAGCTAAAGCAGAGGCTAAACCAGCTGAAACTAAAAAATCAGGTAAATAATAATTACAAATGTAGTTTTAGGCCGTCTGCATCATCCATAGCAGGCGGCCTTTTTTATGTCTATAATTTGTGGCTTTTGATTTTCAGGGTGTCATGTAAAAAGAAAAAACAGTAAAAGCATGATTTTTTTTTAATTTGCATTTCGTTTAAGCCCGAATGAAATGATACAAGTAGCTTTGTTATTGACCAATAAATATCGTTTGTTAAGTGTAGCGGCTATATTGGATGTATTTGATACTGTAAATAGTTATTACGAGGCCGAGGGACAAGAGGCCCTTTTTAATTTGAGCATACTTTACGCTGCCAACAGCAACAATGAAGTACCTGTTTTTAACACGCATAAACCCCGACCTTTAAATCCGGCAAACACACAGGACCTGGTGCTGATCCCCGCCTTCGGTACGGCGGACATGTCTGCCGCCATTCAGGAAAACCTTGAATTCCTGCCCTGGTTAAAACAACAGCACCAAAAAGGTGTGGAACTGGCCAGTTTTTGTACTGGTGCCTTTTTATTAGCAGCCAGCGGCCTGTTGGACGGCAAAAGTGCGACCACACACATTCATGCCAGTACTTCCTTTGCTTCCAGCTTTCCTGATGTATATTTAAGGCCCAACGAGGTGGTTACCTACGATCAGGGCATATATACAAGCGGGGGTGCCACCAGTACTTTTCATTTATTGCTTAAGTTGATACATAATTATGCCAGCAGGGAAATTGCGGTGAGGACGGCCAAAGTGTTTGCAATAGACATGAACCGGGAACAGCAAAGCTATTTCGGTACTTTTATACCGACCCGGGATCATGGTGATGAGCTGGTGACTAAAACCCAGTTGTGCATAGAAAATGCCTATAATAAAGCAGCAACAGTTGAAGATATTTTGCAGCATATTCCGGCAAGCCGCAGAAATATTGAACGCCGTTTTAAGCAGGCAACAGGAAATACGCTGATCGCGTATTTACAGAAAACCCGGATAGAAAAGGCTAAAAAGCTGCTGGAGCAAACCAATCAAAGTATTCTGGAAGTTATGCTGAACTCAGGATATAATGATTTAAAAGCATTCAGACAACTGTTCAAAAAAAGCTCTGGTATGACCCCTAAAGATTATCGCGATAAGTTTAAAGCGCGGATTGCATAACTACTACTTCCTTCATATGGGGTAGCTAAAACTTAATAGCCAGTTTTTCTGAAACAAGCTTATCGTTTTGATAGTATTCAAAAAACCAGCTCTCATTCTTTTTCAATACAATGCCCTGCGCCGCTTCATTACCTGCAATAAAATAATCCGGCACCGAGGTTTTTAAGAGGGTTAAAACAATTTTAGGGGCGGTATCTATTAACTGGTACCCATTGGCTGTTGGCTGTGCATATAAGGTACCGGTTACCTGCGCTGCCGGTACTGCTGTTGCAGTACTGCTTACCGGTTCGTTTACCGCTGCAGTGGCGGGCACAGCAACAGGGGTTGCAACTGCCGGTGGTGCGGGTATTTCACTATAAACATACTGAACTTCATTTAATGACTTAAATGCCTCTCTTAAAGCCTCATTATAGGAAGTTTCAAATTCCTTCTCCCTGCTTTTACCTTCCTTACCTTTAAAAATAACATTGCCCTGGCAATCTTTTAATAAAAGGGTAAGATTGGTTGTGAACATTGATTTCCTTTGTAACAGTTCGAAATTTAATGCCCTGCATTTGTTAGTGGCTATTTCGGCCGGCAATTGTGTATTGTCAAAATAGACAGTAAAGCCCTTTTCTTCCAGGAGTGCCTTGGTAAGTGTATTTAATCCATATTGGTTCACTTCTTTAAGGAAGCTGAATTTTTCGGGCACCAGTACGTATTTGTAATTGTTGATCGTAGTCTGGCTATATCCCGAGAAGGAGATCAATAAAAGGAAAAATAAAACAGATCTTTTCATGTTAACAGATGGTTTTTGTTTTTATAAAGATACAAGATTAACGTAAATAGCCTTTAAATTATTTACAAAATGCCAGGTCTTTTTTTGTCGCATTCCACCCCTCTTAATGTCGCTTTTACAAGCGTTTATTGTTTATAGAGCCCGTATATTTACTTTATTAAAAAACCAAATTTGAAATGTCATGAACAATTCCATTTATCCATGCCTTACACTAAAAGGTAAAATTGCGGAAGCATCAGATTTTTATATCAAAACCTTTGGAGCAGGCAGAATTGCACAAACCTCTCCTTTTGTGATACAGATTGAGCTGAGCGGACAAAAGTTTATGCTACTTAATGACGGGCCCAGCTCAGTTCCCAACCCCTCTGTCTCGTTCATGGTGATGTGCTCCACAGCTGAAGAGACCGAACAGTACTGGAACAAATTAATTGAAGGCGGAAATGCATTAATGGACATTGACAGTTACGACTGGAGCCCTAAATATGGCTGGGTGGTAGACAAATATGGTATTTCCTGGCAACTGTATACAGGCCGTAAAGAAGATAGTTTTCAGAAATTTTGTCCTACCCTAATGTTTACCGGCAACAGTGCCGGCAAGGCTGCAGCAGCAGTTCATTTCTATGCCAGCCTGTTTCCGCAATCCCATATTGAGGGCATCATGAAGTATGATGAAAAAGACGGGGAACGCACTGATTTTGTAAAACATGCACAATTTAAGATCAATAACTTTACCGCAATGGCTATGGATAGCTCTGAAGACCACGGGTTTGGCTTTAACGATGCCATATCCATGGTAGTAGAATGTGATACACAGGCAGAAATTGACAACTACTGGGAGCAACTTACTGCAGATGGCGGACATGAAGTGGCCTGTGGCTGGCTGACAGATAAATATGGCATCAGCTGGCAGATTATTCCTAAAATGTTGGGTAAACTGATGACAGATCCTGAACGTGGCCAGCGCGCCATGGGGGCATTGATGAAAATGAAGAAACTGATCATTGCCGATCTGGAAAACGCATAGGATTACATCACATTACCCATTAAGGGATCGGTAAAACTTTCTCCCGCATGTTCTACATGTCCTGCAAATTGCTGGCTATAGCTGCTATATTGTGCTAAGGTAACTGTAAAATCATACCAGCAATGATTTGCTTTAATGTCGAGTGGAACAAATATTTCATGCTGTTCCTGATTTAAAACAACATGGACTGCTGCCTTCCCGTAACTGTTATCGGTTATGGTCAGTTTAAGCTGTCTGCCTTTGGCCAAACGTTTAATGTGCAACAAAACATTGCCGGATGCCCGATGGCTATTTTTTTCCGTCTGGTAACTTAAAGTTAGCGCAATTTCAGGATCTTTTGCATTCCCTTTATAACAGCGGTAAAAGCCGTTTGCACTGTAAACTTTTAGCATATAGGCCTGGTCTTGAAAACTGTGCAATGGCCATTGATAACTTAGGGTATCGCCTTTATCAACAGTAAACGACCAGTTGTTGTCTGCTCCGTAAACGATGAAACCGGCACCCTTGGCTTTGGCGCCAAAAAACCTGTCACCTGCTGTAAAATCAATTTTAAACTGTTTATTTGCAACATCCAGTACACCATTTGCATATAACTCATAAGGTATGGTATTGGCAGGCTTAATCCCTTTTTCCTGCCGGGCCAGGTTCGGATTCAGTATTGGACTTTTAAGGATATCCGCTACGATGTTTTTATCCGGCGATCTAAAATTGTCAGGTAGCTTTTCAAATTTAGCCTTATGAATACCCGTTAGGAATGGTATGCGCTGCACTGGCTCTGGTGAAGGTATATTTTCGCCGTTATAAGGCCTGAATACAGAAGTTAAATCGCCGCACAGGCTTCTTCTCCAGGAACTAATATTGTCTTCATAGATTTTTTCACCTGTTTTATGACTCAAAAAATGCTCTAAAAACTGGATACAAGAGGTATGATCAAATACCTGGGAATTTACATATCCACCTCTTGACCAGGGAGAAACCACCACCATTGGCACCCTGAAACCTAAACCTACCGGACTTTTCCTGTTGCTGTCGGCTCCTTTATAAATGTATTCTGCACTACTGTCTAATGAGGCTGATACTTTCCCGGTTGCAGGATCTTTTGGATCGGGTGCCACAAATGGTGGAAGGTGATCAAAATACCCATCATTTTCGTCATAAGTAAGAATAAAAATTGTCTTTTTCCATACTTCAGGATTTTTGGTCAGGATGTCTATTGTTTCCGAAAGGTACCAGGCACCATACCAGGGGGCAGCTGGGTGGTCAGAGAAATTACAGGGCGCAACAAGCCAGGAAACAGCAGGTAATTTACCTGCATCTACATCGGTACGAAACTGGTGTAATACGTCTCCTTTTGGAATTTTGGCAGTTCTTTCTGTACCCTTGTCATTGTAGGTAATGGTTTCAAGCTGATGAAAGTCGGGGTCATTCCTGTTGGTAACAAAGGCTCTTTTATGCAGATCACGCTGTTCAGGTGTTAAGGTATCAAGGGTATTGATCTCCAAAAAATTTATTTCACCGGTTACAAAATCGAGTTTTTCCTTTAGCTTGGGGTCGGGTTTATTTTTGAATTGTTCTTCGAGCTGAACTTTGGCTTTACGCAGATAAACAAGGTGCTCCGGATGCCTTTTTACATGATATTGTTTGAAAAATTCCATATCATTATCTGTAAAATTAGACAGCCATCCATTTGCTTCCCCTTCAAGCCCCACATCTACACTCAGTTCGTTCTGATATATTTTCCAGTTTACATTGTGTTTGGAAAGACGCTCGGGAAAAGTGCTCCATGAAAGCCTTTCAGCACCATCGATATATCCATTGGAATGATGTGCCAGGGATGTTGCATTTTGCTGCTCCCTGATCTTGCCCGTCCAGAAAAAACACCGGTTAGGACTTGTTCCTGTCAGTGCAGAACAGAAATTATGGTCACAAACGGTAAAGGCATCAGCCAGGGAATAATAGAATGGAATATCTTCGCGGTTATAATACCCCATCGTTAGGGGCATATCAGCATAGGCTTTATTACCTGACCTTTTTGCTTCCAGCCAGCCATCATATTTACCGTTGTTTCTTGCGTCTACCTGATTTTCCCAGGAATGTGGAAGGGCGCTCATCCAGGTCGCCCTGGTATCTTTAATATTAAGCCTGAACGGCGGATAAGTTTCACCTTTTTTATTGCGCTGCAACCAGACAGGATATTGATCAGGTAAGGTAATTGCTCTTGGATCATTAAAACCCCGTACCCCTTTAAGACTACCAAAAGCATGATCGAACGACCTGTTTTCCTGCATTAAAAAAACAACATGTTCAGCATCTAAAAAGGTAGTACCCGGCCTGGGATCAATGGCCATTGCCCTTTGGATAGATGCGGGCAATATACCTGCAATGCCCAGCGCACCGGTTAATAAACCGGCCTTTCTGATAAAATCTCGTCTGCTTTCCATTTAACTGATTAATTGGACTAAACTAATTAATCTTTCGGGATTAACCAGCTAATCAATCTAATCTTAGCGATTTACCGGAATACATCTTAAACAAATTGCTCAGGTCAACGCTATTGTCGTCCTTTAACTCGTCAATCACAAAAAAAGTTCTGACCGTCTCAATATTTTTAATTTTTAACAATGCATTTAAATAAAATGAATTGTATTCCTGCATATCAGCAACAGCAATGTGTAACAAAAAATCAAAACCTCCGTTTACTATGTAACAATTGATCACTTCAGGAAATTCACTGATGAGCCGCGATGAACTGATCAGATTATCCTGCGCATGTGCTCTCAATTGCAACCCGGTAAAAGAAATCAGCTTTTTATTTAGCTTACTTTTATTCAGCACCGCTGCGTAGTGCTGAATATATTGATTTTCCTCAAGATTTTTTATCCTTGCAAGGGTAGCGCTTTGGGACAAATGTATCCTCCAAGAAATTTCTTTAATCGGTATTTTTGCATTTTTTTGAAGGTGAAACAGAATTTTAGCATCGATTTCGTCTAATTGCATACACATAGTTAATTTTGTTAGTTAAATAACAAATCTATTTTACTTGTGAGTAATAAAAAAATGACTACAGATACTTTATTTTGAAGATGATCAGTGGGATACTTTTTAATCTCACTACGTAATCTGCTCAGATAGGAAGGCTGCATGCCCAGGTAGCTCGCAATCTGCTTTACAGCAAAATATTGTTCTATTTCCCTTCCAAAAATCCTCAAAAATGCATCGTATCTGGGTCTTGGTTTCATTTTCATCAACTCCCTTTTTTCCAGACTTTCTGCTCTTTCCAGCGAAAGAATTTTATTGGCCAGGGATTCTGCCTCGGGAGCAGACAGTTTAAAGGTATCAAAGCAATTTTTAGAAAAGGGAACGATAACCGACCCTTTTGGTATTTCAGCATTGTAACCGCAAGGTTGTCCGTTAAAAAAACATTCCGGTATCACCAATATTCTCCCCCACCGACAAAAATCAATCGTTACGTCGGTCAATATGCCATTGTCATCTGCCACCCTTTTAAAGAAGCGTGCATAACCTCTTTCTATCCAGTTAGCTGTTACACAAACTTCCCCGAATTTGACCACATCAAGTTTAGCAGCCAAAGTTTCTGCGCCCAGCATCCGCCTGAGGGCATCATTAAATTCCTGCGATAAATTTAGATGACCATTCAAATAAGTCAGCAAACTGCCAACAGGAGGAGAATAATTATTTAAACCACTTCTTTCCATAAAATTTTCTTAAAACATCTTTCTGATTTAAGTAAACTTATGCTGAAATTGGCAAACCAGCCAACCTCCTCTTACAAATCTTTAAAAAAATATAAACAGAGGACGATACAACGCACATGATACCTGAATTACCGAAGGTTTCTGACCGACTAAGGTCTGTATTTTTTATAAAGGCCGGCTGTAATGAAGCGCAGGTCTGGTGTACAAACAACTATCCGGGATACAATCTGTTCTAAATCAACAACATTTATCAAAAAAATCTTTGCTGTAAAATTATTAATTTCTATCTTTGCCGTCCCTCACGGGAAAAGGAGATTTAATTTTAATGGCTAAAAAACAAGTAGCAGAAAAAGAACTAGAGGCTAAAACAGCCGAACTTCAAGGTGCAGACGCTCGTCTCTCCGAGAAAGAAACTATTGAGTCAGAAGCTGATTCAGTATCGATCGAACAGATCAAATCATCATTGGCAACTCCAGATCAGGATTTTGACTGGGATGCAGATGATAAAGCATTCGGTAATTACAGTGATGCAGACCGTAAAAAGTTTGAAGACATGTATACCGATACTTTCAATCAAATCACTCAGGGTGAAATCATCAGCGGTACTGTTGTTTCAATCAACAACAAAGATGTGGTATTGAACGTAGGATTTAAATCAGACGGCCTGGTATCTACTTCTGAATTCCGCGATACACCTGATTTGAAAGTTGGCGACAAAGTTGACGTTTTCGTGGAAGCCCCTGAAGATGCTAACGGCCAGTTAATCTTGTCTCGTAAAAGAGCCAAAACCCAAAGATCATGGGAATCTATCAATGAAGCCCTTGACAATGACAGAATCATTAACGGATTTGTTAAAAGCCGTACTAAAGGTGGTCTTATCGTTGACATCATGGGTGTTGAGGCTTTCTTACCAGGTTCTCAGATTGACATCAAACCTATCCGCGATTACGATGTATACGTGGGTAAAACAATGGAATTCAAAGTTGTTAAGATTAACCACGAATTTAAAAACGTAGTTGTATCTCATAAAATCTTAATTGAGGACGATTTAGAAAGCCAAAAAGTTGAGATCGTATCTAAACTTGAAAAAGGTCAGGTATTGGAAGGAACTGTTAAAAACATCACTGACTTCGGTGTATTCATCGATTTAGGTGGGGTTGACGGTCTGCTTCACATCACTGATATTTCATGGGGCCGCATAGAGCATCCAAAAGAAGTATTGAGCTTAGACGAGAAAATCAATGTTGTAGTACTTGATTTTGATGATGAGAAGAAACGTATTGCATTAGGCTTAAAACAATTGACACCACATCCTTGGGAATCTTTAAATGCTGATCTGGCTATTGGTTCTAAAGTGAAAGGTAAAATTGTTACTGTTGCTGATTACGGTGCTTTCTTAGAAATCATTCCTGGTGTTGAAGGATTGATCCACGTATCAGAAATGTCATGGTCACAAAACTTGCGCAGCCCTCAGGAATTCCTGAAAGTTGGCGATGAGATCGAAGCTGAAGTTTTAACTTTAGACAGAGAAGACCGTAAAATGAGCTTAGGTATTAAGCAACTGACTCAGGATCCTTGGCAAAACGTTGCTGAAAGATATCCGATCGGAAGCAAACATACTGCAGTAGTTAAAAACATGACCAATTTCGGTGTATTCGTAGAAATCGAAGAAGGCATCGATGGTCTGATCCATATTTCTGATCTTTCATGGTCTAAAAAAGTTAACCACCCTAACGAATTCACTAAAGTTGGTGATACATTAGCCGTAGTTGTACTTGAACTGGACGTGGATAACCGCAAACTGAGCTTAGGTCACAAACAACTGGAAGAAAACCCTTGGGATACTTTTGAAACTATCTTCACTTTAGATTCAATTCACCAGGGAACTGTTGTTAAAGTAACTGATAAAGGTGCTGTTATTGCTTTACCTTATGGTGTAGAAGGTTTCGTGCCAACTAAACACATGGCGAAAGAAGATGGTTCTGTAATCAAAGCTGAAGAAACCAATGACTTCAAAATCATTGAGTTTAACAAAGATGCCAAACGTATCGTTGTTTCTCATGCCCGTATCTGGGAAGAGGCTAAAGCTGAAGCTGTTGCTGAAGAAAGAAACGCTAAGAAAAAAGAAGCTAAGGCTTCAAGCAGCGCAGTTAAAAAAGTTAAAGATTCAGTTGAAAAATCTACATTGGGCGATTTAGGTGTGCTTGCACAATTGAAACAACAAATGGAAGGTGAAGAAAACAAAGCTAAAAAAGGCTAGTTTCTTTTAACTATAGTATATTCAAAGCCCCTCTTTACCGAGGGGCTTTTTTTTGTCCTGCCCTGATCAAATCTTTTTTGTATTTTGCATCCACACGCAATTGATCAACCAATTACCCTTTTTATGAAAAAAATAGCCGCAGGACTTCTACTAACTTGTATCCTATTTACCAAATCAGCCAGTTCGCAGTTCAATAACATCATTCCACAGCCCGTTCAGTTCAAATATGGCATTGAACAAGCATTCTTTAACATCAGCCCTCAAACCCAACTTCTGGCCGATACTTTAACCAGATCCGCAAACTTCCTCAATGAATACCTTTTAAACTACTATGGTTTTGACTTAAAACAATCATCCGCCGAAAGTAATCAGGTTATCAGTCTCAGTATCGATCCGCGAAAAAATCCAAGAGAAGGCCAATATACGCTTACGGTAAATCCTCGGAGTATCAAGCTGAGTGGCAATTCCCCACAAGCAGTTTTCTACGGCATCCAATCGCTGATCCAAATGTTCCCTGCAGAAAAGAACAACAGCAAATCGCTCTCGATACCAGCCTTAGAAATTGTGGATTACCCACGCTTCGCCTATCGCGGCATGCACCTGGATGTAAGCAGGCACTTTTTTGATGTCTCCTTTATCAAAAAGTACATCGATTACCTGGCTTTACATAAGCTCAATAACTTTCATTGGCACCTTACTGATGATCATGGCTGGAGAATTGAAATTAAAAAATACCCTAAACTTACCGAAATAAGCGCCTGGAGAAATGGTAGCATTATAGGTCTTTACCCCGGAACCGGCAATGATGGCCTGCGCTATGGCGGCTATTATACCCAGGAAGAGGTAAAAGAAGTGATCAGGTATGCAGCCGATCGTTATATCAATGTCATCCCCGAGATTGAGATGCCGGCCCATAGTATGGCTGTGCTGGCCGCCTATCCTGAATTTGGCACTGAACCTTCCAAAAAATACGAAGTGGCCCAAACCTGGGGTATTTTTAACAAATTCAACAATGTGTTCCAACCTACCGATCACACCTTTAAATTTCTGGAGGGGGTTTTAACTGAAGTGATGAACCTCTTCCCTTCTCCATATATCCATATTGGCGGCGATGAAGGTTCGAAAATATGGTGGAAACAATCTGCCCTTTCACAACAGATCATGAAGGAAAATGGGCTGAAGGATGAAAGTGCGCTGCAAAGTTATTTCATCCACAGGATTGAGAAATTTGTGAACAGTAAAGGCAAAACCATTATCGGCTGGGATGAAATTTTAGATGGTGGACTGGCACCCAATGCTATAGTCATGAGCTGGCGCGGTGAAAAAGGGGGTATAGCTGCTGCAAAGCAGCAGCATAAGGTAATTATGACACCCGAAAACATGATGTACTTTAACCATAGTCAGTTTTTAAAAGATGATTCGCTTACCGCCAATAAATACCTGCCTTTAAAAACGGTATACGATTATGAACCCGTTCCGGCTGTGCTTAGTGCTGATGAAGCCCAATACATCTGGGGCGGACAGGCCAATTTATGGTCTGAATATATTGCCAATCCGGCAAAAGCGGAATACATGCTTTTCCCGCGCCTGGATGCCTTAAGTGAAATTTTATGGAGTCCTAAAGAAAAGCGCAATTATGATGATTTTCTGAACAGACTGAAAATGCAATTTAAACGCTACGACCTGATGAAGGTAAATTACAGTAAAAAATATTTAACAAATTAAATTCAGCACTAAAACATTTACGCACAACAAGCTACCTGGTTGTTTTATGCCATTTGCAATTAAACCTGCTTTATACATTTGGGGTTACAACTTTTTGGCTATATTTGCATAATCTTTAAGTCAATGCAAAAACGAACACTGCTAGACGGTCAAAAATTCCAGATCACAATTAAGCGACTTTGTCATCAATTAATTGAGAACCACAACGATTTTTCCAATACTGCTTTAATAGGTATACAGCCCCGTGGCAGTTATTTTGCCGACAGGGTAAAAAATGAACTTTCAGAAGTCCTGAAAAAAAGTACGATCCTGAAAGGTAACCTTGACATTACTTTTTTCAGGGACGATTTCAGGCGGAAAGACGGGCTGGTCTCAGCAAGCAGCAATACCATAGATTTTATCATTGAAGGCAAGAACATCATTTTAATTGATGATGTTTTGTGGACCGGCCGTACCATCAGGGCTGCAATGGATGCCTTACTGGCTTATGGCCGGCCGGCAAAAGTAGAGCTCATGGTGTTGATAGACAGAAGGTTTTCCCGACAACTGCCTATAGAACCGAATTACATAGGGCACCAGGTGGACAGCCTGAACTCGCAAATGGTAAGGGTGAGCTGGAAGGAAACCGAAGGAGAAGACAAAGTTATCTTAATATCAGAAAGCAATAAATAATATGGCAGTAGAAAAATTATCAACCCGACATCTCTTAGGCATCAAAGATATTAACCGGAATGATATCGAACTGATCTTCGAGACTGCAGATAATTTTAAAGATGTGATTAACCGGCCCATAAAAAGGGTGCCCTCATTAAGGGACATCACCATTGCCAATATATTTTTTGAGAACTCCACACGGACCAAACTTTCTTTTGAACTGGCAGAAAAAAGACTTTCGGCCGATGTGGTCAACTTTGCTGCATCCTCATCTTCTGTAAGTAAAGGTGAAACGCTGATAGATACTGTAAACAATATCCTGGCTATGAAAGTAGACATGGTAGTGATGAGACACCCTTATGCGGGTGCAGGTCAGTTTTTGAGCAGACACATTAAAGCCCAGATTGTAAATGCTGGCGACGGTGCCCATGAACACCCAACACAGGCTTTACTGGATGCCTTTTCAATCCGGCAGAAGCTTGGCGATGTGGCCGGAAAAAAAGTAGTGATCGTTGGCGATATCCTGCACTCCAGGGTAGCCATTTCCAATATTCTTTGCTTACAAAAATTAGGTGCCGAAGTAATGGTCTGCGGCCCCACTACCCTGATCCCAAAACACATTGAAAGTTTAGGTGTAAAAGTTGAACACAACCTGATCAAAGCCCTGAACTGGTGCGATGTAGCCAATATGCTGCGCATACAACTGGAAAGACAGGACATCAAATACTTCCCCTCTTTAAGAGAATATGCCATGATGTACGGACTGAACAAACAGATTCTTGACAATCTGGATAAAGAAATTGTGATCATGCACCCCGGCCCGATAAACCGTGGCGTAGAGATCACCAGTGACGTAGCCGACAGCAAACAATCCATCATCCTGGAGCAGGTTGAAAACGGGGTTGCCGTACGTATGGCTGTCCTGTACCTGCTGGCCGCCCAAAACGACTAAAATTACCGGTTAAAAAACCTTAGGATAAAATATCACAAGGATATTTTTCAAGGATCAATACGAACTTTCTTTTATAACCGTTAAACCTGTGTTATCAACAGTTGTTAATTTCTTATGTTAATAAGACACAATACTATATTTATATTAGTACCAACCATATTTGAAATCAGATGTCAAAAAAATACCTTTTTATTCCGCTACTGCTAGCAGGTGGCTTTACAGCCGGTTACGCCCAGACAAGCGTACTGGTTAACCTGAACAAGAATTACCAAACTGGTCTGGAACTACTGGATAATGAAAAATATGTAGCCGCTGCGCAACAGTTCAGACTGGTTGAGCAGCTCAGGCAAAAACCGGGCACACAACAGGAAAGCAATGCCGAACTGTCTATGCTTAAAGAAAATGCCAAATTCTATGCTGCCGTTTGTGCCCTTGAGCTCGGTAACAGTGATGCGGAAAGCCTGTTTCAGAACTTCATTAAAGATTATCCGCTTAACCCCAATACCAAACTGGCTTACTTCCATGTAGGCAAATCCTATTTTGCCCAAAAAAATTACCAGAAAGCACTGGAATGGTTTGAAAAAACCGATCCTTCTACCCTTTCCGGCAAACAGCGGCTGGAATATCAGTTTAAACAGGGCTATGCCTACTTCCAGCTCAGCAACATGGAAAAAGCTGAACCTTTATTTGAAGCCGTAAAAAAAGAAAAATCGCCTTTTCAGGAAAGTGCAACCTATTACTTTGCCTACATCAATTACCTGAACAAAGAATATAAAACGGCACTAAGCAATTTTGAAAAGCTTAAAGGATCGCCAACTTATGAAGCCAGCTATCCCTATTACATCACCTCCATGTATTACCTGGATGAAAGGTATGACGATGTGATCAGCTATGCCATACCCATCTTAAAAACCTCTAAACAACAATACGAAGCAGAAATGCTGAGCCTGATTGCGGCATCCTATTTTGCCAAATCTGATTATGTAAATGCAGAAAAATACTTCAGAGAGTTTTATGCTAAAGATAAATCAAACAATAAGAATAACCTGTTTATTTACCAATATGGCTATTCTTTATTTGAATTGAAAAAGTACAGCGAATCTGTGACTGTACTTGAAAAACTGGACAACGATGATGTGTACCTTCAAAGCGGCATGTACACCCTGGGCCGCTCTTTTCTGCAGTTAAAAAACAAGGAGAAAGCAAGAAGTGCTTTCTTCAGGGCATCCAGGCTTGATTTTGACAAGGTAATACAAGAAGAAGCCTGGATCAATTATGCCAGACTGAGCTATGAACTCGAGTTTAACCAGCAGGCGCTGGAAGCCACTCAAAATTTCCTGAAACAGTTTCCTTCTTCACGTAAAATCAATGAAGCGAAAACCCTGTTGGGCGAGATTTTGCTGACCAGCAAAAACTACCAGGCAGCAATAGATATTCTGGAACCCATTCAGAGCAAATCGCCCGAAGCCAGGGAAGCTTACCAGAAAGTAACCTATTTCAGGGGGCTGGAGTTTTACAATGAACGCGCATTTCCAAATGCCCTGTCTATGTTCCTCCGCTCTGAAAAGTTTCCTGAAGATAATGAAATTTTAGCGCTGAGTACTTACTGGAAAGCCGAAGCCTGCTATGAACTGAGAAAATTTGGTGAAGCAGTAAGGCATTTTGAAACCTTTTTGGATATGCCGGGTGCCAGCAAAACGGGTGTTTACAATTTTGCCAATTATGCCCTGGCCTATTCAGCATTTGAAGATGAAAAATATGGAAAGGCGGCACTTTATTTTGAACGCTTTTTAAAAGGTAATGATAAAGACCAGAAAACAGTAAATGATGCCACCATCAGGCTTGCCGATTCGTATTTTGTAAACAAAAGTTATGGTAATGCCCTGGTAAACTACAACAGGATCATCGACAGCAAAGCCAGCGGAGAAGATTATGCATTGTTTCAACGTGGGATGATCCAGGGACTGGATAACCAGAATGACGCCAAGATCAATACCATGCAAAATTTGCTGAAACAGTTTCCCAACTCCAATTATGCGGATGATGCAGGTTTCGAGATGGCCTATACCTATTTCAATAAGGGGGAACTCGACAAATCAAAATCCGATCTGATCAGTCTGGTAAGCCAATACCCCAACAGCAGTTATGTGCCACGTGCATTGGTAACTATAGGTCTGGTACAATACAACCAGGACCAGGATGATGCTGCACTGGAATCGTTCAAAAAGGTGATCCGTGATTACCCGAGTACTGAAGAAGCCAAACAGGCCCTGGAATCTATCAAAAATATCTATGTAGACAAAGGCGATTCCCAGGGTTTCATCAATTATGCCGGCACAACCCCACTTGGCAACTATTCAAACGCAGAGCAGGATAATATCCTGTTCCAGGGTGCCAACAATCTTTATTTGAAAGGAGATGCAAAGGGTGCTTTTGAAGCAATTAACGCTTACTTTGACAAATTCCCTAAGGCAATCCACGATAAAGAAGCCAAGTTCATCAGAGCAGAATCACTGGTAAAATTAGGCCGCCCGAATGAAGCTGTACCTGATTATGAATATATCCTGAACGACTGGACCAGTGATTATACCGAACGCTCGCTGGTCAGCATTTCCAAATTGTTCCTTGATCAGAAAAAATACAATGAGGCTATCGTATATCTGAAACGCCTGGAAACTACGGCCGATTACAAAGTGCACTATACATATGCACTGAACAATCTTCTAAAAGCTTACAGTGAGCTGAACATGCCTGATGATGTGTTGAAATATGTCCAGCTGGTCAAAGAATCTGACAAAGCTTCTGAAGAAGAAAAAAACAGCGTAGATCTATATGCGGGTAAAGCTTATTTATTAAAAGGTGATACTGAACAAGCTATAAAAGCCTTTAACAGTGTGATTAGCAAAACCAAAACCCTGGCTGCTGCAGAATCCAAGTACAATCTGGCTGCCATACAGTATGATAAAAAAGACTATAAAACCTCTACAAAAACCTGTTTTGACCTCATCAACAACATGCCTTCTTATGATTACTGGGTAGCAAAGGCATTTATCCTGCTATCCGATAACTATGTGGCCCTGAAAGATAATTTACAGGCAAAAAGCACGCTCCTGAGCATCATCGACAATTATGAAGGCAAGGATGACATTGTACCTACTGCCAAGGCCAAATTAGAAAAAATTAAATAAGACAAAGCGACATGAAATTGACCAAGTTAATATATACAACCCTGTTTTTTATTATTGCCGGAGCATTAAGTACAAAGGCCCAGGATCAGAAAACGACAGAAAAGAAACCGGAAGAAAAAGCTGTGACCGAAGAAATTGAAGTGGTAAGGCCCTATAAACCCGTTTTGGCAGAAGCCGTAAAACTTAGAAGAAGCCCGGATCTAAATGACATTAAAACCTATAAGGCCAAATTCAATTATAGCCTGACCGACAGGAAACTGGAACTCAATTCAGATATCAATAAGTTGCAGGCACAACAGCTGGCTGCTGAAAAAGAGGCTGAACTAATCAACAATTACGTTAAAGGGGCCTTTGGTTCTTCTGGAACAATACTGGCTGAGGCCTATGTCAACACTGGCCGTGATGAAGCTTTACAGGCCGGTGCATTTTTTAAGCATTTTGGACAGTCGGGAAGCCTGAACAAACAAATTGCCAACCAACAACAGCTGAGTGTATTTGGCCGGAGCATTGGTGAACAGGCTACCCTTAGCGGACGCTTAAATTATCAAAGAAACGGCTTATATTTTTATGGAACAGATAAGAACAACCCTGCCCTAAACCCGAACCCGGAGCAACAGGCCTTTAATTTTATAGAAGCAGAAGGCGAAGTTGTAAATAAATTTACGGAAGACCCTGATGCCTTAAGCTATGCTGCAAAACTGAATGGTTACCTCTGGAACGATAAATACGATGCCAAAGAAAGTGCCATCGTATTGAACGGTTACCTGAACAAAAGGATCAGCAGCTTTAACCTGGGGCTTGCTGCTGCTGTTGAATTTGGCAAAACCAAGGACGCACTGACCGATGTTGGCAATAATTTGTTAAGGTTAAATCCTTACATCAGGCTGCAGACCAATGGGGTTAAAATTAATGCAGGAATCAATTTTGTACAGGAATTCGGAACGGTTTCTTCCAGTAGGATATTCCCTGCAGTTACGGCAGATTTTACCCTGATCCCAGATTATCTGCAGATTTTTGGAGAAGTAAAAGGTGATGTGAACCGCAATTCCCTAAAACAGTTTACAGATGAAAACCCTTTCCTGAACAGCAACATTTCCATCAAAAATTCAATCGAAAAACTAAGCATCAGCGGAGGAATCAAAGGTACAGGCGGTCCTGGTTTTGGGTATAAAGCAAGGTTCTATCACAAACGGATTGAAGACATGCCTCTATTTGTAAACAACTTTACAAGCTTTAACAAATTTGATGTCATCTACGATTTCGGAACAATGAAGTTAACAGGCCTGGAAGGTGAATTGTCGGTACAGGTAAGTGATGCCTTAAAATGGACTGGAAAATTAAACTTTGAAGATTATAAACCTGCCGCTGAAACACAAAGCTGGTTTAAACCGCAAATGCGTTTAAGCTCTGATCTGATGTATGCCATCACCAAACAACTTGCCTTAAATGCTGCCCTCGCTATCCAGGGCGACAGCAAGGCAAAGGTTTACACAGCTGCCCCCGCAAATCCCTATCTGATACCCGATCTGGCAAATGAGACCGTAGTAACCGTTAAAGGCTTTGTAGACCTTGGTGTGGGGGCAACTTATAAGATCAACAATAAGTTTTCTGCATTCGCAAGGGCCAACAATTTGCTGAATACAAAGTACAGTAAGTACTTACATTATGAGGTTATTGGCATGAATATATTTGGAGGCCTGAGCTACTCGTTCTAAATGCTTTTTAATTATTAATTGGTTGATACGGAATTAAAATTTATTTTTACCAGAATGGATATCTTATCATACCTGACAACACTTATAAAAACCCATAAAGAAGTGGGAATCCCCGGATTGGGAACCATTTATAAAAGGAAATCTCCTGGGAGGTATGATACAGAAACGCATTCGTTTTTACCACCAAGCTATACGCTCGCCTTTACCTCAGATTTAAAGGAAGAGGAGCTGCTAAGGGGTATGATCAGTAAAAAAAAGAACATTTCGGCCGATGCAGCTACCTATTTCGTAGAACAGTTCTCTCAAAACATACTGGATGAGCTGTCTAACCAGCAGGAATCAGATTTTGGCGACCTGGGCACTTTTTCTACCGTATCCGGCAGCCTCAGCTTCGTCCCGAAACAAGGCCAGAACTTTGGTTTTGATTTTTATGGTTTACCTGTTTTAAAGGAGACACAGGTTTTAGGAGAAGAAGAGCCAGCAGTAAGCCTGCCTGCCGAAGAACTACCGGTAAAAGAAGAGGCAATCCCGCTGGAAGAAGAAGAATTTCCCGTTAAGGCGGAACAGCTGGAACTGGAGAACAACAATGCCGATTTAAGTGATGGTACAGAAATTATTGAAGACGACGCGCTGATTGATCCTCTTGAAGGCCCTGCTGAACCACTTATTGAGGAAACAAACAATGATGAACAGCCGGTATACGAAGAAATAGCTGAAGTACCTAATATTCCTGAGCCATACAAGCAAGCATATGAACCCCAGATAGAAACTCCGGAAGGTATAAATGAAGCATACCAAAACCAAGAAAGAGAGCAGACCATAGTTTTTGAGCCACTGGAACCTGTAAATACCAATTATATTACAGAACAGTTGGAAGAGAAAAAAGCAATGCCACTTTACCTGAAGGTTATCATAGCTTTGCTGGCAGTGGCCGCAATTGCTGCAATTGCCTATCTTGCTAAACCCGAAATTTTTACCGGTACTGTAGTAAAAAACAATCCAGTACAGGATACTGCAGCGCTTAAGGTACAAGACGACCGACTAAAATCCGATTCTATTGCCCGGGCCGATAGCATCAGGATCAGCAATGAAAAAGCCATCATGGCCATTGATTCCGTTAAAGACACCATCATCTCTTACGACATCATAGCCGCATCATTGTTAAACCAAAAAGAAGCAGACCGTTTTCTGGCCGATATGAAAAAAAGAGGCATTCCTGCAAAAGTTGCAAAAATGCGCGGCAAAAGGGTTAAGATCAGCATTGCCTCCTTCCTGGATGAAGACAGTGCAAAAAAAGAACTTGAGATCCTGAAAAAAACAACAAAGATTCCAGGAATTTACATTACCCCAATTAGACACACAAACAATCCTAAATAATTATGATCGCATTAATCCAAGGTGCCACTGATACCGTTAAACAACTTACTGATACTGCAAATGCATTAAACCAGGCAGTTACACCTGCCCCCCCTGAACTGCATTTTATCGACCTTCTGTTAAAAGGAGGCTGGGTAATGCTGCCCCTTGCTTTTTTAGCATTCCTGGGCCTGGTAATTTTTGTTGAAAGATACCTGACCATCAGAAAAGCATCAAAAACAGAATCCAATCTGATGCTCCAGATCAGGCAGTACATACACGAAGGCCGACTGGAAAATGCTATAACATTGTGCAGAAGCAACAATTCACCCTTGGCCAGAATGCTGGAAAAAGGCTTAAAGCGTATTGGCAGACCCATTAAAGACATCGAGGCTGCTATTGAAAATAACGGCAAGCTGGAAGTTTCCAAACTGGAAAAAAACATTGGCATACTGGGTATCATTGCCGGTATTGCCCCTATGCTTGGTTTCGTAGGAACAATTATTGGTGTAATTACCATTTTCCATGATGTTTCTATTAAAGGTGCTATCGAAATCGGCACCATATCAGGAGGTCTTTATACCAAAATGATCACTTCTGCAACCGGATTGATCATCGGTATCATCGCCTATGTATTGTACCACATCTTAAACATGATGGTTGAACGCATCATATTACGGATGGAAACCGATGCCATTGAGTTTATTGATCTATTAGAAGAGCCAGGGAAATAATGAATCTACGCAAAAGAAATAAAGGGACTGTAGAGGTACATACCTCTGCACTGAACGACATCATGTTTTTCCTGCTGTTGTTTTTCCTGCTGGCTTCTGCAGTAGTTAACCCGCAGGTAGTAAAACTGTTGTTGCCACGTTCGGAATCCGGACAACAATCTTCAGCACAAAAAACCGTTACTGTATCTATAGACGAAAAACTGAATTATTTTGTAGACAAGCAAAAGGTGAGCCTGGAGCAGCTGCAAACTACTATAGAAGGCTTCCAGAAAGCATCACCGGATCTGACAATAGTCCTGTATGTGGCCAGGGGAGTTTCCATAGAAAATACCATGCTGGTCTTTGATGTAGCCAATAAATTAAAACTGAAAGTTGTACTTGCTGTAGAACCTAAGAAATGATGACCTACCCTAACGAAGAAAATAATTATCCTAAAGCACTGGCCATATCTACCGGGATAATGGCTGTTTTACTTGCTTTAAGTTTTTTTATTGCCATAGGGACTTTCCAGCCTGAAGTTGAAGCGGGCATGGGCGGTATAGTGGTCAATTACGGAACTTCTGTAGAAGGTATGGGCACAGATTATACGAGTATAGAGGAACCCTCTGCCGATCCCAATGCCAACAATCAGCCACCGGACAAAGTAGTACCTGCCGAGCCCACTCCTCAAAAATCTACAGCTCAGACCAGCGATAAGGATATTGTAACCCAAAATACCGAGGATGCCGTAAGTGTAAAAACAAAAACCACCAAAAGCACTTCAACGCCTGTTGCCACTACAACTGAGACCAAGCCCGAAAAGCCGGCCATCAATCAGAATGCTTTATACAAGGGCAAAACCAATAAAGGAACCGGTGGCGGGGATGGCACTGGCAGTACCCCTGGTAATCAGGGCAGTGTAAATGGCGATCCCCTGTCTAACAATTATGGCGAAGGTGGCTCCGGCTTTGGTGAAACCCCCATTGCATTGCGGAAATTTACCAATCTGGTAACCCCCCAGGATGACGGACAAAAAACCGGAAAAATTGCGGTAAGGATAAAGATCAATAAAAGCGGGGTGGTTATAGATGCCACACCAGGTGTTAAGGGCACTACATTAAATGACAGGGAACTCTGGCAAAAATGTAAGGATGCCGTAATGGGCGCCCGTTTAACTCAGTCCGACTCTGCTCCCGACGTTCAGATTGGTGTAGTTGTTTTCAACTTTAAAGTAAAATAATCATACAGCTTTGGTAATTTTGCTTCATCAGGTATTTACAGATGAACTATAAGCAAACCATAGACTATTTATACAGCAGGCTCCCCATGTTTACGCGTGTGGGAGCTCTTGCTTTCAAAAAAGACCTGCACAACACCATTTTGATGTGCGCACAACTCGGTAATCCGCAAAACAAGTTTAAAACCATACACGTTGGGGGCACAAACGGAAAGGGATCCACATCGCATACACTGGCTGCTATTTTTCAGCAGGCCGGCTATAAAACAGGTTTATACACCTCGCCTCACCTGAAGGATTTCAGGGAAAGGATCAGGATCAATGGTACAATGGTACCGGAAACCTTTGTAACCGATTTTGTGAACCGGCAAAAAGAAACTATTGAAGCCATCAGCCCCTCTTTTTTTGAAGTAACCGTAGCTATGGCCTTTGCTTACTTTGCCGAAGAAAAAGTAGACATAGCCATCATTGAAGTTGGCCTGGGTGGCAGGCTCGACTCTACCAATATCATTACACCAGAATTGTCTGTAATTACCAATATCAGCTTAGACCATACCAATATGCTGGGCAATACCCTGACAGAAATTGCTACAGAAAAAGCCGGAATAATCAAACCCGGTATACCAGTGGTCATCGGCGAAAAACAAACTGAAAGTGAAGCGGTATTCCTTACAAAAGCAAGCACAACCAATAGTAAAATTGTTTTTGCCGATCAGGAATTGAGTACCACAAACACCTTCCGTGAAAAAGAATACCTGGTTACTTCCATTCTGAAAAATGAAACACTTATTTATAAGGACCTGCGATTAGACCTCAACGGTATTTATCAGTTAAAAAATATCCTTACCGTATTGCAGGCTGTCGACATTCTAAAAAATAAAGGTTATACCTTAAATGACAAGCCCCTTTACACTGCGTTAAAAAATGTAAAAACCTTAACAGGACTGCAGGGCAGATGGCAAAAACTCAGTGAACACCCGCTCGTTATATGTGATACCGGACACAATATGGCCGGTATCAAAGAAGTGGTACAAAACCTGAAAGAAACCCCTTTCGAAAAACTGCACATCGTTATTGGCATGGTAAAAGATAAAGACATCAGCGGCGTGCTTACCCTGCTTCCTACCGAAGCCATTTATTATTTCTGCCAGCCACAACTGGAAAGGGCACTCCCCGCCCAGGAGCTTGCCCTGCAGGCGAAAGTGCAGCAGCTACATGGAAATGTTTTTGATACCGTTACAGCTGCACTCAATGCAGCAAAAGAAAATGCAGGTAAAGACGACCTGATCTTTATTGGGGGCAGTAACTTTGTTGTAGCCGAAGTGCTATAAAATCTTTACACAATAATAAAGAATACTTATCATCAACTTTCTATATTTAGCAACAATTAAACCTTTGCTGATTCTTTTGTAAGCTTACAAAATTCCATAATTTTACTTACAAAAAGTTTCAGAACATTAATCAATATTTAATGGGTACCAAAACCCATTAAAAAACGAAACACACAAAAAACAAAAATGAAAAGAATTTACTTGCTGTTTGCTGCGCTTATCCTGGTTACCCAGGTATCAACTGCTCAAAAAAAGGCCATTAAAAACGAATCAAAAAAAGAAAATCCGGGAACTTTAAACAGACCAAAACTGGTTGTTGGACTGGTGATAGACCAGATGAGATGGGACTACCTGTACCGGTATTACAGCAGGTATACCAATGGAGGATTTAAAAGACTGATTAATGAGGGTTTCTCGGCCGAAAACACCTTTATCCCTTATACACCAACCTATACCGCATGTGGTCATGCCAGCATCTATACCGGCTCTGTACCTTCAATTAATGGTATTATTGGAAACGACTGGTACGACCCTCAGTTGCAAAGAAGTGTGTATTGCGCCGAAGATACTACTGTTAAAACGGTAGGTAGCAATACCGCTGCAGGCTTAATGTCGCCTAAAAATATGCTGGTTACCACCATTACCGACGAGCTTCGCCTGGCCACCAATTTCAAGAGCAAGGTAATAGGCATTTCGCTTAAAGACAGGGGCTCAATTTTACCGGCCGGACATTCTGCCAATGCCGCTTACTGGTTTGACGGACAAACGGGCGACTGGATCAGCAGTACGTATTACATGAACCAGCTGCCGGCATGGATGCAGGATTACAACAAAAAGAAAGAAGCCGATAAGTTTTTTGCACAAAACTGGAATACACTTTATCCGATTGACAGCTATACCCAAAGTACAAGCGATAATAAGGTTTATGAAAGAAAAAACAGAGGAGAAGAAAACCCTGTCTTTCCTCATCCACTGAAACTATATATGGGTAAGAATTATGAGATGATCAAAAGTACACCTTATGGAAATACCATTACACTTGATCTGGCCAAACAGGCTATTGCAGCCGAAAACCTGGGCCAGAACAATACCACTGATTTCCTTGCAGTAAGCTGTTCTGCTACCGATTATGTAGGTCACCAGTATGGCCCCAACTCTATTGAAGCTGAAGACACCTATCTTCGCTTAGACAAGGACCTTGAAGCATTCTTTAATTATTTAGACAATAAACTGGGCAAAGGAAATTACCTGTTCTTCTTATCTGCCGATCATGGTGCAGCACATGTTGCAGGTTTCATGACGGAAAACAAACTGCCTGGAGGAACATTCTCTGATGCCAACATCATAAAAACCTTAAATGCCCAGTTTGAAGAAAAATTCAAAGTAAAAAAAGCCATCATCACTGGCATGAACAGCCAGATCGTATTTAACCACGATGCCATCAAAAAAGCAAATGCCGATTATGAACAGATGAAAACCATGACCATTGATTACCTCAAAAAACAACCAGGCGTGATGAACGCGGTTGACCTGAGTAAACTTAGCAGCACTACCCTGCCCGAACGTTTAAAAATGGCCGTAACCAATGGTTACAATGCACGTCGCAGTGGCGATATCTATTATTTCCTGCAATCCGGCTACTTTAGCGGAGGCAGCACCGGAACAACACATGGTTCATGGAACCCTTACGATTCCCATATCCCATGTGTATTTATGGGCTGGAAGGTAAAAGCCGGGAAAACCAATAAAACGCATTACATGACAGATATTTCGGCAACACTGGCTGCTATGCTACAGATACAAATGCCAAGCGGATGTGTTGGTGAGCCCATTACAGAGCTTACACATCAGTAACAGAGCTGATTTAAACCTATATAAAAGGCTGTTCCGGAACAAAAACCGGAACAGCCTTTTGTTTTTAGTACCCCTACCATTTGATGCGTACATCCTTACCAGCCAGCACTCAGTTTTTGTTACCTTTGTATACCGATTATAAAACCTGATATGGAGCAAATTGAAATCTATAAACCCAAACATAAAATCCGTTTTGTTACCGCTGCTGCACTTTTCGATGGTCATGATGCCACCATCAACATCATGCGCCGCATCCTGCAGTCCTCGGGTGCCGAAGTCATCCACTTGGGCCACAACCGTTCTGTAGAAGAGGTAGTAAACTGTGCAATTCAGGAAGATGTGCAGGGAATAGCCATGACTTCCTATCAGGGTGGGCATATTGAATATTTTAAGTATATGTACGACCTGCTGCAGGAACGCGGGGCCACACATATCAAAATATTTGGTGGCGGAGGCGGGGTCATCCTTCCATCAGAAATTGCAGAACTGCAGGCTTACGGAATCACCAGGATCTATTCTCCGGATGACGGCCGCAAAATGGGCCTGCAGGGCATGATCAATAACATGCTGGAACAAACAGACTATATTACAACCAAATCACTGAACGGGGAACTCAAATCCATCCCAGAGAAAGAAATAAAAAGTATTGCTGCTGCAATTACGGTAGCAGAAAACGATCCCGAAGCAGCACAACAATTTGTAAATGAACTCAAAAAACTAACCCTGGCCAACCAGGCACCCGTTTTGGGCATAACAGGCACCGGTGGTTCAGGTAAATCATCCCTTGTCGATGAACTGGTGAGGCGATTCCTCATCGAAGTAAAAGATAAAACCCTGGCCATCATATCAGTTGATCCTTCCAAACGCAAGACAGGCGGCGCCTTGCTGGGCGACAGGATCCGCATGAATGCCATCAATAGCCCCAGGGTATATATGCGTTCCCTGGCCACCAGGCAGGCCAATCTGGCCCTGTCCAAAAATGTACAGGAGAGTATAGACATTTGTAAGGCTGCCGGATATGACCTCATTATTGTCGAAACGTCGGGCATCGGCCAGTCAGACACCGAAATTACCGAGCATTGCGATGTATCCCTCTATGTGATGACTCCTGAATTTGGAGCTGCCACCCAGCTGGAAAAGATCGATATGCTTGATTTTGCCGACCTCGTTGCCATCAATAAATTTGATAAAAGAGGTGCCCCAGATGCATTAAGAGATGTTCGTAAGCAGTACAAACGCAATCATAACCTCTTTGATGCCCCCGATGAAAGCATCCCGGTATTTGGTACCATGGCCTCACAATTCAACGATCCGGGCATGAACAACCTTTTCAGTGCGCTGATCAGTAAAATCCAGGAAAAAACAGGGCTTAAATTCGATGCCCGCATGGAGCTTACAACCGAACAATCAGAAAAGATCTACATCATTCCGCCAGACAGGATCAGGTACCTTGCCGAAATTGCTGAGGCCAGCCAGAGTTATAATGAATGGGTAGACAAACAAAGCGGTATTGCACGTAAACTATACCAGCTACAAGGCGTAATTCAACTCGCAGAAGAAGAAAGTACAATAACAGCAGCTCTACCAAACAGTAAAAACATTACAGGGGCGCTACAGGAAGTATACAAACATCTGGAAGAACAACTGGACGGGGAATGCCGTCGTTTACTGCGCCAATGGCCGGAAACCAGGTTAAAATACAAGCAAAAAGATTTTATCTATAAAGTAAGGGATAAGGAAATTAAGCAACCTTTATTTTATGAATCCTTGTCCAAACTCCAGATCCCCAAAGTCTCCCTGCCCAGGTATGAAGACTGGGGAGATATCCTACGCTGGTTGTTAACAGAAAATGTACCCGGAGAATTTCCTTACGCTGCAGGTGTGTTCCCTTTAAAAAGGGAGGGTGAAGACCCAACCAGGATGTTTGCCGGAGAAGGCGGGCCTGAAAGAACCAACAAAAGATTCCATTATGTATCCCTGGGCCAGCCCGCACACCGCCTGTCTACTGCTTTCGACTCCGTTACCTTATATGGAGAAGATCCGCACATCCGGCCCGATATCTATGGAAAAATAGGCAACTCCGGGGTCAGTATCGCCACCATAGACGATGCAAAAAAACTCTACTCAGGTTTTGATCTCTGTGCGGCTTCTACATCAGTATCTATGACCATCAATGGCCCGGCCCCTATGCTGCTCGGCTTTTTTATGAATGCGGCAATAGACCAGCAATGCGAGAAATACATTGTAGCGCATGGATTACAAAAAGAAGTTGAAGCCAAGATAAAAGCTATCTATAAAACCATTGGACAGGAAAGACCAGTTTACAGTGGTAACCTGCCCGAGGGAAATAACGGACTGGGCCTAATGCTGCTGGGTGTTACCGGCGACCAGGTATTGCCTGCTGAAGTGTATGCTAAAATAAGGAGCCATGCCATCAGCACCGTTCGCGGAACAGTTCAGGCCGATATCCTGAAAGAAGACCAGGCACAAAACACCTGTATCTTCTCTACAGAATTTGCCTTAAGGATGATGGGCGATATCCAAAGCTATTTCATCAGCGAAAAGGTCCGCAATTTTTATTCTGTATCCATATCGGGCTATCACATTGCCGAAGCAGGGGCCAATCCCATTTCGCAACTGGCATTTACCTTAAGCAATGGCTTTACTTTTGTTGAATATTACCTCAGCAGGGGAATGAACATTGATGATTTTGCGCCCAACCTCTCCTTTTTCTTCTCTAATGGTATCGATCCGGAATATTCTGTAATAGGGCGTGTAGCACGCCGCATCTGGGCCAAAGCCATTAAAAACAAATACAAAGGGAACGACAGGTCGCAGAAACTGAAATACCACATTCAAACCTCAGGCCGTTCCTTACACGCTCAGGAAATTGATTTCAATGATATCCGTACCACATTGCAGGCGCTTTATGCCATATACGACAATTGCAATTCCCTGCATACCAATGCTTATGATGAAGCCATTACCACACCAACAGAAGAATCTGTACGGCGGGCTATGGCCATTCAGCTCATCATCAACAGGGAGCTTGGCCTGGCTAAAAATGAGAACCCCTTACAGGGTGCCTTCATTATAGAAGACCTTACTGATCTGGTAGAAGAAGCCGTATTGCAGGAATTTAAACGCATTAATGACAGGGGCGGAGTATTGGGTGCCATGGAAACCATGTACCAGCGTAGCAGGATACAGGAAGAGAGCTTATATTATGAAACTTTAAAACATACAGGCGAATACCCTATAGTTGGGGTAAATACCTTCCTGAATAAAAATGGCTCCCCTACCATCATACCTGGCGAAGTGATTCGGGCTACGGAAGAAGAAAAACAATATCAGATCAACACACTTCAGGCCTTTCAGACCAGAAATGCGGATAAAGCCGAAACAG
This sequence comes from Pedobacter sp. AK017, assembly GCF_014200825.1. Taxonomy (NCBI): domain Bacteria; kingdom Pseudomonadati; phylum Bacteroidota; class Sphingobacteriia; order Sphingobacteriales; family Sphingobacteriaceae; genus Pedobacter; species Pedobacter sp. AK017. The sequence goes on from NZ_JACHCW010000008.1 coordinate 315,224, forward strand.
CTTTAAAGAACCTTCAAAAATCGGCTATAGCTGGCAACAATATTTTTGAGCAACTTATGGAAGTATGTAAAATATGCTCATTAGGGCAGATATCAAACGCGCTATACGAAGTTGGCGGGCAATACCGCAGAAACATGTGATGTTTAGGCGTGTATCCAGCTAAACTTATAATCCATGGTAGGATTTTTCATGCGTTCGGCAACACGCAGTAACCTGGCAGGTAAAGCCATGATGTAATCACGGGCTTTCTCTCCGGCTTCATTTAAATCTTTCATGCTTTCCAGCTTCCATTCTTCAATCAGCTGCTGCATAATCTCTACATAATCAATGGCCGTATAAACACCAAGACGTTGTGCCGCATCAGTAAAATGACCAAAGGTCTGCCCAATCTTTAAGCCCATCTCACGAAGGAAGTGTGCTGGCATAACAATTTTCTGGCGCATCATGTCCTCAAAAGCAATCATCGCTTCATTGGGGTCTACTTCAAAGATCTTACTCATAAAATCCTTATAAGCTTTAGCGTGACGGGCCTCATCAGAAGCAATCACACCACACATTTTAGACAACAGGGCGTCACCATCCTTTTTAGCCAGTGAAGCTACCCTTCTATGAGAAATATTTGTAGCCAGTTCCTGAAAACTGGTATAGATAAAATTCCTGTAGGGATCATGACCTGTACCGATATCAAAACCGTCAGCAATTAAATATTGTGTCGAAATTTCCATTTGGCGCATGTCTACCCTTCCCGATAGGTAAAGGTATTTGTTCAATAAATCACCGTGCCTGTTTTCTTCAGCAGTCCAGTGACGGGTCCATTTCATCCATCCGCCTTTTTCATCCCTTGAAATCCCATCCACCATACTTAACCACGACTCATAAGTAGGCAAAGCCTCTTCAGTAATGGTATCTCCAATCAGAACTGCAACAAGATCATAAGAAAGATCATTTGCATGCTCACGTAGTATTTTTATATCCTGATAAAATGTTTCGCTTGTAGAATCGGGTAAAAAATCAGATGGCTGCCAATTTGTATCAATCGGTTTCAAATAGGTATCCATCATTTCAAGCATATAGTTCTCTATATGCAGCATTACTTCCCTTCTTTTCTCTGCGAAAAAATTCATTCGTTTTATATTTTAAATTTTGTATCAAATATAACCAAAAAATGTTCAAAATAAGTGATAAGCGTCATTTATTCACAATAAAGTTCCATCCTATCTCATTAAACAGCAATAATTTCGGCATCGGAAACTCGGCCTGCGCATAGGTTATGGGCTAAGTTTGGTTGATCTTGCCCATGGGTATCCGGTTATAGAATTACAGTAATATTGGGCTAGCCTGTATGCTGTATTTGAAACAAGAAAAGCCGGTAGTCATTTGGACTACCGGCTTTCTTTAAGATTTGGCACCGACCTACTCTCCCACGTGTTACCGCAGTACCATCGGCTCTGGTGGGCTTAACTTCTCTGTTCGGAATGGGAAGAGGTGGACACCACCGATATAGGCACCTAAATATTTTTAATGTTATTCAGCTTTTATATCTTTTAGCTTTAATCCCTGATCTCAATTTCAGGAACCGCTTGATTCAGCAGGATAACAATGACATATTATTGAAAGAAGTTTTTAGGAAGAACAAACAACAGTGTTCTGCTTTTGAAAG